>DPVD01000191.1:0-3241 GCA_003526745.1 Candidatus Latescibacterota bacterium
ATGCCAGGTTTATACGCCACCTGGCACTTGGTCGGTAGTTCGCATCCATGTAAATGGTGTGACGCTGATCCGTATTCCTCGGTACGTCCCGCCCACCGATCGACTCATTGGACCAAGCAGTCGAATAGCTGCTCCAGAAGCTCCATCTGGTCCCAACATCTCGCTTGAGACAGACCTCGATACCCTTCGACTCGGCGCTTTCGGGAGCTAGAAAGAGCTTCTGTGCCTCAAGCTCAGGGAAGAACAGGACATCCTTCGAGTAGTTCTCCCAACGTGGCCGCACGTGTGACCGCCTTTTCTGGTATCCTTCGACCCGCAGCTGCAGGCCGCCAGGAAAGACGTGCTCAATACCAACCACACGGTGTTGAGAACGTTCAGACCGATAAAACACCTGTTCGCCATTCGCCACATCCATCTCGTGGATTCCCTGGCTTTGGTGATACAGCCCCCAGCTCGCTCGGATTGCGCTACCGGATGTGCGGGTATATACCACGCTCGCTCTAGGACTTAGATCCCAGTCATCTGTGTAGCTGATACGATCCAATCGAACACCAATCTCCGCCGTCACGCTGGAAGCGACCCGAAACCGATCGCTTAAGTAAAGTCCGATCTCGTATCCCTCCGGCGAAACAGAAACGAGCGTCGTGTCGTATACCGAGATCACACCAACTTCCGTAGTCCTCGTAGCTAGTCGCTCCCGATTAAAATAGTCGTAGTCCGCATCGAGCTTCTTGGCGTCGAAGCCAGCGCTCAGGAAGTGCCCACCGACGTCCACATACCAGTCCTGCTGGAGTCCGAGGATCGTGAAGATACGTTCATCCTCGACGTGCCATCGTTGCTCCTGACTGTACTGGGCCCCGCCGGATGTGCTAACAGGACGGACCGAAACGTTCGTCCCTATGCGATCGTGCGATATCCGGCTGAATGACCAGACTGTCTCCGCAGCAATCTTTTGCCCGAAGGTCGAGTTCAGACGTTGCCAAACATAGGCGTTGTCGTATCGGGTCCTCGCAGTGTCCTCCTCCTCCTGCGCAAACATGTCATCCCCGGCCCCCATCACCGATGTCGTCAATGTATGGGCGTCGCCCAGAGCTGTCTCTAGTTTGCCGAACACATCGTAGTATTTTGGGTCAGCACCCGTCTCGTTCATCAGGTCCAGGACGATGTCTAGGTATCCACGTCGAGCAGACAGCAACCATTTTAACTTGCCGTCACCGAACTGCCCCTCGGTCAAAAAACGGACGGTCATCAGGCTGATCCCAACGGTCGTCTGCGGTTCTGATTTCGGGTCGATGGACGCAATTTTCAGTACCCCACTCAGATGTCCGCCGTGCTGTGATGGGAACCCGCCCGTCATCAGGTCAATCCCTCCAACGGCCTTCACATCGATGATGCTTAGAGACCCGCCGTTTATGTCTTTCAGATGGAACGGATCAAAGAGCTTCAGACCGTCGAGGCTAACGAGTACTTCTTCGTGCTCTCCACCCCGAACGGTAAACTTGGCCGAAAAGTCGTTCGAAGAAATACCTGGAAGTCGTGCCACGGCCCTGTAGATGTCTTCTCCGGTCTGGGGAATACTCTCGATATCCTCCCGCGTCAGCGTCTGCTGTCCCGCCGGATCAGACTGCATGATTGAGAAACGTCCCGGCGTCACCGTGATCGCCGAGAGCTTAAGTACGCGCGCGGTCAGTTTTATCGTCACATTCAAGACAACACCAGAATCCACAGCGACATCCTCCAGCTCCTTCGGAAGATAGCCGATCAAGGAAGCTGAAAGCTTGTATCGACCTGCAGGGAGGACGATCGAAAAGCGCCCATCGAGATTCGCTATGACTGTATGAGGGGTATTGACGACCATGACATTTGCATATGGGAGCGGCCTCAGGTCATCCGATGCAACGACATAACCTTGTATCGTTCCTTCTGCAAGCAAGTTTGATGGAAAAGAGAGGAGTGCCAAGACCAGCAGGGCTGAGAGCATCAGACGTCTCAAGTTATCAAGGATGGAAGGTGGACCAAAAGCCGAGAGTCGCCCTTCGCCTCATCGCTTTGCGAGTCTGTCCCAGCGGATACTTCTATGCCACTTATGTTTTTTCGTATGACCAAGACAGTATGGGGAGCGAAGTTCACGTTTAGGATCGCAGAGCCACCAATAGTTGATTAATGTCCGGAGAAGGGCCACGGGTACTGGGAGTTAGTCGATGGCTTAGTAATTTTTCGGTTTTCGGCCAAGGTATCGAATAGCACAATTAAGTATGATGTCGTGATCTTTACCCACATACTCGTGAGATGATTCACAAAGTTTACGTGATGAAATAACAATACGACGGTAACTCTTCAGGCTCTCGTTCTACCACGACTGAGTAGACGAACATCCAATAAACTCTAAGAGGAGGCTCGGAATGAAACCAGCGCAGATTAAAGAAGGACAGCGCACAACGTGGAAGTTAACAGCACCGGGTTGGATGAAACACGACCGTGTGATTTCAGAGGGAGCGCGGCCAGTGAGCGAGCGTTTGCTAAGATTGGTAGGGATTTCTGAGGGACATCGTCTGTTGGACATTGCTTCCGGAACTGGCGAGCCTGCACTGACCGCGGCCGAGTGGGTCGGGCCACACGGGGCTGTTATAGGAACTGACCTTGTGGAGGAAATGCTGGCCTACGCACGTGAGAAGGCGTCGGCGAAAAACTATAGGAACGTCGAGTTTCGCGCCGTCGACGGGGAGGAACTCGACGTTGACCGTGAGAGCTTCGATGCAGTCACCTGTCGGTGGGGGTTGATGTTTATGCCGAACCCTGTGGCTTGTATGAAGCGAGCCCACGAAGCTTTGAAACCGGGCGGCCGGGCGGCAGTGGCTACGTGGGCAGAGCCGCAACGCAATCCGTTCGCTTCGGTTCCTATGGGCGTGGTGATGAATTACGTGAATGTACCTCCCCCTCCACCAGGCACGCCGGGTATTTTTGGCATCGCGAATCCGAATCGACTTCAAGACATTCTGTCAGAAGCAGGATTTTTAGATATTGAGGTGGAGGAGATGCCGGTCACCTTCGTAGAGGTCGAATCCGGAACCGCTTACTGGGACATAATGCGCGAGTTGGCTGGGCCTATCGTCGCGCTCATCAACACCTTGTCCCCTGACCTTCAAGCGGTTGTACATCGCGAGATCAGCGAAGCCGCACAAAGGCTGCACGATGGTCAGAATGTGAAGGTTACGGGTGTGACCTTGGTGGCGTCGGGCAG
>DPVD01000161.1:0-8962 GCA_003526745.1 Candidatus Latescibacterota bacterium
AACTCCGCTTTTATCCTGATCGGTGGTGTACTTGGTGATGACGTGCTGGTTGAACGGGCCCTTACGGATCCCGGAAATGGTCACGACTACCAGATGGATGTCTCTGTGCTGCCGGGCGGGATGTGGTATGAGAACTCGTGGAGCTACCACTTCTATACACTTGGCGCAGTCGAACGGGTGATCGAGACTGGAAGACGGCTAGGGATTGATCTGTATCAGGATCCGAGGGTGAAGTCGATGTATACGGTGGCGATGGACTACGTGATGGCCGACGGCACGTTGCCGAGGTTCGGCGATGCTCTGACGACTGGTACACAGGGGCATCGCTTTGAGACAGCCTATCACTACTGGAAGGATCCTGCGTTTCTCGCGGTTTTGCCAGAGGGTCCGACTTGGGATTCGATTCTGCTCGGCCGTGATGAGATACCGCCCGAGTCGTCAACCCGGCGCAGCAGTGAGTTGAAGAAAGGCGCGGGACACGCGATCCTTAGAGTGTCCGGTCCCGACGGTCCATCGAGCGCCGTGATGACTTTTGGTCCTTTTGGCGGTTTTCACGGTCATTTTGACAAACTGTCCTTTGTCTACTTCTCCATGGGCAAGGAACTGGGCTACGATCCGGGACGTGCGAAGAGTCAGGCCTATCGGCTCCCAATCCACCGGAACTGGTATCGTGCTACAACGAGCCACAATACGGTGATGGTCGACCACGATTCACAGGAGGGGGCCGAAGGTGTCGGGGAATGGTTCGGTCACAACGATGACCTCGCTGCAGCGGTTGCTCGAGTAGATTCTGCCTACGAGGGTGTTACGCACAGACGGATGCTCGTTCTTCGGCCTGGCTATCTCTTGGTCGTGGACGAACTAAAGGATCGTTCTGGCCGTGAACGGGTATATGACTGGCTGTATCACAACGTCGGCCAATCGATATCCAGTGATACAGCGGAGAAAGAATCGAGCCCTCCCGAGGGTCAGGGATTCGAGTTTATTGAGGAGGTTCGGACGGGCGTGACGGATGGGCTGATTCGAGCTTCGGTCGATATGGATGGTGATGCGGCGGATATCGTGATCGATGGACAGGAAGGTAGCACGGTGCTAATCGCAACCGGTGTGGGGGAGTCTGTTCTCGACCGGATCCCCATGGTCATGGTTACGCGGAGGGGAACATCGGCTCGGTTCGGTGCCGTTGTGGAACCGCGAAAAGGAACTGGTAAGAGTCGTATGGATCTTGTGACTGCCGAAGAGGAAGGGCTGTCCGCAACTGTTCAACTAACTGATGGAAGTCAGGAGCGGTTCACATATACGGACGGCGAATTCAATGCCGTGATACTCGATCCTGATGGAAGAGAATCGCGTCTGTACCCAAAACACTAGAAGGGGGGCGATCGCAGGTCGCCTGTGACTTGAACATGATCATAGACTCGCATTGCCACGCTTGGCTGAGATGGCCCTACGAGCCTGCAGTCCCGGACGATGAGGGTCGTGGGCAGGTGGAGCAGCTTTTGTTCGAAATGGATCGGAACAGTGTCGACCGGGCAGTACTCGTCTGCGCTCGCATTGAGCGAAATCCGGACGATAACGACTACGGGGCAGGCTGCGTGAAGAGGTTTTCCGATCGGCTTGACATGTTCGCCGACGTCGACTGTAGCTGGTGGCCGACCTACCAGACCCCAGGTGCAGCAGATCGTCTGGCGCGGGCAGCCCAAGCCTACCCTATGAAGGGTTTTACCCACTATGTAAAGGGTGGAGACGACGGGTCGTGGTATCTGGGAGATGAGGGAACGCGGTTCTTCGAGGCAGCTCAGGAGCTTGAGCTGATTGCGAGCCTTGCAATCGGCGCGGACCTGCAGCCTGTCGTTAAGGAGCTGGCTTCACGCTTTCCGGGTGTTCCGTTTCTTTGTCACCACATGGCGGGTGCGCGTGTCGGGGATGTGGATCGCCTTCGGACGATCTGCGATTCTGCTGCAGTGGCAAATGTATACATCAAGATGTCCGGGTTCGCCTATGCTATGCCCGACCGCAAGTGGGAGTATCCGTATCACGAGACCCACGATGTTATAAAGGGTCTATACGAGGCGTATGGTCCAAACCGGATGTGCTGGGGCTCGGACTATCCGGTTGTAAGGAACTACATGACCTACCAGCATTCACTCGAGGCCTTCCGGTCGCATTGTGACTTCATACCGGAAGGGGACCGTGAGACGATCCTGGGTGGTGCGCTCAACGTCTTGCTCGATGCGGCGTGCAAGGTCGAAATCGGAGAAAGCTGACATGCTCTTGAAAGACAGGACGGCGATCGTAACTGGCGGCAGTTCAGGTATCGGGAGAGGAGTGGCTATCGAGCTTGCGAGGGAGGGGGCGAACGTCGTCGTCGCGGACATCCAGGAAGCGCCGAAGCAAGGCAAGTATCATGATCAGGATGTGACAACCCCGACAGCCGAGGAGTGCGCCGTACTCGGAGCAAAGAGCACATTTGTGAAGACCGACACGGCATCTGAATTGGACATGCAGAACCTTATTGACCGATCGATCGAGGCGTTTGGTGGTCTGGATATTCTCATTAGCAACGCAGGGATTCACCTACCCGGGTCGAGTCAAGAGATGTCCGTAGAAGATTGGGATCGTGTCACGGGTATCAACCTGAGAGGCTTTTTCTTAGGGACCAAGTTTGCTATCCCGCACCTGATCAAGTCGGTAGGGGGACGGATTATCAACATCGCGTCCGTTCACGCCTTCCACGGGGGAGGAGGACCCGCCTATGCACCGGCCAAGGCAGGAGTTGTGAACCTGTCGAAGGATACGGCATGCGAGGTTGCAGAACACGGCGTGACGGTGAATGCGATCTGCCCTGGGTACATTGAGACACCGATTCAGGACTACCAGACAGAGGAGCAGATACAGGAATGCAGGGACAAGACGCCACTACCACGACTTGGTCTGCCGAAAGATATAGGTCGCGCGTGCGTGTTCCTGGCCTCAGACGATGCAGAGTGGATTACGGGAGTTGCGCTTCCCGTCGACGGGGGCTGGCTCGCGCCGATCTGGTAGCCCTTTGGTCGAGTATCGATTTGCATCAGATGATGAGCTGGAAGCCTGTATCGACCTCCAGCATCTCGTGCTCCGCCCCGATCAGGAGGATGCTCCTGCGAGATACAGAAGCTATGTACGAGAAGATCCGACATATCGGCTCGGTCAGACTCGGATAGCGGTGGTCGATGGTCGGATCGTCGGTCACTTGCGTGTATGGGATCGGAAGCTCTCGCTTCGCGGCAAAACAATCACGGCAGGAGGTATAGGAAGTCTCCTGACGCATCCAGATTACAGAGGGCAAGGGATCGCGAGCGGGTTACTCGCCGATGCCGAGCAATACTTCAAGGAGGTCGATTACGATATCGGCCTCCTTTTCTCGATTATCGGGACCCCATTCTACGACAGAAGAGGCTGGACACCGATTCCGATATCCACGTTCGAACTCGACGTAACAGGGGTGAACGAGGTCTTTGATGCGTCGTCCTATATCGCTCTCTCGATAGACAGGGATCTCGCGCGTGTCAGGGAGCTTCACGGAGAGTTGACGAGCACCTACTCCGCGACCGAGATACGAGACGAATCATATTGGTCGACGGGGCCAGCTCGATATCGCAACGTGTTCCCGCCTACCGGTGTATCAGTCGATGGTAAGCTCGCAGGATACATCAACTGGAACGATACGAAAGAAGGGGTGTGGGTCGCGGAGTGCTGTGGTCGGAGTGAAGAGGCATATAGGTTGATGGGCGAAGCCGTCTTATCGTCAGTGCGGTCGATGCAGCTGACCCGCATTCTGGGGAGCCTCTCTGAAGGCCACCCTTTTGTTTCTCAACTCGAATCCCTCGCCGGTAGAAGCGCCGAGTGGTCATCACACGATGAGATGATGGTGAAGGTCTCTCGCTGGGATTTGCTTCAAGAAAAACTCGACCTTGATCTGCCTGAGGTGTTTCCTGAAAACCGGAATGAAATAGACGACTTTTGGCGGTCTCTACTGGGATGTCCGCGAAAGACCGATACCTGGTCGGACCATCTCGGGCACTGCGCTCCGACTTTCTACTGGTGGACTGATATCTTCTAGCCCTGTTTTTCTGTCCGTGGATGGTGAGGCATAGAAATCAGCTTGACCGAACTTGTCTTTGCTGAAATTTTCGGCAAGAATGTCGGTAATAGGTATGACTCCAACACGCTGGCCCTCATCACCAACAATAGGGGCACCGCTGATCGTTCGATCGTTGAGCAGGCGGGACAACTCCTTGACTGAAGCAGTGCCGACAATTGAAAGGACCAGGAGGCCCGTGATGTCGCCAGTGAACAGATTCATGGGTTTACCATAAAGTCCAGATCAGCGCCTTCGTTTGCCTGCAGTACGTGCTCTGAATATAGACGCGCCCACCCACGCGAGGGGAGCGGCGGGGTCTTGAACGCCTCTCTTCTCTTTGCAAGCTCGTTTGCATCCACCAGAAGATCGATTCTGCGTTCTGACACGGAAAGACGTATTCGGTCTCCGTCCCGGACAAGAGCTAGCGGACCCCCTGCTGCCGCCTCGGGCGCGCAATGCAGGACGACGGTACCGTAGGCTGTCCCGCTCATCCTCGCATCAGACACTCGAACCAGGTCCTTTACTCCCTGTTGTGCGAGGCGCTTCGGGATCGGAAGCGATCCCGCCTCCGGCATACCCGCTGCAATCGGGCCCGCGTTCCTGAGGATCATCACGTGATTCTCCGTGATCTCCGTGTTCGGGTCGTCGAGCCGGTCGGCCGCATCCTCAGGTGAGTCGAAAACGACCGCAGGACCCTCGTGTTCGAACAGCTCGGGCGTGGCCGCAGAGGTCTTGATGATGGCCCCATCGGGCGCCAGAGACCCGCGAAGCGTCGTGAGCGACCCGGTTCCACCGAGTGGGGACTCGAGTGTCCGAATGACCGATTGCCATTCACCGGGAGGATCCACATCGGACAAGCGCTCTGTGACGGTTCGTCTTTCGATGTTGATCGGTGCTGGGTCCAACTCAGACTCTAGAGATTTCATCAATACAGGAAGTCCGCCGCTCTTGTGGAAGTCTTCCATATAAAGAGACCCCGATGGCTTGCAATCGACGAGCAGGGGGATCCGGTCCGACGCTTCCTGTAGGTCATCCATATCCAGGTTGATCCCGGCTCTTCTGGCGATGGCCATCAGGTGGACGATCGTGTTTGTAGACCCGCCCAGAGCGACTAGCACCTTGAGCGCATTCTCGAAAGCGGGACGGGTCAGGATTTCGCTTGGTCTGACCGGTGAATGCGCAAGCTGCACGGCGGTTCGACCCGAAGCCACGGCGTTTCTTAGCCGATCGCCGCTTCCCGAGGTGGGTGATGCTCCACCAGGCAGCAGCAAGCCCAACGTTTCCGTGAGGCACGCGATCGTTGACGCAGATCCCATAACCATGCACGTGCCGGGAGTCGAACACAGGACCTGCTGGACCTCATCCAACTCTGACCTAGTGATCTCGCCCCCCCGAAAGCTGGAGTAGTATCTCCGGCAGTCTGTGCACGCACCGACACGATCACCACGCCACTCGCCGGTCCGCATGGCACCGGTCACGCAGAATACCGAGGGTATGTCAGCTGACGCGGCGGCCATCAACTGTGCTGGGACTGTCTTGTCGCATCCACCGAGGAGCACTACAGCATCCATCGGTTGCGCACGGATCATCTCCTCTGTTTCCATCGCGAGGAGGTTGCGATAGAACATGGTAGTAGGGTGGAACAGTATCTCGTTCAGCGAGATTGTCGGGAAGGCTAGAGGTAGACCGCCGGCCTCGAGGACCCCACGCTTAACCGCGTCTACCATTTGAGGCATGTGGGCGTGGCAGGTGTTGTAGTCGCTCGATGTGTCTGCGATTCCAACCACAGGGCGGTCCAGGTCAGTCTTGTCGAACCCCTGAGAGGCAAGGAAGGCTCTTCGGATGAACCGACTGAAGGTCGGGTCTCCGTAGGTAGTGAGATTGCCGTCAACCCCAAGTAGTGTGTGATCAGCCATGTCTGTCCTAGTCAGTCTCCGGATAGGGCGGCTTCCGCGATCTCGACCATGCCGTCGAGGATTGCCTGGGCCTCACGGTCCACGTTTGTCTTCGTCTCGGCCAGATCTGCGCCGGCAAGATGTGTCAGGTCTTTCGAGGTTGCGGAAACGTAGTATTTGATCTTCGGCTCCGTGCCGGAGGGTCTTGCGGTTACGCGTGTATTGCCCTGTTCGGAAAACAGGAACGCGAGCACATTGCCTGTGTCTCCCTCGACGGTCACGACCTGTCCTGTCTCAGGGTCCGTCGACGTGCCTGCCTGTCGATCAATCACAGCAGATACCTTACGCCCTGCTATATCAGTGGGCAGGTCCTCGCGGAGTGACTTCATGATCCTTTGTATATCCCTGCTCCCCGTCGTGCCCTCGCGGGTGACCGATTTCTGGATCTCCCGATAGAAGTCGAACGCTTCATATATCTCGTCGAGGTAGGTTCGGATCGAGGACCCGGCCGCCTTCCTGGCTGCGGCACAATCGGCCAGAATCACTGCTGCAGAGGCGGCATCCTTGTCCCGGACGGTTGGCGTTGCTAGGTATCCGTGGCTTTCTTCGGTTCCAAAGACGAATGATGCGGGGTCGTCAAGACCACCGATCACCTCTGCGATATACTTGAACCCGACCAGCAGATTGTCCACAACGTGCAACCCGAAGGCCTTGGCGATGTCGGCCGAGAGATCAGTGGTTACGATCGTCTTGGCGAAGACGCCCCCGTTTGGTATAGCATTACGTGATTTGAGTGTCGTAAGAAGGTGATGGATAAGTAGCACGCCGATCTGGTTTCCGTTCAGCGCGAGCTCAACGGGGTCGGCGTCCCATCCGCAATCCTCGAGAGGGATCGCACAGCCGAGCCGGTCGGCGTCCGGATCGCTTGCCATGACGATGTCAGCATC
Organism: Candidatus Latescibacterota bacterium; assembly: GCA_003526745.1. Taxonomy (GTDB): domain Bacteria; phylum Latescibacterota; class UBA2968; order UBA2968; family UBA2968; genus UBA2968. Next base: position 6,966 of record DPVD01000161.1, read on the forward strand.
CAAGCTTCGCGCCGTCTCGATCGCCATGGCCATCGCTTCCGGGTCTTCCGGGTTCGCGACCCCTCCCATTAAGGTAGGGAAGTTGCCGTCAAAGTCGTTCTGGGTCTCAACGGTTGTGACATCTGCGAACCCTAGGTGTTCGAGAGCCGGCACAATCGATGTGGCGCCAACTCCGTGCAGAGGAGTGAAGACGATCCTGATGTCGCGCCTCTCGCCGATGTCAAGGGATGTCTGCTCGACATAGGCAGTGTCGATCTCGGCCGGCATCGGCCTAATCAGGCCCTGGATCTTTGCTTTGCCGAAGTCAGCTCTCTTGATCTCGGTGATCGACTCAACCTGATCGATGATGGCTCTGTCGTGCGGGGGCACAACCTGACCGCCATCAGACCAGTAGGCTTTGAACCCATTGTCACACGGCGGATTATGGCTAGCGCTGATGACCACACCGGCCGCGGTATGGAGGTGCCGCACTGCGAAGGACAGCTCCGGCGTGGCTCTGGGAGCATCGAAGATGTATGCCGTAACCCCGTTTCCGGCTGCAATCGCGGCGACTTCATCGGCAAAGACATCCGAGTTGTTGCGTGTGTCGAATGCGATCGCAATGCCGCTCTGCGCAGCCCCCTCTATGCCTGACTGGAGGACATACTGGCACAATCCCTGAGCTGCCTCGCCGATCGTTCTGAGGTTGATCCGGTTTGGTCCGGCCCCCATTTTCCCGCGTATCCCTCCTGTTCCGAACTCGATCCGTGTCCTGAAGGCATCCTCCAGTTCGTCTAGGTCGTCTCTGTCGAGGAGACCCTCTACTTGAGCTCTGAAGGCATAGTAGGCGTCGTCCGAGATCCAGGTTTCGAGGTTTTCGAGCGCTTCAGGAGACAGTTTCTGCGAGCCTCTTAGCTCGGCGATTCTTTCTGTGCAGTCTGCCATGGTCCAGTTCCGTCAGATTGTGAATCACCACCACCCAACTGAGAGTCAAATAGAACAGACGGTATAGGCGTGTCAAGCCTATCCAGTCACTTGAACGAGTTGCCCGGAGAGCGAGGAGAGCTTATTGTAGCCCAATCTTATCGGAGGACGGTCCGTTGCTCGAAATACTCTTTGTTCTCATCCTTCTTCTTCTGCTCTTCTTTGCTATCCCGATCCGAATCGGTGCCTCTGGGCGGCTAGATGACGTAGATCTGGTCGCATCGGCATCCCTCAGACTTGCGCTCGGCGCAATCGGGGTCGGTGTTGTCTTCGACGATAGGCTTTTCTGGAAGCTCAAGCTTTTCGGAGTTCGGATTCTCATTCGTGCCATCGGAGGTGGCACGAAAGAGACAGAAAAACCCGACGAGGAAGAAGACAAGAAGGAGGAGAAGCAGCCTGAGCAGAGGCCGAAGAAGAGTCTGGCAGAGCATTTCGAACTGGCGCGGTGCTACTACCGCCGGTTCAGTCCAGCCGTCTATACGCTTCTGCGCAGACTCTTGAAAGTCGTTTGGGTGCGGCGACTTGAGATCAGCGGGCAGTATGGTGCTGGCTCACCTGACGCGACGGGTAGAACGGTCGGGTATGCTCAAGCACTCAGGGCATCTACTGGCAAGAGAGTCGTGCTGGACCTCCAGCCGAACTTTCTCGAGTCAGGATTCAAGGGCTCGTTCAGGTTCGAGATCTGGTTCTGGCTTGGGTTCCTGCTTTTCGCGGTCGTGTTAGCGGCTCTGTCGATTGGTTTCAGATTCGGGGTGTGGTATCTTCAAGGTAAGCTATCGGGACTCAGAAGGTCTCGGGCGCAAGCGGCTTAGTGGGAGTGGTGCATGTCTGTTGAGAATATGATTAAGACCGTGCTTCAGGAGTTCAAGGAGCTCGCACAGACGGAGACTGTCGTCGGGAAGCCGATCGTCGTTGAGGATACGGTGATAGTACCCGTTTCGAAGATCTCCTTTGGATTTGGCGCGGGTGGGGGACAAAAGCACGAAACAGGAGGCGGCACGGCGGGCGGCGGCTCGGTTGAACCGGTCGGGTTC
>DPVD01000224.1:0-917 GCA_003526745.1 Candidatus Latescibacterota bacterium
TCGACCGGCCGTTCTGTCGGCACAGAAACTGGCCCCTCGTCCTCATACTCAATAACAAGATCCTCACCCTCCACGCGAACCGGATATGTCTTCACATGGACATCCGGGTTCGTCAGGCACCGTCCCGTCTGGATCTCGAATGGCCACTGATGCCACGGACAGCGAAGCAACTCCCCCTCTCCCGTGACCGCCGGGGTCTCTCGCGTGAACGAAGGCGGATCGATCGCCGCCACACGACCACTCAGTTCACCCGTACAAAGCGGTCCCTGTTTGTGTGGACATATGTTTCGAACGGCGTGGAAGCCACCCCGAATGTTGAAGACGCCGATCCCGGCTCGCCCTCTGAAGGGAACTACGATCTTTCGTCCTCCAGGCGGAATCTCGGACACCTTCCCCACCACAACGCGTGCCATTACGCCCGGTTCCCTCTGAGAAGGTCCAGCGCGTTCCCGGAGAATATACGATCGTGTAGATCCTGGTCCATTTTGGGAAACGTCGTCACCGGATCATTCCAGTCGAAGTGCGGAAAATCTGAGCAATAAATCAGCGTTTCCTCTGCGTGAAGCATTTCAAACATCTCGCAGAGATGATCTGAGTTCGGAGGCTCGTGCAAGGGTTGTGTTCCCACTCGGATATGATCACGGAAATACTCACTTGGAAGCCGCTTCAGCCAGGGAGTTTGATCCCGGATCGCCTTCCAGTCAGAGTCCATGTGCCACATCAGTGGGACCGCCCACATCTGCTGCGCCTCGATCAGAGCAACCTTGAACGTTGGAAGCTTCTCGAAAACCCCCTCCACGATCAGTGATGCTGCCTGGGCGCTCGCCACGAACGGCCGAGCCATACGGGACTCCATGTAATAAGTCGGATATCCGACAGGCGTAGGAGTGTTTCTTGCCGCCCCTCCCCCACCACCG
>DPVD01000224.1:1207-3449 GCA_003526745.1 Candidatus Latescibacterota bacterium
CCTCCCCCACCACCGATGTGCGAAACGACCGGGAGGTCGTGTCGAGCGCAGGCCTCCCAGATCGGGTGATACATCCTGTGACCAAACGGACGTTCCGTGTTCATCGGGACCATCACCGCGGCCGTGTCCGTCCGGTCGGCCAGCCGATCGATCTCCATGACGGCCTGAACGGGGTCATTCGGGGCTACGAGAATGGCGTTGACCACCCGATCGTCCTTCTCAAGCCAGTGCTCGATTGTCCAGTCGTTGAACGCACGACAGAGAGCCGCTGCCCAATCCGGATCCGGGAGACCGGAATAGCCATAGAACGGTGGAGGCCCCGTGAGGAGCGCAACGTCTATGTTCCAGAGATCGAGATGCTCTTTCTGCATGAACTCGAGGCTAAAATTCACCTCGCGTGACTGCAAATCAGGATCCTTGAGGTCAGGACGGTTCGTTCGGAAAGGGATGTTCGCATAACCGGCTGAAGGCAGGTGCAGCCCCTGATCCAGAAGGTGGTCTTGGTAGAATTTCGGAAGATACGGCATCAGATCAGATGCCGACTTGAAGTTATGATGGACATCGCAATCCACGAGCGAGATTCCGTCTCGTTTCTTTGCTGTCCATCCCGGTGCCGCTATCGGGGTTGCGCCTGGTTTGCTCATCGTATGTTCTCCCGTCTGTCTACTTCAGGATCCGCTGGTCGCTTAAGTCCTTACCTCCAATGGTTCGAGAAACCGTTCCGCTCACGATGCGCTTGATCTCGAGGTCCGCAAAGGTGTTTACGATGTTGTACTGAGTCGGTAAATCTTCCCACCGTGCTCGGTGCCACGAAATCGTCCCCTCTCCCGTCCACGCTTCAACGATACGCTGATTGCCACCTGTGGAAGGCGTAATCACCGCGTAGGCTAAATCTGATTCGCCCCAGTCCATCGTCCTCGGCATATACTTATAGTGCAGAGTCCCATCGACCGACTTCTTCACCGTGCCGCCTCCCTCCTCTTTCTCGCTCATGTTCACGACGCTAATATCCAGAAACTGGAACCCGAGCCACGCTGCCATACCGTGTGCTTCTCCATTACAGAATCTGGGTTCGGGGAGTTCGCAGTAGATCTTCGAGAACCCGATATCCTCTCGACCCGTAATGATCGGATCGGCCAGGTTCTCCCACAGGACTGTCAGAAACGGGCCGTGTGCCGTATCCTCCTGACCACGAAACGTAGCCGGGAACGTGAGTCCAAGCGTCGCGTATCCTCGTCCCGCGAGCCATTCGATCTCTTTCATATGAGTCAGAGTCACCGTCGCGATCGGTTCGTCCAACTCGAATCCTTCGGGCAGCAATGCCGAAAGCTGATCGGGGTTGGTCTCGAAGGAGACGGCTATATGCGTGCTCTTCGGGTTGTCCTCACACTCGTATCTGCGGCCGCCAGGACCCTGACGCGGGCCGAGCGCAGGCCCGAAGTGGGTTGGCATCCGGTACTGCATCCCCTGCTGAAATGTGTATGACATGGAAACTCCCTCTTAAACTGTACAGTTGATACCCGCCAAGCCATAAGATCGCTCACATCGGTATGCCTTCCAAACGGTAACCCGATGAATCCGTGGAAATCGGCCATGAAATTCCGTATGTTTGTTCGGCATTTGTAGAGTCTTACAGATAACGACCAAGATACGCAAATGCGTGAGGAAGGACGGATGAGAATACCAATAACCGGATATGAACCGGGTATCGGCCTGGGGGAAGCATGCTCTTTAACTTCAAGTATCTGACGATCAACCGTTTCGCCGACGGTCTCGAGTCGGACTATCGGCATACCTTCGGCGATCTCGACCCGGCCTACGGCGGGTATGTCAACTGGATCGGACGGTTGGCCCTTGAGAACATCGCCAACTCTGACATGCTCTACCACGACGTCGAGCACACGATGCTCGTGACGACGGTCGGGCAGCAGATCTTGGTAGGTAAGCACCTGATTGAGGGGGGGGTGACTCCCAGAGACTGGGCACACTTCATTACTGCACTCCTGTGTCACGACATTGGATACGTTCGTGGTATCTGCGAGCTCGACGGGGACGGAGTCTACGCGACGGGTGAATGCGACGAGACGGTTGCCCTGCCCAGTAGCGGAACCGACGCGGTTTTGACCCCTTATCACGTCAGCCGAAGTCAGCAGTTCGTGAGGGAGCGATTCGGCACAAAGATGTTGCACGACATGGATCCCGACGTGATCTGCTCGTATATCGAGATGACCCGCTTCCCCCC
>DPVD01000103.1:0-641 GCA_003526745.1 Candidatus Latescibacterota bacterium
AGGAAAGACTCAGCCTCCGTACGTCTCTCACGATCCTAAAACGACCGACCCTCAAGTGGGCATCCATCGTTGCTGCCCTTGGGATCTATACGGTCTTCACAGCCGGTTTCGGGTTCCTTCCGAACTTCGCCATCGCCCTCGGGGCAACCAAGACCCAGCTCGGTATCCTGTCATCCATAACGCTCCTGATGGGTTCGATCGCCGGGCTCAACGCGAACCGATTCGCCGCTAGGCTGCTGGGTCCGCGCAAATCGATCGTAATCGCATACAGCATCGCGACGCTGACCATCGCGATCATCCCACACACCACATCTGTCTACCATCTCTTCCTGCTCCAGGCTTGTACGGGATTCGCTCGCGGCACCGCCTATCCGATCCTGATGTCCCTGGTCATCCTCGACATACCGGATCGGGACAAAGCGACCGCCATGGGTTTCTTCCAAGCCGTATACTCGATCGGCATGTTCCTGGGACCCGTCGTATCAGGCCAGATCGGCGGGATGTTCGGCTACACAGCCCTGTTCACAAGCTCTGCCCTCGTGGCGGCGGCCTCAGTGGTCGCAGCGTTCAAACTCCCTAAGTCACTCGAAGGTTAACCGATCTCGTTCTCGATCCCCCGACACGCTAGAGACATCCCAAGA
>DPVD01000103.1:921-1269 GCA_003526745.1 Candidatus Latescibacterota bacterium
CCCCCGACACGCTAGAGACATTCCAAGACTACTTTGAGCGACACCATTTTGTAGGTATCCCCGTCGTTGACGAAGAAGACAGGCTGATCGGTCCACAAGGAAGAGCAGAAACGATCGGAGGAGGCCTATCTGGAATCGACCACAATCAATCGTCGGTAGTGAAGAGCTCCGCACGATGGTTTTTTCCACCGCTCGTCACGCCGGCTGTCCTGGATAAGCGTGAACACCCTCCTCAATATCTTGGCGGCAAGCGTCATCGCTTTCCATCAGGACAAGCCATGCTCGGTCATCATCCTAGCGGTCTTTCTCTCAATCATCTCCGACGTAAGCAGCCATTCTGAACACCCG
>DPVD01000103.1:1425-3446 GCA_003526745.1 Candidatus Latescibacterota bacterium
GCTCGTCACGCCGGCTGTCCTAGATGAGCGTGAACGCCATCCTCAATATCTTGGCGGCAAACGTCATCGCTTACCATCAGGACAAGCTATGCTCGGCCATCATCCTAGCGGTCTTTCTCTCAATCATCTCCGACGTAAGCAGCCATTCTGAACACCCGGCCATCCTCGTAAGCATACGGAAGCTCACGCTTGGTGTGACACATCCGAGGAATATCTTCAGCGTCTTCTAGAAAAAGGGTGTTGTAGGCGTGGCCAACGGATTGATGCGGGGTCTGCTGGCTGGGAGGGATTCCCTGGCTTTAGCACGACAACGTCTATCTGGGCGCCGCCGTTTGGTGCCGAGGCGGGAGAGGCCGACTGAGATCCAGGATCTCCGGATCATACGGCACGAGCCATGCTTTAGGGATCTGTAACCCAAACCCCGGTCCGGGAGGCAATCCGAGTTTCCCATTCACCGGCATCGGCGTTCCCGGTGTGGACCGATAGCACAACCGTCCGCTCTCCGTCGGTGCTCCCAGATAACACTCTTCGAGCGGGACGCCTGGCCGAGTGCCCTGGTAGAACTCGATCAGTGGCGTGTTCGGCATGGCAGCCGTGAAGTGCTGTCCATACAGATCGTTCGCGCCGGTGTGCAGGGCCAGCTGGATTCCCTTTGCATCTGCATAATGAGCGAGCTTCATCGCTTCCGTAAACCCGCCGATCCACGTTATATCCGCCTGTATCAGGTCGATGATACCGGCTTCGAGCGCGCGTATGCCAGGGTGTCGCGTCGCCCAGTGTTCGCCCGTAGCGAGCGACTGCCACGGGAGTCGTCTTCGCAGGGTGGTGTATCCATCGAAGTCGTGCGGCATCAGCATCTCTTCCATCCACCGCATGCGATACGGTCTTAGCGCCTCACACATCTGGACGGCGTAATCCACGTCGTAAGCCATCCAGCAATCGAGCATCAGATCCGCATCGTCACCGATTTGCTCACGCGTCTTCGCGATCAACTCGACGGTCCCTTCGATCCCGGCCTGTCCGCTCTCGACACCGTGCGGTCTCGCGAGCTTGAATTGCCGAAATCCGCACTCAAGTCCCCAGTCGACATCATTCCCCGTCACATAGCAGGCCATCTCCTCACGCGTCGGACCACCCGCGAGAGCATAGACAGGTTGCCCCGTCACCTTCCCCCACAGATCCCAGAGGGCGAGGTCTACACCGGCGACCGCACGAGCAGTCAGCCCCTCTTGACCAAACGACAGACACCCTCGCCACATCCGATCGTTGCACGTGTCGATCGCGCCGACCTCCTGTCCAATCACCATGTGAGACAGCACATCATCGATGATCACGGAAGCCGTATTGCCCGTATCGCCACTCCCGACCCCAAACGTCCCGTCCTCGGCAGTCACCTTCACGAAATACTGCCCACCGGGCTCGTTCCGCTCAAGAGGCGGATTATACTTGTCCCGCGGCGACGCCTGACGAAACAGCCTGTCCCAAGGTTCCCTTCGCGCCTCCGTCCCCTTCTCCGTCGGCGGCGGTGGCTTCAACGAACAGACCTGTACATCCACGATTTTCATAGCCCCTCGCCTGCCACTTGGAAACTACTCGCCCAACTCAGCACGAGAGTTTCGCCTTTACAGAACTCTGCCTTCCTAAAACCCAAAAGGGTCGCCCCCCTGCCACCGCTCAACAGTCTCGTCATAGAGAAACGTCAGTAGAGTGAATCGCCTCCCTGATGTCACCGGCAAAACTTCGTGCAAGTGCGCACACGAGAACACCAGGGCAGAGCCTGCCGCAGGTCGGTACTTCACGTCACTGAACTCCGGAAACCGAAGCTCGCCCCCCTCGTACACATGATTCAGGTTCAGCGAGACGGCCAACCGTCTGTGTGCCGTATTCGAGCTAATATTGTCTCGATGCGTGTCGAAGAATCCAGCATCGTCGGCGTTATAGCAGGCGATCTTGAATCCCTCGAATCGGTTCGGCTTGTAAATGAACGCGCGCTCGATCTCGGGCAACAGTTTCTTCCCGAT
>DPVD01000052.1:0-14204 GCA_003526745.1 Candidatus Latescibacterota bacterium
GACGAAGAAGAAACCCGGAAGCTGAGGTCAGGCACGGGTGTCTGACATTCAAAGAGAGACGAGATGCTATACGAGCTGACTCCTGATGAGATTCATTCGTACCAAAAAAACGGGTTCGTCGTGATCGATAACTTCTTGACGCCGGCGGAGCTCGAAGTGTGGCGAAAGGTCGTAGGTGAAGCCGTAGCCAAACGGGGAGAAGCCAGGATGCCCGGTGAAGAAGGTAAGGCCTTTGTCGGATCGAACACGTCCGTTTTCAAGCAGCGTATCCAGCTGTGGATGGACAACGACGAAGTGAAAGAGTTGATGCTCGACGAAAGGATCGGTCAGATGGCCGCGGATCTCGAGGGGGTGGATGGGATCCGTGTTTGGCACGATCAGACATTGATCAAGATGCCTTGGGGCAATCCGACCTCGTGGCATCAGGACAATACGAAGTGGTCGTTTTCGTCCGAACACGCGATTTCGATCTGGATTGCCCTCGACGATGCGACGCCACATAACGGGTGTCTCTACTTCGTCCCGGGATCACACAAACATCGATACGATGATGTCGCGACAGACAGGCCGATGTCCGAGATTTTTGAGCAGAATCCTGTTCTGCAGGAAGTCGATCCTGTGGCTGCCCCCATGAAAGCGGGGAGTTGCTCGTTCCACAATGGATTGACGGTGCACGGAGCAGGAGCAAACATGACACGCAGTCAGCGACGGGCGATGACCTGCGTCTTTATGCCGGATGGTTCGACCTACAACGGTCGCAAGAACGTGTTGCCGCAGTGGTATGCTGATTCGCTTGAGGTGGGTGATTTGATCGATAACAACGACCTTGTTCCTCTAATCTTCAACCGGTCTTGATTTGAATAACAAAACCCTGAATTGGATCCCGGCCGCCTTCCTTCTAATGCTTCTGCCGGCTGATGCAGGAGCCGCAAACTTCTTTGTCAGGGATGTGGAGCAGTTCGAGAAGTATATAGAGAGGCTCGCCCCCGGTGATACGGTCTTCCTTAAATCCGGTGACGAGTGGAAGGATGTAAACCTCGTTTTCGAGGGTGAAGGAGAGCCAGAGAGGCCGATTGTCCTGACGGCTCGCAGGAAAGGACAGACCGTGTTCACGGGGCAGTCTCGCCTGCGTATTCTTGGCAAACACCTCGTGGTGGATGGCCTCGTGTTTCGGGATGGATCACTGTCCGGCGGCAGCGTGATCTCGATCGGCTCACGCAGGGCCGAGTCTGCGCAAGGTTGCCGACTGACCAATACGGTGATCACGGACTATAACCCACCGGACCGGAAGGTGAACTACAAGTGGGTGTCCGTCTATGGTAAGCGTAACCGAGTGGACCACTGCTACTTCAAGGGTCAAGACCACACGGGGCAGTCCGTGGTCGTATGGCTGAACGGTGAGCCTAATGATCACAGGATCGACCACAACTACTTTGCCGGGCGTCCGGTGCTGGGCTGGAACGGGGGTGAGACGTTACGGGTTGGGACGAGCGCTCGCTCGATGGAGGATTCCCGAACCGTGATCGAGGACAATTTGTTCGAGAACTGCGACGGTGAGGTCGAGATCATTTCGATCAAGTCGTGTGAGAACATCGTTCGCAGGAACGCGTTCGTCGGTAGCTCGGGCACGGTGACGCTCCGGCACGGAAACAGGAATCGTGTCGAGGGGAACTGGTTCATCGGGAACGGAAAGAAGCGGACAGGAGGGGTCAGAATAATCGGCGAGGATCACGTCGTCGTGAATAACCACATGGAAGGACTCCTAGGACGTGGAGGCCGATCGGCAGTCTCTATCATGAACGGTGTACCTAAATCACCGCTCAACGGCTACTGGCCGGTGAAGGGGGCGCTTGTCGCACATAATACAATTGTCGACTGCGTCTCGCTGTTTGATATCGGATTCGGAGCCGGCGGAAGGGGACGGACGATTTCTCCGAGTGGAGTGCGCATCGTGGCGAACTTGGTGCGGGCGGTGGGAGATAGTGCGGTCGTTATCCGCGCAAAAGGTGATGTGACGTGGTCCTGGAACGTGTGGGCCGACGGCTCGGAACCGATCCGGGACGGGTTCGAGAGAAGGGATGTCGCATTTTCGAAAGGCGCACTTTTCAGCAGCCCGGGTGATTTCGAAACGCTTGCCATCCCGACGGTCGAGCATACGGTCACGCACGATATCAATGGACACATCAGAACAACCGGTGTTGTGGGATGCGATGTCTTCTCGGATAGCCCGATACGGTCGATGCCGCCGGCGCGACGGACCGTCGGACCGGACTGGATGGAGTAACAGAAAAGGAGCGCTTAGATGAAGATGGCCTTTACAACGCTGGGTTGCCCGGAGTGGGATCTGGATACGGTGATCGCCAAGGGAAGCGAGTTCGGCTATGCAGCCGTCGACTTTCGCGGGATCCAGCAAGAGATCGATGTGACCAAGCTTCCCGAGTTCACGACAGAAATTGCGAAAACCAAACGAAAGCTGGATGAGGCAAACCTGGCCGTGTGCGGGATCAGTTCCAGTCTTCGAGTCTGTGACGATTTGCTTCACGATGACAACCTCGAAGAGGCGAAGCGGACGATTCCGGTGGCGGCGGAGCTCGGCGTCCCGAACATCCGGGTCTTTGGTGTCGGTAACGCCGAGGAGAAGACGAAGGAAGAACTGGCTGACATCGGTCAAGGCACGATGGAGGATGTGCTGGCCCTCGATGGCGCTGACCAGTTCAAATGGGTGTTCGAGACTCACGACCACTGGATTAAGTCAGAGGACTGCAAGCTGCTTCTGGATCGTGTGACAGTCCCGATCTTCGGAGCCCTGTGGGACATGGGACATACTTCCCGCGTCGGAGAGGAGGATCCGGCCGATACGCTTGCCGCGCTCGGTGATCGTGTCTACTACACGCACGTGAAAGATGCCGTATACGATCCCGACCAAGAGCACGCGATGAAAGACGGCTGGAAGTATGTGCCCCCTGGTACGGGTCAGCTACCTCTCGAGAAGGCGCTCAACCTGTTGAAAGATCGGGCTTACGATGGCTACGTGATGTTCGAACACGAGAAGCGCTGGCACCCGACGCTCCCGGAGCCGGAGGATATCATGCCTCTATTCGTGAGCTGGTTCCAGGGGCTCAATCTCTAGATCGGACCAGGCCAAGGCATGGCGCTCAAAGCTGTCATCATCGGGGCAGGGCATCGGGCCCTGACATATGCATCCTATGCAGAGCATCACCCGAATGCGCTTGAAATTGTGGGTATGGCTGATCCCAATCCGTTTCGGCGAAACCAGACGGGGGAACGGTTTTCGATCCCGACTGATCGTCGGTTTGAGACGGCCGCGGCGCTTGCCGCCGTCCCTAAGTTCGCCGACTGTGCTATAAACGGGACGATGGATCACCAGCACGTCTCTACCTCCCTTCCTCTCCTAGAGGCGGGATACGACATCCTGCTCGAGAAGCCTTTCGCGACGGATTCCGAAGAGCTGTGGGATCTCGTAGACGCGGCAGACCGGAATTGTCGAAAGGTCATGATCTGCCACGTCCTTCGATACGCGCCATTCTACTATGCCATCCGTGAGCGGGTTGCTTCTGGGGAGATCGGCCAAATTATTAACGTGCAGACAGTCGAGCACGTCAGTTACCACCACATGGCGGTGGGATTCGTCCGTGGGAAGTGGAATAGCAAGGCGCGGTGTCACTCACCCATGCTGATGGCGAAGTGCTGTCACGATCTGGACCTGATCATGTGGATGAAGAGCGGCTGTCGACCGATTGCGGTCAGCAGCTTCGGGACGAACACACAGTTTCGTGAAGAGATGGCGCCCGAAGGAGCTGGAACGAAGTGTTTGGTCGATTGTGATATCGAGTCGGACTGTCTCTATTCTGCGCGCAAACACTACATCGACCATCCTGGCCGTTGGGCTTTCTATGTATGGGATTCGCTCGAGCACATCGACCAACCGACGATCCAGGAGAAGATTGAATCTTTGGAGGGGGACAACCCATACGGCCGATGCGTGTGGAAGTGTGATAACGACGTGGTGGACCATCAGTCCGTGGTGATCAAGTTCGACGATGGGTGCACGGCTACGCACAACATGGTCGGCGGGACGGCGCGTCCTTCGCGGTCGATCCACCTGATCGGGACAAAGGGGGAGATCCAAGGTGTCTTCGAGGACAGCAAGTTTGTCGTCCGTCACATTGATCCGAGACCGGGGCACGAATACAGTGAAAACCTTGTAAATCTGGAAGCGGACGGTGACAAGCACGGCGCTTTTGGCGGGCACGGGGGAGGCGACCTCAGGCTTGTTAAGGACTTTGTCGACCTTTGCAATGGGGCTAGTCCGTCTCTGGCGTGCACGCGTATCGAAGATTCCGTGAACGGTCATCTAACGGGATTTCTTGCGGATGAAGCGATGATCGGGAACTGCATCGTGCAGGTTGGCGATCGATTGACGGCTTCGAGAAAGAGGGGTGTCTGACGTGCGGTGGGGAATACTCGGTGCAGGCTCGGTTGCTCGGCGACGCGTTTTGCCCGCTATCCAATCGCTTGAGGGCCACGAGATCGCGGCTCTGATGGTGCGGAATAAGAGCAGAGCCGAGGATCTTGCTGCTGACTTTGGCGCAGAACGCGCTCACACATCAGCAGAAGATTTGATCGCGGATGCTGGTGTCAATGCCGTTTATGTGTCGAGTCCTGTGAACCTCCACTTGGCACACACGCTAGCGTCTGCCCGGGCGGGCAAGCAGGTCTTGTGTGAGAAACCGATGGCTATGAGTGCTGAAGAATGCGCCCAGATGATACGGGTGTGTGAAGAGGCAGGTGTCGTCTTGGGCGTGTGCTTTGTCCTGAGGGGCTGGGAAATTTACCAAAGGATCCGTGAGCACATCAGAGACGGACGATTCGGGACGATCGTCGAGATTCGAGCGCATCTGGCAAAGTGGACCCCTCGCGACGCCTCGGAATGGCGGCTTGACCCAGCCCAGAGTGGAGGCGGCACGCTTGTAGATGTGGCTACGCACTATCTTGATCTGTTCCGATACCTCCTTGGGGACATCACGAAGGTGGCTTACATGGGGTCGCATCGTGTCTTCTCTTGGCCTGTCGAAGAAACGGCTCACACGCTTGTCGAGTTCGAATCGGGTGTCCACGGCACGCTGACTGCAACGTGTACGGTTCCTTCTGGCGGTAATGTCCTCGAGGTATATGGGTCCGAGGGATCGCTGTTCTTAGGGAATAAGCTGCGGATCGTTACTGGAGACGAAATGACGGAAGAGGATGTGGTATTTCCGGACTATTACAGCGGTCTGCTCAGCGACTTTGGTCGCTGTGTTGGGTCAGGGGACGTCCCGATCGCTTCTGGGCTAGATGGGCTTCGGTGTCTTCAGGTGACGGATGCGGCCTACAGGTCGGATACGGAACAGCGAATCGCGACTGTCGCCGATGAATGAGTTTCGGCTGTCGTCCGGCGACCTCCTTCGCATCCGCGAGAAGCGAGAGGATGACGGGGACGCGATCGGTGCGATGCTCGAACGCTGCGGTGAGAAAACCTACTATTACTTTCATCCATACGAGCTAGGGCACGAATCCGGATTGGCCGTTGCGAGAGATTCTGAGATACTCTGTCACTTAGCTCTTAATATGGCGGATGACGTGGTCGGGTATGTCTGGCTGGAGCAACTCAATCGGGACGTGCCGACGCTGGGGATCTGTGTTGCGGACGACTGGCAGGGCCGCGGGGTGGGCCGGCATCTGATGCAGATTTCCATCGAGGTTGCGCGGTCAGTTGAGAAAACGGGCGTTCGGCTTACCGTTAACCAAGACAACGCTCGGGGGCAGGCCCTCTATCAGAAGGTCGGGTTCGTCCGAACCAGAGAGGTCGATGGACGATTCCCTTCCTACGAGATGCGACTGAATTTCTGAACTGGCCGAAAGGTGAAGCTGGATGTTAACGAAGATGCTTGGGAAGACGAGGATTCCTTGCTCGGTCGTGGGGTTGGGCACGTGGAATATCGGGAACCAGTGGGGTAAGATCGACGAGGATACGGCACAGGCAACGATCCGAAGCGCCTTTGACAATGGCATAACGCTCTTCGATACAGCCGAGTCTTATGGAATCCCGAACGGGCTTTCCGAGGAGCGACTCGGGCGGGGGCTATCCGGAATTCGCCATCAGGTGACGGTTGTCAGCAAGACAGGGAACTGGGGAAAGCGGACGAACGCCGAGCTTTCACGCACGGGTGCTGATGTGATCCGTCTCTGCATACACGCATCCCTTCACCGGTTGAGCACCGATTGGCTGGATGTCGTCCTCTGCCACGAGGGAGATATCGAAGATCCATCAGTATACATCGAAGGTTTTGAAGCCCTGCTTGGAGAGGGGCGGATTCGATCGTATGGCATTTCTACAAATAGCCTAGATGTACTGAAGCGATTCAACACGGAGGGGAACTGCAGCGTTGTGCAGGTCGACTATTCTATCCTAAACCGGAAACCCGAGGCTGAGTTTCTGCCCTATTGTCAGGAGAACGATATTGGGGTGATGGTGAGAGGGCCGCTCGCCAAAGGGCTGCTGTCCGGTCGATACGACAAGATGACTCGGTTCACCGACACGGTCCGAGTCGTCATGCACGAAGATGCCGAAGCTCAGGCGAACTACGAGTCGACGATTGAGAGAGTGGACAGGTTAAAAGACATCGCGTCGCCGGGGAAGGGGATGGTTCAGCTTGCGCTCCAGTATGTTATATCGAATCCGGCCGTCTCGGTCGTGATCCCCGGTGCGAAGAGCGCAGATCAGGCGGCCACCAACGCAGAGGCCGGGTGCGCTGTTCTGTCCGAGAAGGCCCTTGCGAAGATCAGTGGAATCATGGGAAACTGACGTGAAAAGAGACAACGAATGAGGCTCGGAGGGCCTGTCTTTGGCGATACAAGCAGTCCCGAGGCCTGGGTTGAAGCGATCAGGCGACTGGGGTATCGCGCCGCTTTCTGTCCGATCAAGTCCGGGGACGACAGCCAAGAGGTCGCAGCTTATAGAAAAGCCGCCAAGGATGCAGCTATCCTGATAGCCGAGGTCGGCGCATTCGGGAACAATCCAATCAGTCCAGATGACGATAAACGGGCAACGGGCATCTCGAACTGTCAGGCGAAACTATCACTGGCTGATGAGATCGATGCCAATTGTGCAGTTAATGTCACCGGGTCACGTGGAGACGGATGGGCAGACTGTCATCCTGACAATCTGACGGCGGATACCTTCGATCTGATTGTGGCGTCAGTACGCGAGATCGTGGATGGGGTCAAGCCGAAGCGAGCGGTCTATGCGATTGAAACCATGCCTTGGCTGTATCCGGATTCGGTCGATTCGTATTTGGACCTCTTGAAAGCAATCGATCGCGATAGCTGTGGTGTTCACTTCGATCCGGTGAACATCGTCACTTCACCTGACCGATACTATCACACGGGTGAGCTGCTGAAGGATAGCTTTCGGAAGCTGGGCAATCGCGTAGTGAGCTGTCACGCAAAGGACATCATCATGTCGTCCGAGCTGACCGTTCATCTTGACGAAATCGCACCTGGCCAGGGTAACCTGGATTATCAGGTGTATTTGACTGAGTTGGATAAATTGGGACCTGACATTCCGATCATGCTTGAGCATCTGAAGGGGGAGGCAGCGTATGCCGAAGCAGCTGTCCACCTGCGATCAATCGGATCGGATCTGAGAATAGAGATGTAGGGGATGCACGGGTGAGGAAATCAAGTCATCTCGACCATTTTCAGCTGCCCTTTAAAGGTCCCAGGGCCTCTTGTAGCGTTTTGACCCTTCGGCCGTCAAGGCCTGGTCATACACCTGCTGAAGGGGACGCAGGGCCCTAAGTGCATCATCTGCGTTGCACGAAGGCTGACGGTTTTCGCGGATGGCATCGAAGAATTCACGATCCTGTACTAGCACACCATCTTCCGGATTCTCGGGTGTCTCGAAGACGGACTCGCCGTTGAATCGCACGATTTTGCCTTCGATCTCGAGAGACCCGTTTTCGCAGCTATAGCGATTCGCTCTAAAGGGTTGATGCGCGTTGTAAGAGAGGCTGATGGTCGCGATCGTTTCGTTCGCATAGCGGATCAGCATGCTGAAGTCCATCGATGTGCCGTTGACCGTGTTCAAAGGCGCCAGTTCGCCAACCACGCGCCGGATGTCCGAGTCGATTGTCCACTGCGAAAAATCGACCGAGTGGCAACCGTGATGGAACAGAACATCGTCTGTCCAGCTTCTCTGGTATCCCGTCCAGCCTATGTTCTGGTGACGCAACCAGCAGCTCATCACGTGGTGCTGGTAGATCGCACCGGTCTTTCCGGACGCGATGAATTCCTTCGTGAATCCTCCAACACCATCGAATCGACGCGTGTGCGCAACCATTACTTTCCGGTCGACCTTCCTCGCTTGGCCCGCAATCGTGCGTGCGCCCTTGTGCGACATAGCCATAGGGATCTCGACCAGGACGTGTTTGCCTGATTCGATTGCTGCTGATGTCTGGTTGAAGTGCAGCTCCGAGGGACTAGTGATGATGACGGCATCGATGCCATCGTCCTTCAGCATCTCTGAATAGTCGATCGTCCAGGATTCTGCACGTCGTTTTCTGGCGAACGCCTCGGTTGGTTCCTGTCGTCTGCCCACGACGGTTTTGATTCGAGCGCCCTCGACCTGTTCTATTGCGTCGGCGTGGAAGGCGGCGATCCCTCCGTATCCAACGATTGCGCATTGAATGTCTTCCATGGGGTCTCCCTGTTCAGCGGTTTGCGTCGATTTGTGAGTTAAGTTCTTTGAGGGACGGATATACCTGAGCGTAGGTCTCAAAAAGCTCAGCATACCGACTGACCAAGCCTGGATCGGACTCTATAGTCCTAGTCCGTCGCTCGACCGTTGTCGATATGTCTTCCAGATCTGAGTAAACACCGGCGCCAAGCCCACCCAAGAGGGCAGCGCCAAGCGCGGTGCCTTCCTCAACACTGGAGACCGTGATTGCTCTGTCATACACGCTCGCCTTGATCTGCATAAGCAGGTCGTTCCGGGTCGAACCACCGATTGCGATGATACGGTCGGGGTTTTCGAGTTCCGCGTAATCGAGGAGTCCGCCAAGACAGAGCTTGGCTTCCATCGCAATTCCCTCAAGCACCGCTCTGTAGAGAATACCTTTGTCTACATCTCCCGAAAGGCCGACAAATGCCCCTCTTGAGGGTGCATCGCCGAATGGTGGGTTCGCAATACGTAGATGAGGTAGGAACAGGACACCGAGGCTTCCTGGTTCTACGTTAGATGCCGACTCCAGTAGCGTCCGGTGATTGAGATCTCCCAACAGACTCTTGACCCAGTTAACGCTTCCGCCCGACGAGTAAAGTCCGCCGATCGCGTAGAAGCGATCCCACGCGACGTGCCCCCCTACACTGTAGCCCTTTTGGGCCATCTCGGGCCTGTTTAGAGGAGATAGGATGGGGAGGAACAAAGCCTCAGCGGTACCGAGCGAATTGAGAACTGTTCCCGGTTCTGTCACACCGACGCCAAGCGCGCCGACGACGTGGTCATGGCCTCCAGTTGAGACCTGCGCCGAAGAGGGTATCCCCGTCGCCTCGGCCACATCGGGAAGAACCGTGCCGATAGCGGTGCCGCTCCGATGTAAAGGCGCCAGCAATTCGGGTGAGAGACCACAGTCTTCGAGCAGGCTTCTAGCCCAAGCGAATCTATCGACATCGAACAGAAGCGCACGAGAGGCGAGTGACGGGTCTGTTGCCTTCTCACCTGACAGCCTAAAAGCAACGTAGTCTGCCGTGTTCAGCCAGCATACAGCATCAGAGAATGCTCGAGGTTCGTTGTCCCTGAGCCAGAGCATCTTGCATAATCCGTAGATCGGCTGAATCGACATCCTGCACGTTGCGTATATCCTTTCGGCCCCGATATGCTCCACAAGCCAATCGCATTGCGTTCGTGCACGTGTGTCATACCATGCGATTCCCGGGAATGTTGTCTGGCCTGCTTGATTGACGGGGAATGCTGTTTCTCCAATGCTGGCAACCGCGATTCCCGCGATCCGATCGGGCTCCGGAACCTTAGATGTGGCCTGACGCAGAGCTTGGCAGGCCGAGGACCAGATGTCTTCAGGCTCGTAGTGCGCCCAGCCTGGCTGCGGATGATTTGTCGGTGTGGGTACCGATGCTGTTGCCAAGACGTGCCCGTTCGGTTCTGCGATCAGGGCCTTGACGTTCGTTGTTCCGACATCCAGGCCTGCGATAAGGGGATTCGATTCCATGGAGACAGCATAACACGGTTCTGGGTAAGGTGAAATCACGAATGCTTCGAGTTGCGGTTGCTCAGCAGAAGCTCTCAAGGCCATTCGCGCTAGCTGGATCACCAACTAAACTAAAGAGGAGATAAAGATGGAGAAGATCGGTTTTGTAGGGCTCGGCATCATGGGAAAGCCCATGGCGCTAAATATTATCAAGGCTGGATATGACCTTACGTTCTACGCGAGGCGGCAGGAGGTCGTCGATGAAGTGACCGCTGCGGGTGGTCAGTCCGTTGGTTCTAGCCGAGAAGTTGCTGAAGCGGTCGACATCATTGCCACCTGCGTGACAGCGGATCCGCACGTGCGAGAGGTGATCTTGGGTGATCAAGGTGTCCTTGAGGGGGCAAGCGAGGGAAACCTGATCGTAGACATGTCCACTATATCGCCGCTTACGATTCGAGAGGTTGCGGACCGGGCGAGCGATAAGGGCGTGCACGTGATGGACGCCCCCGTCAGCGGAGGAGACACCGGTGCGATCGCCGGAACACTCACAATCATCGCTGGCGGTTCAAAGGAGGGTTTCGAACGCTGCCAGGGCATCTTCGAAGCCATGGGCAACCCCGACAACATCTTCCATGTCGGTGATGTGGGGGTCGGGCAGACGGTCAAGATCGTGAATCAGATGATCGGGGGTGCGAATATGGCGATGATTGCCGAAGGACTGACGCTGGGTTTGAAAGCAGGCGCAGATCCCGAAGCCATGAGCGCTGTTATCGGTGTCAGCTCGGGTAACTCGACTCTGTTTCAGATCCGGGCGAACGACTTTCTGCTCAAGGATCAGTTCGCACCTGGCTTCATGCTTGATCTGATGAAGAAAGACATCGGAATCGGCGTAGATTTGGGAAAATCACTTGATATTCCGGTCCCGATCACTGCCGCCGTGTATCAAATGTATGCCGCCGCGAGCACTCTCGGACACGGTGCCGACGACTTCTCAGCCGTTAGCAAAGCCATTCAAAAGCTCACAAACGTCAAGCTGGGTGTATAAAAAGGCAGTCTTGGAGTTGGGTGCTGGTGTGGTCTCCTGCTGCCCCGCTCGCCTGACTCGTCCTAGCACGGTACAGACGCGCTATTATGCTCAGGGTGGAGAGAGGGCTACGCCGGGTCTTCGATACAGAACCGCGAGACCATCTGAGCAAACACGTCGACGCCCTTCTTGAGTTGATCCGGATCCACCCACTCGTCGATTGTGTGGGCCTGCCTGATGTCGCCGGGGCCGAGGACAACCAACTCCATGGATTTTCCGAAAATCATTCCGTCCGTACCGTAGGAGACTGTCTTCGCCTTCCGCTTGCCGGTCACGGACAGCGCTTCCCGAACGATGCGTGACTCGATCGGCGTGTTGAGCGGGATGAGACTGTCGGTGATCGTGGCCTTCACGCCGTGCTTCTTAGCGAGCGTCCGGATCTGCTTCTTGATAGGCTCCCAGTCGTGACCTGGGATCGGCCGTGTGTTCACGAGCGCTGCACTCCGCTCTGCCGTGATGTTCGATGCCGTGTTCCCGTCGGTCCAGACAATGTTGAACGGTGAGTAGGGTGGAGTGAAGGTATCGTCTGTATACCGCCGATCATTCTTGAGCTTGTTTCCGAGTGTCAGGATGTCGTTCAGAAACGGGATCATCAGGTGGTTGGCGTTCGTTCCTTTGCCCGTGCTGCTGTGAGTCGCGAGTCCTTTTGCCTGCGCGTCGACCTTGAACGATCCCTTATGCGCGTAGACGACGTCGAGCATTGTCGGCTCACCGATAATGCCATATTTGCATCCCTTGAGGCTTTTCGAGTGCTTGTAAACCCAGTCTGCGCCCGCGCAGTTGATCTCTTCGTCGGCCGTAACCACGACGAAGATCGGCTGCTTGAGGTCGCGTTCCGCGAAGCGTTCTGCCGTGGCGATCATGCAGGCTACAGATCCTTTCATGTCCGCGCTGCCTCTGCCGTAAAGTAGCCCCTTCTTCTTTGTCAATTTAAAAGGGTCCCACGCCCAGCCTTCAGCGGGGACCACATCGTTGTGGCCCATCAGCGCAAGCCCGCCTTTACCCGTCCCCTTTTTTCCGACCAGGCAGACCTTCTTGACCCCCCTTGGGTCAGTATACTCGAGCCGCTCGATCTTGAGTCCGGCCTGCTTCATTCTCCGCGCCATAGCGGTGCAGCACCTGGCGTTGCTCAGGTTGCTGACGGTGTTGTAGCTGACGAATTCGGCTGTCAGGTCGACGACATTCATCCCATCTCTCCCGGCGGTTTTGTTGTGGGGCGCCAATATAGGTCACCTCATATTCAGGGTCAATTCCACCACGTGGAGGGGCTCGGCTTGACTTTCGCGAGGGTGAAGCTTTTCTTTGCTCGCACGCAAAGTGTCTGACGATTTTGAATGAGGCACGACTTGTCCGACGACGTAAAGCTGGTACAGAAACTCCTCGATATCCCTCTGTTCGAGGATCTTGATTATACGCAGGTTCAGGCGATCATCGAGGCGGGGAAGCGGGAGACCGTGAACCCTGGGACCGTTCTGAGCGAGCCTAGGGCGGTCGACGAGCGCCTCATCGTTCTTCTAGCTGGCCGACTGAGGCTGGAGTCAGCGTCAGGTGACCTGCTGGACTACCAGATGCCTGTCCGAGTTCTCGGTGAGATGGGGGTGTTTACCGGACAGATCCGGTCGACACGAGTTATCGTAGAGGACACGTCTGACATTATGGTTCTTGAGGCCGAATCCCTCGACGAAATGCTCGAAGAGGATCCCCAGATGGGGAACCACGTCCTCGCGAACCTGATCAAGCTGCTCTACACGCGTCTGTATGACGTGAACCAGGAGATGGGGGATCTCAGGACAACGGTCGATCGCTTACGGCAGCGGTTTGAGGAACTGCAGCCAGACGATCCTCTTCTCTCAGAGCTGTTTCCTAAAGAGTAGGCTTCCCTTGTAAGGCGAATGTAAGGCGAACTTCGGCCTCCCGACCGACGCGGCGCGTCAAGACGGAGGCCGTTTTTGTAGGCGGAGGTCCAGAGATGGCGTTTTCGACTGAAGGAATGACACATCGATCGACGGTCACGGGGACTCGTGGCATGGTGGCCAGCGGACATCCTCTGGCAAGCCTTGCGGGTGCCCGGATGCTTCTGCAAGGGGGCAACGCTGTAGACGCGATCGTGGCGACGGCTGCTGCTCTGAATGTGGTCGAGCCCTACATGTCGGGGATCGCTGGTGTTGGCTACGCGCTCGTGTACGCGAACAAGGACAAACGGATACGTGTACTCGATTACTGTGGCCGAACACCCCACGCAGCGACACCGAATCTCTACACGGATCCAAGTCTGCTGGAGGGGGGGATCATGTCACCGCTGGTTCCCGGAGCGTGTGGCGGTTGGCTGACGCTGCTCGAGACATACGGAACGATGGATCGGGCGACTGTGTTCGGGCCTGCCATCGAGTTGGCCGAAAAGGGGTTTGCCTTCACTGTCAAGAACCATATCCACACTCATGGTGCCGTTGAGCGACTCCGTCCGACGGGCATGGAGATCATTGCTCCCGGCGGGCGAGCACCTCATCCGGGAGACATCATAGTTCAGGACAAGCTGGCGCACTCGTTTAGGCGCGTTGTGGAGGGGGGAAAGGAAACATTCTATACGGGTGATTTGGCGCAGGAAATGGTCGCGTTCATCGAGGAGGAAGGAGGCATTCTTTCCCTCCGGGATCTCGCTGACTTCAAAGCGGACTGGGTCGATCCTGTCACGACAAATTATCACGGCTTCGATGTTTACACACCACCTCCGCCGAGCGCCGGTTTCCAGATTCTACAAACGCTCAACATGCTTGAGAACGACGATCTGGTAGAGATGGGACATCTCTCGGTTGAGACACTTCATCTTCTTATCGAATCCCTGAAACTGTCGAATG
>DPVD01000309.1:0-11600 GCA_003526745.1 Candidatus Latescibacterota bacterium
TTGGGAATACGCCTTTTGGATAACCTCCAGACTTATTCCGATCACGAGATCCTTGTTACTGAAGCGCCGATCTCGGTGTCCGGCGGAAAAAGGCCAGTCCGACACGAGCCGTGGTAGTTCCAGTAGTTGTCTCGCCCCTGGTCTTCGCGGCCACGGATCGTTAACAGCTTTGTGTCCGGATAAGCAGCCAACAATATGGCTCTCGGTGTGATCTCGATGGGGATGGCACGGGCGCTTTTTCGACGTCTGTCGAGTTTATAAACCAAGTCTAAACGGAAAAAGGAAGGGCGAGACGTTCTTATTGGGCGTCTCGCCCCTTCTGTTTTGGATCCTGTCGCCAGATCAGGATTCGTCGTATTCCCCGATTTCCCGGAACCAAATGTTACGGTATCGGACGAGGTCACCGTGATCCTGAAGTTTCAGCGGTCCTTGTGGCCCGTGCACTTGCTCGTATGAGGAGAGGTTCTTGTGTCCCGTCGGCCCGTGAGCAGCCCGGTGATGATGCAGGACGATGCCGTTAAGCACGACGGTGAGGTAGGCAGGACTGATCAGGTTGTCTCTCTGGTATCGTGGTGCAACAAAAAGAATATCGTATGCCTGCCATTCTCCGGGCTTTATGCACGCGTTGACGAGTGGAGGGAACTGTCCGTAGATCGCTCCCGTGAGCCCGTCGGCGTAGGTCTGGTTGTCATATCCGTCGAGCACCTGGACCTCATATAGCCCCATCAGGAAGATTCCGCTATTGCCACGTCCTTGGCTCGAGCCCTTTACTTCGGCAGGCGCGGCGAATTCGACGTGAAGTTGGCAGTCGCCGAACTCGACTTTGCTTACGATGTCGCCTGTCTTGGGAGCAACCTGCATGTAGCCGTGCTCGACGGTCCAACCGATTTCTCCGCCATGTTTCGAAACCCACCCGGATGCGTCCGAACCGTTAAACAGAACCGTTGCATCGGACGGTGGAGAGGTGCCTTCCCCTGGCGTGACGACCTTGGGGTGGGGTCTGTTGCCGTCGTGAACACGCCATTTCTGGCCAGGCAGGGTCGGCGTATCGTCGTATCCAACTGGTCCTTGCTTTTCGCCCGCCATCTTTCGCTCCTTTCCTTCTCGTTACGATGAGTTTTAACTTTGCGAAACTGAAGATAGGTGGCGGGTTGGTCGCTTCCAAGTCAAATGGGTCTGTTGCGGCGAGGGGACCGTTATGGTATGTTGCGATTCGGTTTTGGCGAGGCTGAATTCGGACGTTAACCGGAGGCACCATGAAGGTAATTGACACGATTCAACTGGCCGATTTGCGCGAGCCGCTCTCCCGTGTGTTCGACCTTGCGGGCCAGAAGATCAAATCGATCGAGGATACCTGGAATCCGGACGACGGAACACCCGTATTCACGGTCGAAGGTAAATATACGACTCGGGGCTGGACGGAGTGGACGCAGGGTTTCCAGTTCGGCTGTGCGGTCCTTCAGTATGATGCGACTGACGACGCTTCGTTCCTCGAGATTGGGCGCAAGGCGACCGTCGACAAGATGGCAAGCCACGTTACGCATATTGGTGTACACGATCACGGTTTCAACAACCTGTCTACCTACGGGAACCTGAGGCGCCTGCTCCTAGAGGGTCGGACAGGTGGGGGCGACTGGGAACGAAGCTTCTACGAGATGGCGATCAAGTCTTCTGGAGCCGTTCAGGCCGCTCGTTGGACGACGATCCACGACGGCAAGGGGTTTATACCTTCTTTCAATGGTCCTCATTCGCTTTTCTCGGACACCATTCGGTCCTGCCGGATTTTGGGGGTTGCCCACGCGCTCGGTCACCAGCTTATGGGAGAGAATGATCGAGCGATTTCGCTGCTCGAACGGTTGATTCATCACGCCGAGACGACGGCGACATACAACGTTTACTACGGCGAGGGACGTGACACGTGGGATGTGCGTGGACGGGTCGTCCACGAATCGGTTTTTAACACGAACGATGGAAACTACAGGTGCGCGAGTACGCAGCAGGGCTACTCGCCGTTCTCCACATGGACACGAGGTCTGGCTTGGATCGTGACTGGATATTCGGAGCTCTTAGAGTTTTTGGCCAAGCTGTCTGACGCGGATCTGGACGGGTATGGCGGCCGGGAAGCAATTGCTGCAACATTTGCCAGGGCAGCTAAAGCCACGGCCGACTATTATATCGATGGCGTCACGGCGCAGGACGGGATACCGTACTGGGATACAGGGGCGCCAGGTCTCGTTCACCTGGGAGACTGGACCAGCGAGCCTGCCAATCCCGAGAACGATCACGAGCCCGTAGACAGCTCCGCCGCGGCCATCACAGCGCAGGGCCTCTACCGGCTCGGCAAACATCTCGATGACGACAAATACATATGCGCAGCCCTGACTACTGCCAGCACCCTCTTCAGTCCGCCCTACCTATCGGAAAATCCGAATCACCAAGGCCTGATTCTGCACTCGATCTACCACCGGCCGAACGGATGGGATCACATTCAGGCGGGGAGGACGTCGCCGAGCGGTGAGAGTTCCATGTGGGGGGACTACCACGCCATGGAGCTCGCGGTGCTCCTCCATAGAGAGTTGGAAAACAAGCCGTATTTGACGTTCTATGACGCTTAGCTGGAGCGGAAGTGCTAGGTTTATCAGGGCGGGTGGACTTCGGTTCATCCGCCTTTCCCATATCACGGACATGTGATTCTTGTAGTCTCCGCGCTTGTTTGTATCGGGTAGGCTGTGCAGGGTGATTCGTTGAGAATGACGATGTTGAGGATTACGTTAATGTGTGGTTTATGCACGTCGTTCATTTCGATGGTGGAAGACGATTGGGATATGGCAGAGCGATTGCCAAACTCTGATGAAGGAGTGGCTATCGTAGCCGTGGGCTATCAGGGAAGTGAACACCCAGAGGTGACTGGTGGCTGAGAAGAGAGGCAAAGGCATCTATAATGCCATCGCGATGGAGGGCGGCGGGGCAGGTTTTGTAACGGCGGCAGGCACGGCTGCTCTCGGAGGACGGTTCAGATTGGCCAAGTTCGCTCTCGTGTGCCTGCTCTGTGCGGGACCCTGTCATGGATTCGACCACAGTGGTTTGGACGCAGTCCTGAAGGCCTATGTGAATGAGGAGGGTCGAGTCGACTACACGGCCCTACAGGAAAATCGTACGAGTCTTGATGCTTATGTGGAGGCACTTGCTGCGATTAGCCCGAAAAATCATCCCGACGCCTTCCCATCGCGCGATTCCCGGCTCGCATACTGGATCAATGCCTACAATGCGCTCGTGCTGCGCGGGGTGATCGATGCATATCCGGTTACCAGCGTCAAGGACATCAAGATATTGTCTGGGTTCTTCAACAGGACCTGGTATACCGTCGGAGGTGAGTCGTACACTTTGAACGACATCGAACACGACATTCTGCGCGACGAATACGCCGAGCCGCGGATACACGCGGCGATTAACTGTGCGTCTATAGGCTGCCCGAAGATGGAGTCGTCTGCTTTTTTCCCCCACAGGATAGATGCCCGGCTCGAAGAAGCGATGCACAAGTTTCTGAACGAGCAAAGGAATGTTACGATCGACGAAACGAAACGAATCGTTACGCTGTCGAAGGTTCTCGACTGGTTTGAGTCTGACTTCACTGGGTGGTATCAGAAACAGTTCGGCGTTGAACGCGCAAACATACTGGACTACGTTGCGCTTTACGTGAATGGAGATCGGGCAGGGGGAATGAACAGGACTTGGTCGGTCGCTTATCACGACTACGACTGGTCGCTGAACGACGTAGAAAAACAGAAGGATGGACCCTGATGGCCAGTGCCCGGATCTCGATGAGTAGGAGCTTCCGGTGCGAATTGTCATGTCGGAAGACGCTCATGGTTACGAATCGCGCGGCTACGGTTGCCGGTGCGTTGAAGCCTGGACCAAGGTCCTGCCCTGGACAGGTCTCCCGATTAACAGGCTCATCGATCTTAAACAGACAAAGTCGAACGCCCAGTATGTTCGCTGCTGACTTTCAATCGACCCGACCTCGCAGCAGAAGAAGCGGGCTTGGTATCCGTGGTCGTGCTTGGAACTGGGATCTACGGACACGAGTTTCTGAAATAGCACGGTGCCCCGATACGCTTGATCGTGCCCTGCAAATACGGATATACGTCACCGACCCGATATGTTCTGGAACACGATCGCACCACGTGAGTACGACTTCGTCTCAAAGGTTGATCCTACCGTTCTCCATCCGAGATGGTCACAGGCGATAGAGAGAATGACCGGCACCGGTGATCGTGTAGCGACACCAAAGTACGACGGATACAGGATACAGATCGAACACCTCAAGAAGTCGTAGAACTGGATGCGGAGGAAGGATGCATACAAGTCGGGGGGATGTCTATCGTCTGGCATCGTGCGTAGAACGGTTCGAGTCGACACTGCGGGGCTGGTCGGACTCGAATGCGACCGACCGCCTTTGGGGCAGGGATACGTCGCTTTGGACGGGTGCTGACGAAGACCGCTGGCTTGACTGGCTGACAGCGGTTGATAGGCATCGGCCGGAGATCGATCAGATACGCTCGCTCGCTCGCGAGGTGCGTGACGATGGAATCACGGATTGTTTGCTGCTTGGTATGGGCGGTAGCAGCCTGTGTCCCGAAGTCGTTTCGGAGACGTTCGGTCCTCAGCCCCAAGCGGCTAGGTTGCACGTACTGGACTCGACCCTGCCCGACCAGGTCAGGCGGTTGAGAGATTCGCTCGATCTGGCTCACACGCTTGTCGTCGTTGCGAGCAAGTCCGGGTCGACGGTCGAGCCGAATGTCCTTCTCGACTATTTCGAAGCCGAGTTGTCGAAGGTCGTGGACGTGCCCGGTAGGCACATTGCGGCGGTGACAGATCCTGGCTCCGCACTTGAGGCGAGGGCCGTTGAAGGTAATTTCCGAAGCGTTCTGGCGGGCGTCCCCCAGATCGGTGGCAGATTTTCGGCGCTGTCAAATTTCGGAATACTGCCCGCTGGTCTGGCGGGTGTGGATTTGAACGGCTACCTAGATCACGCAGGAGACATGACGGAAGCCTGCCGTGGGGTGTCCGAGAACCCGGGTGTTCTGCTGGGTGCAGCTCTTGGCGCGGCGTATTACGAAGGTCGCGACAAGGTCACGCTCGTCGTTTCGCCGGGGCTTTGGGAAATGGGGGCTTGGATCGAGCAACTCGTGGCCGAAAGCACAGGGAAGGTGGGTGTTGGTCTCTGCCCTGTGAATCAGGAACCGGTCCTCGACGTCACATCCTACGGATCCGATCGCGTTTTCACATACATCCGGTTGGCATCCGAACCCGAAGATGCTCAGGATGCGTTTATTGACAGTCTGTCTCGGGCAGGGCACCCCACAATCACCCTGTCGGTCGAGGATGTTGAGCGACTCGGAGCCGAATTTTACCGCTGGGAGTTCGCTGTGGCCGTCGCGGGGTCGTTGATGGAGATAAACCCTTTCGATCAGCCGAATGTCCAGGAAAGCAAGGAGATCACGTCGGCTTTGCTGGCGGGATTCGATGCTGATGGTGCTCTGAACGAGCCGGCAGCTGTAGGCGACTGCGGAGGATTGAGGGTGACGACGACTGTGCCAGGCGATTCACCAGAGAGGGCGCTGGCTGAAATACTAAGCTCGATAAGGGTAGGGGATTACTTGGCCCTTTTGGCCTATTGCGATCGTACGGATGAGGCACAGGCAACGTTCCAGCGCATTAGGAAGCAGATTGGGACGACCCGGCGGGTGGCCACGACCCTCGGCTATGGCCCGAGGTTTCTGCACTCCACGGGACAATTGCACAAGGGTGGTCCTAACACTGGCGTTTTCCTTCAAGTCACGACCTCACCGGATGAGGATTTGGCCATCCCCGGCAAGTCGGCCACTTTTGGTATCTTGAGTCGTGCTCAGGCACTCGGCGATTACCAAGCCCTTTCAGAGAAGGGTAGGCGTGTGATCCGTTTCGATATGCGTGAAGGTCTGACAGCAGGGCTTCACGCGCTGGAGTCGTTGATTATGGGTTCGTTGTAGCAATGGATGATGGTCAGACCGGGAACCTGATGAAACTCACGTGGTAAGGAGCGTATATGGCTGATGCCGGTCATCGCGGTGGCGAGCTTGTGGATATCCAACCCGTTCTGGGTGAGCCTGCCGTCTCTTTCGAGGCTCGTGTCGCTCAGGACGGTCTGGACCTGAGACGAACATCGCTCAACATCCTTCAGGTTAACGTCGGCAAGCTGTGCAATCAGGCGTGTCACCATTGTCACGTCGATGCCGGGCCAACGAAAACTGAGATTATGTCTCGTGAGACGATCGACAATATTCTCGGCTTTCTTGAGTCATCGGATATAAAGACCGTCGACATCACGGGGGGCGCTCCTGAGCTGATTCCCGACTACCGCTACTTTGTCGAGCGCGTTCGCGGGATGGGTCGGCACGTAATCGACCGCTGCAACCTGACCGTTGTTTTCGAGCCTGGCCAGGAAGACTTGGTCGACTTCTATGTCGCGCAAGAGGTCGAACTGATCTGCTCCCTGCCCTGCTACTCACAGGGCAATGTCGATGCGCAGAGAGGGAGAGGCGTTTTCGATAAGAGCATTCGTGCTTTGCAGATCCTGAACTTGCGCGGGTATGGGTACCCGGGGTCAAGGCTTCTGCTGCATCTGGTTTACAACCCCGTCGGTCCTTCCCTCCCACCGGCCCAGGAAGAGCTCGCTGCCGACTATCACGAGAAACTCCTGACGGATTTCGGGATCGTGTTCAACGAGCTCTACACGATCACCAACATGCCGATAAACCGGTTTGCTGACTCGCTAAAGCGACACGGTGAGCTCGGTGACTACATGACGACGCTTCGAACCAGCTTCAATGCTGCTGCCGTCCCGAGGCTCATGTGTCGGTCTCAGGTCAGCGTCGATTGGCTCGGGAACATCTATGATTGCGATTTCAACCAGATGCTCGACATGCACTCAATGGGGACTCCGTCGAAAATCTGGGACTACAGCCCTGACGATCTCATCGATAAACCAGTCCGTCTAGACGACCACTGCTATGGCTGCACTGCAGGAGCCGGAAGCAGTTGCGGAGGTGAACTGGTGTAAGTGGTAGGACTGACCGGACTGAGTCGGATGACAGAAACTGATGTGACGCATTGTGATCCGTGTTCAGGCCACTTCTATGCCCGCTTCTTCGAGTCATACGACGTAAGTGGTCTATCTCTAAGCCCGAACGCAGATCCTCAGCGCCCGGAAGAAGACCGCTAAGTCGCACTTTGTTGCCTACGAACAGGAGCTGCCTCTCAAGACGCTGAGGTGAGGTATTCCTCGATAGCGGACTTTATCTCGTCACGGACACGTCTGAAGACGACCATTCGTTCCTCGTCGCTGCCCTCGGCGTCCGCCGGGTCGTCGAAGCTCCAGTTGATCACAGCCGTTTTGCCCGGAAAGATTGGGCAACTTCCCTGTGCTCGGTCGCAGGCTGTGATCACCTCATCCAGAGGCTCATCAGCATACTGATCAATGTCGTCCGAGCTGTGTCGGCTGATATCTAGACCTACTTCATCCATTGCCTTAATCGCCAGCGGTTTGATGGGGGAGGGGCACGTACCCGCGCTGAAGATAGTGTATTCCTCGCCATTCAGAGCTCGAAGCCACCCTTCTGCTATCTGGCTACGACAGGAGTTACCTGTGCACAGGAACAGAACTCTTTTCCTCATCACACCACTCTCCCGGTCTGATTCGTATGGTTGCTGGAAGCAGCCACCATTGCTCGTCGCACGCTTGTAAGCGAAGAGCGAAATCTGGCGCATTGCTGACGGCTGAAATGTAGAACGCTTCCGGCATAGCCGACCAAGGGTTGATTGGTAATATCTGTAGACATCGGCATTTAAGGCGGGCAGGTTTCTTCCACGGACGCGGACTTGCGAGGCAGAACCACAGAGAAGCAGTACCAGGTGGACGACTTGTTGGATCAAAGGCAGCAAAAAAGGGGATAGGCATCTGACGCCCGTCCCCGGTCTTCTTTTTGTGTCTCCTCTTTGCTCAGGTAGGCTTGGGCGACGCGCTGGATATCGTCAAGTTATCTGATCTTTTCTTGAGGGGCTTGGCTATCGGCACTGGATCTTCAGTTGTGACAGCTCTTTTGCCTTGTCCATCGCCTGAGCCGGGTGTCCGAATCTGGCGAAAAGCTAGCTCAGCATTCGCTGGTTCGTGTGCACTTCGGCAACGGCTCACTAGCTCCTGAAGGCAGCCTGGACCTTACGGATTGCCTGAATAATATCGTCGATGTCTTCACGGCTACCGAGAAGCATGGACTGGTAGAACCAGAAGCTGTGGGCACAGACGTGCTCGATATTCGGACAATCGTTGCGTCGCACCTTGTCCGGGTACCGGTCAAGGATTGTTTTAAGGGCTCCCTCGTCAGTCAAGGGGCGCTGGTATCCAGGTGTGCACGATATACCTTCGGCACGGAGGGCTGCAAGAAATTCATCTCGTGTCCGTCCTCCAAACGCCTCGGGGTCATATAGGGACATGTAGAGATGATACCCGTGTTGTGTGACCCAAGGGCGCCAGCCAGGCGGCGTTATCCCGTCGATTGTCTCGAGGGCGTTGGAAAGGTACGCGGCGTTGTCGTTCCGTTGCTTGGTTTGGTCCTCAAGAGTCGGGAGACGCATTAGTAGGATCGCTGCGAGGTACTCCGAGGTTCGGTAGTTCCAGCCCAGACGAGGATATTCCCATCTCTCACCGCCTGGCCGACGCCCGACGTCCTTAAAGGCGTAGGCGCGATCCCTGATGTCGATGTCGTTGGTGACGATGCAGCCCCCTTCACCTGAGGTCAGGTTCTTGCTGGACTGGAAGCTGAAAGCTCCGACATCGCCGAGCGAACCGACCTTCTTTCCGTTCACTTCGGCCCCGTGTGCCTGCGCGCAGTCTTCGACGACGACGAGGTCGTGACGCTTGGCGATCTCGTTGATTGAGTCCATGTCTGCCGGATGTCCACCCAAGTGGACCGGAAGGATCCCGACCGTTCGTTCCGTGATGGCTGCTTCGATCGCCTCAGGCAGGATTGTGAAGCTCACGGGATCAATGTCGACCAGTGAGAGAGAGCAACGAACCGAGAGGGCCGCGCTTGCCGTCGCTATAAATGTGTAGTTCGGGATGATGACCTCGCCGCCTTCGCCGATCCCGTCAAGGTCGAGTGCGCCGGCAATCGCAGCTGAGATCGCATCAGTGCCGTGCGGCATGATGATCCCGTAGCGACCGTCGCAGTAGGCGGCGAAGGAGGCTCCAAATGCTTCGCCCTGGGTCGCTGGAAGGCCTTCGCTGCGGCTGAGGTAAACGTCTCGAAGGGCGGGCTCAAGCTCACGTTCCCAGTCTGCCTCTTGGTTATTCGGCCACTCCGGCCAAGGGTTCTTTTCGGTGTTGCGTACAGGGCTTCCGCCCTCGATGGCCAGCTTGTCGATATTTGTCGTTGAACTCATAGTTATTCAGAATTGGGATTAAGAGGGCTCCAAGGCTGTTCCAAGCCGTAGAGTAAGCATCTCCCTAAAACCAGTCAAGATGGCGGCAATCCCACTCGCACTTGATTCGATCCATCTTTTTGGCAGCGATCTTGCATTATTATTCTCATAATTTGGGACTGTTCATTCGTTCTGTTTGTAACTTGTTAAATATGAATTGGTTAGCGTTTTTCTTCTTTGATCAGTCACGGGGCCGGGAGAAGGATCTAGTCTGTTTGCCGGATCATCTTTCCTCGTGATCGAGCCGAAAGTCTTTGCTGGATCGGCCTTCGAGGTCGGTTTCGAGCGATCGCGAGGGCTGGGTCCGCTTCCGATGCCGAAGGTGGAAGAGGCGGATATTGCGTTCGCCAGGGCCTGTCAACAAGCTGTCGCCGACCTGTGTCCTCCGCTGATCGATCTGTATGCGGGCTTCCTTGAAGGCGGTGGTTGGGACGAAGAGACCTTTCTCGTCTACTACTTCGCCCGCAGGCAGGGCATGCTTCGTGGGTGCACGAATCTGGCCGTACTCCCTGTAGCCACACTTGAGGGTGAAACGCTCATCGGTCGAAACTACGACTGGGCCTATTCGGATCTTGAGTTCTGCGAGTCACGAGCTATCGTCGTCGAGGGCAGGTTGCCTTTCGTTTCCTATACGCACCACTGGATTGGGCATCCGGACTGTTTGAATCAAGCCGGGCTGTTCGTAGCGATCTCATCGCTTCCGGCATACGTGGCCGATCGACCCGGCATCCAGTGGAACCTGCTCGTCGATGCAATTGCCATGACCTGCCGGACCGTCCAGGAGGCTGTTGAGTTGTTGAGCAGCGTCGAGCACCTCCGCGCGATGACGTATTTGCTGGCTGATGCTAGCGACGCAGCGGCAGTGGACGTCACAGCAGAGGGTGTCGTGGTTCGAGAGCCGGAAGACGGTATCGTGATCGCAACCAATCACCTTGTTGGTTCCTCTGATGGGACCGACCGAACGAAACATTCGGTCGCCCGTTATGACAGGGCGCGCGAGCGTCTTCTCGAGTGTACACCGGACATCGAGGAGGACGACATTAAAGGAGTCCTGACAGATCCGGTTTGCACCATACGGGACGGAAAACGATTTCTGCACGAACTGGAACATGTCCCTCTGGCAGCTAAGGAAGACTGGGGCACGATCTGGTCGACGATCGGCAGGCCACTTCAGGGACGTCTCGAGATCGCGGAAGGGCATCCGCTGGATGTCGAATATGTCCGAGTAAACTGGGACCCGACTCAAACGACAAAAGTATGAAACGACTCACATTGACATTTCTGGCGCTGATGCTCGGCGGGCTCGTTGCTCCGGTCGATGCCCAGTTTCGCCGCGACACCACGCGTGTCAATGATCAGGAGTTCCTCAGACTTCTCAAGCAGGCGGACGAGCACAACGAGGAACAGCAGCTTCGCGCTCAGAGGACGCACAACTCGCGTATTCTGATGCGTCTTGCCGACGACGAGGACCCGGGTGTCCGGTTTCGGGTGGCGTTCAATCCTTATACGCCAGCGGCGACGTTGTGTCATCTGGCCGGCGACCCGAACCCGACTGTTCGGTGGGGTGTCGCCAGGAACGACCGGTTGCTGTTCGAGATCGACACGTCTTTTGTTGCGGATCTGGACCAGGCCGGCAACCTCATTGAGCTGAGCCGCTTGTTCGGTCGCGCCGGGATCACGCTTGGTCGTGATGGCCTGGTGAGCGTAGACATTCCCTCGAAGCAGTGGTCTCTGCGAGACGGGTTCCACAGCTTCGAGATCAAACGTAGCCGCTTGGGTTTGTTTGTCTACTCAGAGCAGATCCCCCGGGAAGCGCGTGCAGACCTCTCAAAGGACTATTCCGAGGTCGTGCGTGTCGGTCTCGCGAGCAACCCAAACATGACTCCGGACATCATGGGCGAGATTTACAACGATGTGTCTCCTACAGTCCGGAAGTATGTGGGTGCGAATGAAAACACTGATGAAACGACACTGGAAATCCTTTCGAAGGATGTGGAGTATGCAGTCAGGCTGAACGTCGCCGGAAACGCCTCGACACCACTGCACGTGCTTGAAAGGCTCGCCATCGATCTGTATGATGG
>DPVD01000125.1:0-3658 GCA_003526745.1 Candidatus Latescibacterota bacterium
AGATTAGCGTCACCCGCCACCTGCCAGCCAGACAGATAGATTGCTGGAAGACCTGCCTTGACATACTGAATTGCTTGTCCACCAGTTAGAGCTCCTAGAGCATGAACATAATCCATGTCGTTGAGTCTTTCCCAAAGTAACTTCGCTCCATGCTCAGCTAAGGAATACTGGGGGAGTATAGATCCTCTTAGACGAACCACGTCCTTGGCCGAATACTCTCTTTTGACTCCATTCCAGCGGTCATTGTTAGCCCAGTCTTTTTCAAGATCCTCTACCTGCTTGTTGAAACTTTCTTTCATCTGTGCCTTCCTAATTAATAATCTTGAATCTGTTAATTGATGATTTCGTAAGCCGGCAAGGTTAAGAAATCCACAAATTCATCCGCTAAAGCGACTTCTTCGAAAATTTTCTTCGCTTGATCAAAGGGAAACGTGTTGAATTGTTCTGTTCCCATATCTTCTTCTATAGCAGCTATTTCTTCTTGGATGATGTTTTTTACTAGGTCAGTAGTCACAGTTTCGCCATTATCTAATTCTTTTTTGTGCTTAACCCATTGCCATACTTGTGCTCTACTGATTTCTGCAGTGGCAGCATCCTCCATAAGGTTGTTGATCGCAGCAGCACCGGTACCTGCTAACCATGAAGCGATGTAACGCAGACCTATTTCCACGTTGATCCTCAGACCCTCAAGTGTTATTGCTCCTCCTGTTTGATCTATTGAAAGTAGGTCCTGAGCTGATACAGAGACATCTTCTCTGAGACGGTCTATTTGATTAGGTTTGTCTTGAAGAACCTTATTAAATTCTTCAATTGCGATTTCAACTAGATCAGGGTGTGCGACCCAAGTGCCATCACATCCGTCTGTCGCTTCACGACTTTTATCTGCTGCAACTTTTTCAAGAGCTTCCTCTGTCACTTCGGGGTCTCTGCGGTTTGGTATAAAGGCACTCATGCCACCAATTGCATGCGCTCCTCGTTTATGACATGTTGAAACCATTAGTTCTGTATAAGCGCGCATAAAAGGAACTGTCATAGTGACATCAGAACGATCTGGTAAAACAAAAGCGGGGTCTGAACAAAACTTCTTAGCAACGCTGAAAATATAATCCCATCTTCCAGCATTTAAACCTGCAGAATGATCTTTGAGTTCATAAAGTATTTCATCCATTTCGAATGCAGCAAGAATTGTTTCGATGAGCACGGTTGCTCTAATTGAGCCGTGAGGTATGCCGAGGGTTTCCTGAGCGTAGCAAAACACTTTGTTCCAGAGGCGGGCTTCTTTGTGACTTTCAAGTTTGGGTAGATAGAAATAAGGTCCAGTTCCGCGTTGGATCGAATTTTGTGCGTTATGGAATACCACGAGTCCAAAATCAATCAAACTTGCAGGTGCTGGTAGGTCGTCGATTACAACGTTTTTCTCGGAAAGGTGCCATCCTCTGGGTCTTATAAACAGTGTCGCTATTTCCTCGTTTAGTCGATATTTTTTATCTTCCGTTTCGAGAGCCAGTTCACGGCGAAAAGCATCACGTATGTTTATTTGTCCTTCTAGAACATTCTCCCAAGTAGGGGTTGAAGAGTCTTCACAATCGGCCATAAACACCCTTGCCCCTGAATTAAGGGCGTTGATCATCATCTTGCGTTCAGGTGGTCCGGTGATCTCGACGCGCCGGTCGAGAAGGTCCTTGGGTGGGGGTGAAACCGTCCATGTACCTGAGCGAATTTCGGCGGTTTCGGAGAGAAAATCGGGACGTAGGCCGGCGTCGAACTTCTCCTGGCGGATACGGCGGTTACGCAGGAGTTCGATCCGGCGGTCGCGGAACGTCCGGACCAGGTCGGCGACGAACGCTGCGGCCTCGGGCGTGAAGATCTCGACGGTTAGGTCATGGTCGGTGATCTCGATGCCGTCCAGGTCGGTCATGGAAACTCCTTCCCGGGGCTGATGCCACGTGGGCATCTGTCCCTACTGGTGCGTCTGGTAGTTGTGAGTATCCGTCTTGCAGAAACGAGTATCGGGGATGTTCCGTCTTTAGATCGGCTGAGATCATGGAAAAATCCTCTAACCTGTAGCTCTGAGAGAAAAAGTGAAAGATTTCGAGTCGCTGGGCACCAGAAATTGAGGCACGACGGGACGGGAGCCAGACATGGGTGTACAGGCCTTCGATCCGGTGGTGTTGGGTCACCGCCTCCGCCATCTACGCAGGGAAGCCGGGCTCACGTTGGCCGTGCTTGGCGAGCGGATTGGGCGGCCAGCGTCCTTCCTCTCCCAGGTTGAGAATGGCCGAATCGAGCCGAAACTCGGGGTGCTGGGCGAGTTGGCTGACGCTCTGGGCTGCGCC
This sequence comes from Candidatus Latescibacterota bacterium, assembly GCA_003526745.1. Lineage (GTDB taxonomy): Bacteria > Latescibacterota > UBA2968 > UBA2968 > UBA2968 > UBA2968. The sequence goes on from DPVD01000125.1 coordinate 2,337, forward strand.
ACGGTAGATCTGCTCGATCCGACGCCACCCAGTCGTCGGGCGGCACTCGAGATGGAGTTGGACCGTCATCAGTCCGGCCCCTGGAGGACGACCCTCGAACTGCCCGAGGTGCGGGCCGGGGCCCGTCTTGACGATGACATACTCGAGGCGCTCGTGGGTCTATATCGGGCACTTCCCGACGTTGAGGTCAGTCGTTCCGGCTTGGCCAATATGGAGGCGGGAGACCGGGCGCGGCTGGCCAACATCGCCTTGCGAACCGAGATGCGTGCCAGGGACAACTACTTTGCCGAGATCGAGCAGAGGGCGGCCGAGGATCTGGTCGCCGCCGGTTACGGCGGCGAGGGGCCGCCGACGGAAAAGGGCATGGTCGATCTGGCCGCCCACCACGGCTTTACCGTGGAACGGGTCAAGGGCATGCCCCGGACCGCTCGGTCGGTGACAGATACCCGCCGTCGTGTCATCTACATCCCGCAGCGTGATGACCTCAGCGTTCGGGCGGCCCGATCGGTGGTGCTCCAGACGCTTGGACACTTCGCTTTGGAACATGCCGAGACCACCGACTTCGAGGGCTACCTCCGCCAACGGATCGAGTCGAACTACTACGCCGCGGCGGTACTTATCCCCGAGGAAGCAGCCGTCGGGTTTTTGTCGGGGGCCAGGAGCGATTGCGACCTGTCCATCGAGGACCTCAAGGAGCGGTACTACGTCTCCTACGAGATGGCCGCTCACCGGTTCACCAACCTGGCTACACGGCACCTCGACCTACCGGTTCACTTCATTCGGACTGATCCCGAGGGAACGATTACTAAGGCCTATGAGAACGACGGGCTCCGTTTCCCGACCGACCCCGACGGTGGTCTGGAGGGTGCACGGCTTGGTCGGCAGTGGGGAGCGCGTCAGGCTTGGGACGGGTCGGATCTACTCCACTATCAGCACACGGCGACCGACTCCGGCGACTACTGGTGCGTGACCTATGTGGAGAACGCCACCGAGCGCACGCCCTACGCGGTGACCCTTGGTTGCAGTGAGGCCAATGCGGCCTACTTCCGGGGTGGGGACACGTTGCGACGGGTAGTTGCCAACGAGAAGGACGATCAGGCTGAGCCAGAACTGTTACGACGGTGGGACGGCGTGGCGTGGCCGTCGGCCTCGGAGCGGAGCTTCGTGCTGACCGCCCTCCCGTCGTCAGCCCGCGCATTTTCACCGTTTCCGGGGATAGACCTGCTCGACGTCTACCGGTTCCTGGATCGGCAGGGAGTCTCTCCGCCCGTCACTTTGTGAACGGTTCTCCAGCCTCGTATCGGCTGCGGGTCTCCGCCGCG
>DPVD01000104.1:0-1779 GCA_003526745.1 Candidatus Latescibacterota bacterium
ACGCGCGATCCTGTCTAGAAGGCCTCCCGTCAAGGGGGTGCGCAGCGCCGGTCGGTCGGGAAGCCTGATCAACCGTCTGGTTTCGCTGCTGGGCGGGAGGCACCCGTGGAAGCTGGATTTCAACCAGTGCTCGGCCCGACAGATTGTGGGGGCGCTGCGACGCATAGAGACCGCCTACCCCGATACGGCGGTGACCCTTCCGGTTGTTCTGATTGGGCACTCGAAGCTGTTCGATTCAGCGAACGCTGCTGAGCTCGGGCGGGTTCTGGGCTTCATACGCGAGCGCAGAGAGACCTTCTCCTTCACGACGTTCAGGTCTCTCTCATTGCCTGACGCGTCGCCCGTGGCGGCCTGATGTGCGGGATCTGCGGTATTTACGCCTATGGTGGGGTGACGGACGCCGAGTCTGACCGTCGCGATGTTCAGGCGATGATGGACACGCTCCGGCATCGCGGACCTGATGGCGAAGGGTTGACGCAGCACGGTACCGCGACCCTAGGTCACCGTCGTCTCAGCATCGTCGATGTTGCGGGCGGCGCTCAGCCGCTGGCGAACGAAGACGACACCGTCTGGGTGACCTACAACGGCGAGATCTACAATTTTTCCGATCTTCGTTCGGAGTTGGAGCGAAGCGGACATCGGTTCAGGACGCGGACGGACACGGAAGTCCTCGTCCACGGGTATGAAGTTTGGGGCGACGATGTCGTCAGTAGACTCAACGGTATCTTTGCCTTCGGCCTTTGGGATGATCGAAATCGACGTCTGCTGCTGGGGCGTGATCCATTCGGGGTCAAGCCGCTCTACTACCACGACGATGGTTCTGAGCTGGTTTTTGCATCGGAGCTTAAGGCGCTGTTTCTTCGCCGGGGCATTGTGCCTGAGGTCGATGAGGTCGGGCTGACGCAATGTCTTGAGTATGGCTTCGTTCCGTCTCCCCTAACCCTGTTCAAAGGTGTGCGCAAGCTGGGGCCTGGTGAGCGGCTTCTCATCGACCGTGAAGGCGTTGTCGCCGAGGATTATACTGAGCCGGTCAGGGTCGCCGATCCCGGTGACAGAGAAGCGCTGGAGTCGAAGCTGCGTCGCTTGATCGAGGATGCTGTGCGGAGGCAGACGATGAGCGACGTCCCGTTTGGGGCGCTGCTGAGCGGCGGAATCGATTCAACGGTCGTTGTCGACAGGCTTAGGCAGCTGGATACGACCGTTCGTACTTTCTCGATCGGTGTCCGTGACGAGCCTGCGATAAACGAGCTGAAGGCGGCTCAAACGACCGCGAAACGTCTGGGAACCGAACACCGAGAAGTCGAGATCGGGCCCGAGGACTACGCGAGTTTTTTGGAGCGCGCCCATTGGTATCTTGAAGAGCCGTGCACGCCGTCGGCACTCCTGACTTTCTTCGTGTGCCGTATGGCAGCCGAAAGCGTGAAAGTCGTGCTGACTGGCCAGGGAGCGGACGAGCTATTCGGGGGGTATGCGAGGTATCGGGGTGAGTATCTCGCGCACCGTTACCAGTACCTTCCTCAGACGGTTACGGGAAGTTTGGCTGGGCTTCTGGCTCACCTGCCGGTTTCGCTGCGTTTGAAACGAGGCGCGCGAGCGTTGACCGAGCGAGACCCTGTCCGCAGATACCAAAAGATGTATGAGGTGCTGGACTCCGATGCGATCGATGCCATCAACCCCGCAGCCGACGTCGGGATTTCGGATCCTATCGAGCGGATCGCTGGCAAAATGCGCGATCCCGACTCTCTGAACCGTCTTCTCTTCTTGGACATGCGGTGCGGG
>DPVD01000104.1:2048-20565 GCA_003526745.1 Candidatus Latescibacterota bacterium
ATTCTCTGAACCGTCTTCTATTCTTGGACATGCGGTGCGGGCTTGCGGACAACCTGCTTATGTTCGGTGACAAAATGTCGATGGCCGCGTCGGTCGAAGCGCGTGTGCCCTTCCTCGATTTGGAACTGGTGCGGACTGTAGAGGCCATACCGGGGCGTTTGAAGCTGGAGGGCGGGCGACCCAAGGCGCTAATGAAGGATGTCGTCCGATCTTGGTTGCCCGAATCGGTGCTGGACAAGAAGAAGCTGGGGTTCGAGATCCCCGAGGCCAAGTGGTTTCAGACCAGTCTCTCACCGTTCGTCCGAGAGAGCCTGCTTTCGAGCGACGGTCATCTGGCGTCGATACTTGATCGACAGGCGGTTTCTAAGTTGCTCGATGACCACGCGGCGGGACGACAGAACCTCTGGCGGCAGATTTTCGCGCTGCTTTCGATTGAGATGGTCTACCGTCAGTTCCTTAGAGGCACGAAGCCATGAAGGTCGCCGTTGGCGCAACTGAGTATGTCCTACCCGGACCGGGTGAAACGAGTGAGGTCCTCAAAGCTCAGAACCCAGACTGGCGTATGGATGATATCGAGAAAAAGACGGGCGTTCTGAAACGCCACGTGGCCGCTCCGGGTATCACCGCGGTCGATCTCGCCGAAGAAGCGACTAGAAAGCTGCTCGATTCCGATAGGCTCGATCAGGAACCTGGGTTCCTGATTCTGGTGACCCAGTCTCCGGACTACGTTCTTCCGACGTCGGCCTGCGTGCTCCAGGACCGGCTGAAGCTGCCTAGGACCTGCATGGCCTTCGACGTGAACCTGGGATGCTCCGGCTTTGTGTATGCGCTCGCGATCGCGGGCGGGTTGATCGAAACCGGAGTCGCGTCGCCCGGTCTCGTCGTTTGCGCGGAAACATACTCCCACTACATCGGAGAAGGGGACCGGACGACCCGGCCTCTGTTCAGCGACGCGGCCTCAGCTACTTGGGTGGAAGCCTCCGATCTGGATACGCTGGGACCATTCGTTATGGGCTCGGACGGTGCCGGCTGCGAGAACCTGATTGTCTATGGCAGCGGCGCCCGTGGCCTGGGCGACGGTCAATCAAATGGTCTACACATGGACGGGTCGCAGGTCTTCATGTTCACGATGGACATGGTTCCCAAGTGCGTCGAGGCACTCCTTGACAAGGCAGACCTGACGTCGGCGGACGTAGATCAGTACGTTTTCCACCAGGCGAGCAAACTCGTTATTGACAACATCGTCAGGCGACTGGATCTGGAGGAAGGGCAGGTATTCAGGAACTACGCGCAGATAGGGAATACCGTGTCTGCGTCAATTCCGATCGCGCTAAAGGATGCGATCGACGAAGGTCGTATCAGACAGGACGATACGGTGATGCTTGTGGGATTTGGGGTAGGCTACTCATGGGGGGGGTGTCTCTTGAGGGGCGGTTTCAGCGTATGATTGTCGCTACCGGTGCTTCAGGCGGAGTCGGTCAGGCTCTGCTGCCGCATCTACTTTCTCTCGACGATGTGGTTGGACTCTATAGCCGCTGTCAGGATTTGCCGGATCACGGGCCTCGTCTGAGGTATGAGCGGGTCCAGCTCGATTCGGAAGAGGCGATCGGCGATCTGATTGACCGAACGCGTGAGGATCTCTCGCGCATCACGCTTGTCCACTTCGCTGCGCAGAGCATCGATCGTCTAGCTATGCAGATCGACGTCGAAGACTGGGATCGCGTCCTTCGTGTGAATTTGACGGGTGATTTCCTCTTGACCCAGGCGCTACTACCGCTGATGGTGCAGGAAAAATGGGGTCGAATCATACATGTCTCGTCTGTCGTCGGTGAGCGCGGCAAGCCGGGAACAGCTGCCTACTCGGCAGCCAAGTCGGGGCTGCGTGGTCTGTCGCGCGTGCTGGCGAAGGAATATGCCCGCTACAACATCACATCGAACGTGCTGATTCTCGGATACCTGAACGTCGGTCTGATCGACACGCTCGACGAAACTGCCCGAGAAGAAGCGCTGGAGCAAATCCCGTCCGGCAAGTTCGGTGATGTCGGCAGCGTGGGTCACGCCGTCGACTTCCTGATCAAGTCCGACTACGTGAACGGCGCTGAGATCCATGTCGATGGCGGAATATGAGCGCGGTGATACTGTGAGCCAAGGATCTTTGCCAGAGCTCGAAGGACTTGATCTCGAGATACCTGAGGGCGTCTTTGCACCGACAGCAACGTCGGGTGTGTTAATCCGCTCCGTCGTCGAGAACGAGTCGGGTAGCGCCAGAACGCTCGACTTAGGTTGTGGCACTGGTGCTGTGGGTCTCGCGCTGGTTAAGGCCGGTGTCGCCGCTCAGCCCTTCGCTGCGTCCGATGCGAGTCAGGCGGCGGTAGACGCTACCATCCGGAATGCCAAGCGTTCCGGGTGCTCGGTCGATGCCCGGTGTGGACCGCTCTTCGATCCTTGGCTGGACGTCGGGTTCGACGTGGTCGTAGACGATGTGAGCGGTGTTGCCGAAGAAGTGGCGTCGATTTCCCCTTGGTTCTCAGGTGTTCCGTGCGAGTCCGGTCCCGATGGCGACAGGCTGGTGACCGATGTCATACGCCAGGCACCCGGCCACTTGAAGCCGGGCGGGCGTATCTATTTCCCGATCGTGTCGTTTTCGAAGGCGGAGACCATCCTGGGCACGGCAGAGGAGACGTTCGAATCCGTTGAGAAGGTCGGTCACGAGGCGTTTCCGCTTCCGCTGGGTATGTATGACCATCGAGAGACGCTAGGCCGCATGCGGGAAGAGGGACGGATCGATTTTTCCGAAAAGTTCGGTATGATTTTATTCTGGACGGACGTTTATTGCGCTGCAGGCGCGCGTAGTTAGAGAACGGCAGGTTATTATGGCACTGTTGAAGAAGAAGGACATCCTGGTGGCTATCGCGGAAGCTTTGGAGTTGCCCTCGACGGAGGTCGGAGAGGATGCCTCATCCGAGACGATCGATGCGTGGGACTCGATCGGTCATCTTGGGATCCTCACACAAATCGACAAAGCAGCGAACGGAAGGGCCGCTAGTCTCCAGGATCTCGCCGCGGCAACCTCGTTCGCGGACATACACAGGATCTTGCAGGGCAACGGGCTAGCAGAGTAACACTCTGCTTTTGCAAACCTTTCTCTACAACTTGCTGAGGACCCTCCTCTCGCAGGACAGGCGAACGAGTCTGAAGAGTCGGCTAGCCCGGCTCAAACGATCTCTTTCACCGCTGTATAGACTTCGATACGGACAGTTCGATTCGGGTGATTTGAAACGGGAAATCGAGCGCCGCCTCGGCGCACGTCCTTTCGATGTCGTAATGGTTCATGCTTCTCTTGGTGGTCTCGCACCAATGTTCCAAGGGGATGTGCGGGACATTTTCGGCATTTTGCTGGACCTCTGCGAAAACCGTACGCTTGCTATGCCGGCCTTCTTTTTTGGTCACCCGATCGGTCACCATAATGCCTCTGATTACTACGTTGAACACCCGGTGTTCGATGTCTCAAGAGCCGTAGCCCAGACCGGTCTTCTTGCTGAGCTCTTCAGGCGTCATCCCGGTACGCTCAGGAGCAACCACCCTACGCACAGCGTTTGCGCATTCGGTCCGAATGCCGCTAGGATTGTGGAGGGACACCACCGTTCGAGCGAGACCTTCGGGCCTGAGTCCCCGTTCGGTGTGATGTCCGAACTCAACACCGTCATCCTCGGGCTCGGCATTCCCTACTATCGCTGCCTGACGCAGATGCACGCCCCGGAGGGTCTGATGGGTGAGTCCTTCCCCATCGACCTTCGGATGGCCTACCAGCGTGTGGACCTCCTCGATGAAGAAGGAGGATGGTTTGAATACACGCTCGGGACGCCCAAGCACGAAAGTGGTCGAGATCTCGGGATTCTAAGGTCCCTTCTGACTCGGGAGGAACTGATGGAGTGGCGTTTCAAAGGTGCACCCATGTTCCTAACGAGTGCTCGCAGGGTGACAGAGGCGCTCTGCCAGGCAGCCGAGGAGGGCAGGACGATCTATGTCTAGTCTTGGCAGGGAGGATCCCTCGGGTGACGATTCTGACGGTCATAGGGGATTGGAGCTCGCATGAAGCGGTTCTGGATCGACCTCGATAATGCCCCTCACGTTCCGTTCTTTCGGCCGATCGTTAGCGAGTTGAAGGCGAGGGGACACAGTGTCGACATCACGATCCGTGACTACGGCTATACCGCCGGGCTAGCCGACCGCGCGGGTCTCGCGTATACAGTGATCGGTTCGCACCCCGGCGGCAACCCTGCGCGAAAGGTTTGCAGCCTTGCACTTCGTGCGGCACGCCTCGCGTTCTGGGCGGCCAGTCGTCGTTTTGATGCGGGGATCAGTCACGGTTCGAGGGGTCTCGTGCTGGGATCGGCTCTCGCCCGAGTCCCCGTCGTAACGATGTTCGACTACGAGCACGTGTCCTCCGGGCTTTTTCGCAGGCTGTCGAAGCTGCTTCTGCTCCCCTCCGCGCTCGATGGAGTCGTCGTGGGTGATCTAGTCGTCCACTACGCAGGCTATAAGGAAGAGGTCTATCTGGGGGACTTTGAGCATGACACGGACATCGTTTCTCAGCTCGATCTGCCGGACGGCAAGGTGATCATCCTGATCCGCCCCCCGGCGACGACGGCGCACTACCACGACACCCGGAGTGAGCAGATTTTCGACGCGCTGTTAGATCGCGTAGGGGCCTCGAACGAGGCTTTCGGTCTGATCGTGCCGCGGACGGTAGAGCAAGGTAGAGAAATCAGGAAAAACTTGAAGAACCTATTGAATTTTCATATCTTAGAGCGCCCTTTGGGCGGGCTGAATCTGATATGGCAGGCCGATCTTGTGGTCGGCGGCGGGGGCACGATGAATCGCGAAGCCGCTCTCCTCGGGGTGCCTGTCTACAGCATTTTTACCGGCCCGGTCGGGGCGATCGATCAACAATTGTCTAACGAGGGACGGCTCCATCTGATCCGGAAGCCCGAAGATGTGACTGGTATCAAGGTCAAGAAACGGCTGCGTGATGGTAATGAGCACGCGCTGCGGGGCCTGCGGTCTCGGAGCGCGTGTCTTGTGTCAGACATCTGTGACTTCATTGTCGATATGGTCGATTCTGGAAAGCCACAAACGACACGTCAAGCCCGTACGCCCAGCTAAGCCCGAGGATTTCCTCGCCAAGTGACATACCGTTCCCTACACATCATGCTTCTGGTAATGCTGCTCGCGCTGGATGCGGTTATGGTGAACCTGTCCGGTGTGGCCGCCTTCTGGCTTCGGTGTCGCACGGCAATCTTCGACACGCCTAACCTCACCGCCGTTGACCTGAGGGATGATGACACACCCCTGTTCGGTGCGGCCTCACGTGGTCGCTACCGGATCGGTGAAGGTCCCTGGGTGGCGCTCGGAGACCGTCTCCATGGCAAGCAAAGCTTCCGCGGTTCTCTTGAGGTCGATCTGGGAATGACCTGCCGAATCGACGAGGTCTCCTGGCAGCTTGCTCAGACGGTTCCCGGGACTGTATCCGCCGCGGCCGAGTCGCCGGGGGGTAAGACCCACGTGCTTGAGGTCCGCGACAGCAGGACCGGCATCGTCGTTTCGGGATTCCCGGAAGAGACCATTTCGTTTTCCGTGTCTACAGGTGCGGACGGCCCGGTCTTGAGCGGCGACTTTACTCTCATTGGCGCGAACACGTCGAAACCTCCGCTGTTTCAGATACCGATGACCTACGCACCTGAGCGGCCCTACTGGTCTTTGTTGTATGTCTGGAACGCGGCCTCGCTCTTCGGACTGATCTTCGCCGGAGCCTACCGGATCACGCGATCTCTCGCGATACTCGATGACTTCCGCCTTGCGCTTAAAGCTGTGGGTATCGCGGCCGTGACGGTGATCGTGATTCTCTTCCTCTATCGCGGCTATCAGGAGGCCACATACGCAGGGTTCGAGTTCTCCCGTCTAGTTGTGATCTTCGGAGCGGCTTTCGCCACGATCCTGCTGACTGGCAACCGAGCGATCGTTGACGCTATCCACGCGATCTTTCTCAAGCGTGGCGTGGGCATCCGGAAGGTGGTCGTGGTCGGAGCCGGACCGGTCGGACAGAACATCGTCAGCCGGCTTCGGAAGCACTATTGGCTCGCCTACGAGCCCGTCGCTTTTGTGGATGACAACCTGAACACCCATGGAGCCAGTGTCGAGGGTCTACAGGTGATGGGCGGGACGGACGTGTTGCCGAGGGTCGCGAAGGCCGTCGGTACGAACGAGGTAATCGTTGCGCTGCCCAACTCGTCTCAAAAGTCGATCCGCGACATCGTCGGGCGCTGCCAGAGCGAGAACCTGAAAATTCACATCCTGCCCGATCTATTTGAGGTGATCAGCAGCGATGTGAAGTTCGGCGCGATTGACGGCGTGCCCGTTCTGGATCTGGACGACCACTACTTGGGTCGATGGGACCGCCTGATGAAGCGCGGTCTTGACGTAATGACGGTGCTCGTCGGTGCGACCATCCTGCTGCCGGTCTGGGCCTTGATCGCTGCGCTAATCAAGCTCGGCTCCCGGGGACCTGTTCTGTTCAACCAGTCCCGTGTAGGTGAGAACGGCAAGACCTTCGACTGCATCAAGTTCAGGACGATGGGGGTGATCACGGCGGAAGAGGAACGCGAAGAACGCCAGCGGGCGTATGCTGACCTGATCGAGCAGGGCCAGGATGTGGGTGGGAAGATCGTGAATCACGGCCGGGTGACCTGGATCGGCGGGATGCTCAGGAAGTATCGGCTTGACGAACTGCCGCAGATCCTAAACGTGCTCAAGGGGGAAATGAGCCTAGTCGGACCCCGACCGCCGATTCCCTACGAGATTGAGCATTACGACTCGTGGCACATGGAAAGGCTGAACGGGACGCCGGGTATTACAGGTCTCTGGCAGGTGAGCGGCGGACCGTCACTGTCGTTCGATGAAATGGTTAAGCTCGATCTGTATTACCTGAAGAACTGGTCGCTCTGGCTGGATTTCAAAATTCTCCTGAAAACGATTCCCGTCGTGTTGTCCGGGAAGGGTGCCTAGGCCGATGAGCAAAACCAGGATTGCCGTCATCGGCGCCGGATATTGGGGACCCAACTTGATCCGGAACTTCATTCATCTAAATGATTCCGAAGTGACGTTTGTGTGCGACATCGATCGCAACCGGCTTGATCACATCTCGGCTTTGTTTCCCTCGATCTCCACGACGGAAGAATGGCGCGAGGTCGTCGATTCCGATGTAGATGCCGTGTGCGTCGCCACCCCCGTGCCGTGGCACTACGAGATGACGCGTGCCGCACTCACGCAGGGTAAGCACGTTTTTGTCGAGAAGCCTCTGACGGCAGATGTCAAGCAGGCACGGGAGCTTGTCTCCCTAGCCGACGAGAAGGGGCTGACGCTGCTGGTCGACCACACCTTCGTCTACTCGCCCGCAGTGAACCACGTGAAGGAGATTGTGGCGAGCGGAGATCTGGGCGACATCTACTATATCAGCATGAGTCGTCTGAACCTGGGGCTGTTTCAGAAGGAGATCAACGTCGTTTGGGATCTCGCTCCCCACGATGTTTCCATCCTGACATACGTCCTCGATGCCCAGCCCGAAGCCGTTTCGGCACAGGGCAACTCGAACATTCTGCCGGGGATCGAAGATGTGGCGATGGTCACGCTGTACTTCCCTAACAACGTGATCGCATACGTTCATGTGAGCTGGCTAGACCCGAGCAAGGTTCGCAATTCGACGTTCGTGGGGAGCAAGAAGATGCTAATCTACGACGACGTGGAGCCGCTCGAGAAAATCAAGATCTACGACAAAGGTGTGAATGGTCCCGCCCACTACGACACTTTTGGCGACTTTCAGTTCTCGTATCGGTATGGCGACATATACACACCCTTTCTAGCAAGCACGGAGCCCCTGCAGGTCGAGTGTCGACATTTTCTTGAATGTATCGCGGGGAAAGCTGAACCTAGGAGCGGAGGGACGCAGGGCCTTGAGGTTGTAAGTGTTCTCGAGGCCGCAAACCAGTCACTCCGCGACGGTGGCAACAGAGTAAAGCTCAAGTAATCACGGCGGGGTGACGATTTGGAGAATCGAGTCTATAAGAACGTGTCGCTGGGCGAAGAAGTCGAAATCCATCCTCCCTGTGTCATAGGCATTCCGCCAAGCGGAAAGACGGATGGCGAGCTAGCGACCGTGATCGGGGATCGTGCTGTCATTCGGCCTTTCACGACGATTTATGCAGGGGTCACGATTGGTCAGGATTTTCAGACTGGTCAGGGTGCGTCTATCCGGGATGACAACGTCATCGGGGATGGTGTGAGCGTCGGGACACACGCAGTGCTCGAAATCAGGAACAGGATCGGTGACGGGACACGCATCCATACGGGGTGCTTTCTTGAGGATGTCAAAATCGGGCGAGATGTTTTCGTCGGCCCTAATGTGACCTTTACGGACGACCCCCATCCGATGAAGTGTCCTCATTACTTGGAGTGCGCCGGTGGGGCGACAGTAGAAGACCTGGTAAAAATCGGTGCGAATTGCACGATCCTCCCGGCTGTTAAGCTCGGCTCGGGTGCGCTGATCGGGGCGGGAACGGTTGTTGTTCGGGATGTGCGACCTCGATCGGTGATGGTCGGGAACCCGGCTCGAGAAATCGGGAGTATCGATGACCTGACGTGTCCACCTGGTTTCTTTGAGCGCCCCTCCGTATGGGAGCCGTATTCGGAGGACGGATCCAGCACATCAGTCGAGAGCCCAATGTGACGGAAGAGCGAGTCCAATCATCGTGGACCTTCCGGATCGTTGCTTTTCTCCTGCTGTTTGTGGCCTTCGTTCCGCACCGTTTCATCTACTCGTTTGACAGCGGGATCACGGGTCGGATCGCGGGGCTCGTTCCGTTAGTGCCCGTTGCGGTATGCGCAGTCCTGCTCTGTGGCGTGGTGTTCACCCGACCTCGCGGGCGAGACGGGATCTCTTCCCAGGTCATGTTGTCGATCGCTGTCTGGATCGGAATAGTCACCGTGGGGGGGCTGGGATCCAAAGAACCTGCCTACGCGCTTATACGCGATGTCTACTACTTCTTGACAGGGGCGGCCCTGGTTTTCATCTGCCGGCAGGCCCTTCTGCAACGGCACGAGCAATCGGTAAGGGTGCTGGTCCTGGCCGGCGCACTGATCGGCGCGTACTGCGTGTATGAGTTTGCTACTGGCACCAGACCCCTGTTGGGCCAAGTCTTCTCGCAGGATAACCTCAGATACAGTCTGTTCGCTTCAGACGACTTTGGTCGTCGTGTTTTGGGCACCGTTGGCCATCCGGTTTACCTAGGAACCTTTTTTGCGTTGGTCGTTCCCTTCACGCTGTGGCTGTGCTACAACGAGAATGGGATCAGGCTTGTCTCACCTGTCGTTGCCCTGGTTTGTGTGTCTTCCGGCTTGCTTCTCACGTTCTCCCGCGGGGCCTGGTTTGCGGCGGCCGTCGCTTCGTTTGTTTATCTTCGGGGGCGATCGCGACGTCAGATCTGGATCGCCGCCGGCGCCTTGACCGTCGTGCTGTCGGCTGCCTTCAGCATCGACCGTGTGTGGAAGACGCTCGAAAGTCGCGGTACTCTCGGTCAGATCCAGGCCTTCAAGCGGGATGAGCGGGGCATGGCCTACGCACAGGCAACGAGCATCCTGATGATGCAACCTCTTGTCGGCGTGGGAACTGGACAATACCGGTTTGCCGCTCCGCTTGTCGGTGATTACAACCACACCCCTGACAACATGTATCTACGCATGCTATCCGAGAACGGAATTGCAGGTATGTCGGGGTTCGCGTTCGTTATTGCCTCGATCGTGTATCCGCTTCACCGGGCGATCACCGCGGTCTCCCGCAGGTCCCGGGAGTCGGACATGGGCCTGGCCGTGATCGCCGGGCTGACCGGATTCCTGGCGGATATGCTGACCTGTGACGCCCTCTATTTCCCTCTGACGCGGATTTGCTTCTGGATCGTAGCGGGACTCGGCGTCACGATCGCCATCACACTCCGGCAGTCGTTAGGGGAGGACCCGTCGTGACGGTTCAGGACGCACGGCGAAGGGCTCACCTGATCCTCGCCGCACTCTTTCTACTCAGTCTGCAGAGCATAGGGCATCTGTCTTGGGCAGAGATCTTAAGACTGGCGTTGATCACGGGTGGTCTGGTCTGGGTGTTCCAGAGGTATCGGCGTTCGCTCGATGGCGCGTCCGTCGGTTCATTCGAAAAAACGGCCGCAGCGGTTCTCGCGACCGTCGCTGCCTTTGTCACGACCCAGTTTGATCCAGACACCTCGGTGATCTCGAAGACGACAGGAGAGATTCGGCTGAGCAGTTCGTTTTTCACTGGGATCGTCTGTTCCTTCGGTCTGTTGATCGTGGTGGTTTTTAGCCCTCTTCGGGATGCCCTAAGATGGCGTAGTTGGTCGAAGCTCGACGGGATTGTAATCGGTGTGGTGGTCCTGGCCGCAATCCTGACGATGGGAGCCCAGCAGTTCGTCGGCTCCGGTCTGACGGTCGCGAAGGCACTTGCGACGGCGAAGGTCCTGAGTCTTGCCGGGCTTTGGCTAGGTGTGACTCGAACATACGGCGGTGGCTGGCAGTCCTACGAGTCGCGACTGAAGCAGTTGTTACTTTCCCGATGGACAGGTGCCTTGGTTGCCGCGTGTGTCCTGTTCGTGCCGACTCTGTTGTATGGAACGTTCCGCGTCGGGCTGGTTCTTCATCACTTTGGTGAGGGCCGGGAGGCCTATGCACGAAAAGCCTACACCGTAGCTAGAGATCACTACAACATCGTCTCCGAGCTAAACCGGACGTTGGCGTTAGGTTTTGTCAGGGACCGATATCTCTCTGACTTGGCGGTCCTCCAGTTTCGAGAGGGTGACGCCAAGGGCGCTCGGGAGGTGATGAGCAGAATGAAGCTTTTCACCTCGGACAAGGTAGAGGCAGAAGTGAGGTCGGGAGACATCTACCTTCGTGCTGGGATGCGCGCAGAAGCCCAGCAGACTTTCGAACGCGTCCTCGATGCGTGGGGGAAGCATATCGAGTCGATCGATAAACTCGGCGGGCTGTATTTGCAGAATCGAGATACAAAGAGGTTCCTACGCCTAGTCGAGCGATATGACTATGTTCCGCAGACGGAGGCAGTGTCATTCGACGACCGGATTTTCCTGGGCGATATTTTCTATTTCCAGTCTCGTTTCGGGGATGCGCTGACCCAGTATAGCGAGGCTTCGGATCTTCGTGAGCGGGACAGTTACGGTGTGTACAAGGTTGGGCGAGCCCTGCTCGCCCAAGGTCAGTATCGTTCCGCGCTGCGATCCTTCCAGGATGCGGTTCGGTTGGATTCGGCTTTCGCCGATGCCCACTTCCGGATGGGCCAATGTCTCGAAGGACTCGGATCCGTCGACGAGGCTTGGCAGTCATACCAAAAGACTGTCACCCTCCTGTCAAATCACTTTGACGCCCGGATGGCCGTATCCCGGATAGAGGAGCAGAACAGGCAGTGACAGACTTTCATCTCCAAAGACTGCTCGGACGAGACGAGATCGAGTGGGATCTTGAAGAGATCGCAGCCTACCTGAGGGAACGGCATATACTCGTGACGGGTGCGGGCGGATCGATAGGTTCAGAGCTTTCGCGACAGATCGGTAAGTTCTGTCCGCAAGGGATCGTTTTACTTGGTCGGGGTGAACAGAGTATCTGGGAAATCCATCGTGATTGCAGTAACCGGTTTCCCGATCTGGATATTCGACCCGTGATCGCCGACATACGCGATCGGAGCCGAATGGAATCGGTCTTCGAGGAGTATCGTCCGGCTGCCGTGTTCCACACGGCAGCGCACAAACACGTCGACCTTATCGAGCCGCATCCCGAGGAGGTCGTGATCAACAACATCGTGGGTACTCGAACCGTCACTAAACTGGCCGATGCATACGGGACGAATCGGGTTGTGATGATCTCAACCGACAAAGCCGTCCGTCCGGCGTGCGTATACGGCGCAGGAAAGCGGATCTCTGAGCTTCAGGTCGAAGGCCTGGCAAGAAAGTCGAGTACGGTTTTTGTGACTGTCAGGTTCGGGAATGTTCTGGGGTCTCGCGGATCCGTGGTGCCGATGCTGCAGACACAGATAGCGGAGGGAGGGCCCGTGACGGTCCACCCGGATGCGACGCGGTATTTCATGACTATTCCAGAGGCTGCCCGACTCGTGATTCAGAGCGGGGCTATGGGCGAGAACGGCGAAATTTTCATCCTCGATATGGGGGAACCTGTCCGAATTCTCGATCTGGCGACGGAGATGATCCGGCTGGCGGGCAAGGAGCCTGGGATCGACATGGAACTCAAACCAATTGGTCTTCGGCCGGGAGACAAGCTCCACGAAGAGCTTCTGTCGAGCGGCGAGGGTGTTCGATCGACCAAACACAAGAAAATATTTATCGCCCAGCCTGACCGTGTCGAGTCGGAAGGCCTGGATGAGACAATCGACAGGCTGGCCGAGATGGCCAAGAAACCGGATCGTCAGGGCATTGTCGACCTGCTACAGGCGGTTGTACCTGAATACAAACCGTCTGAGATGTGGCGAAAGGATGAAAACCACTAGGTCGTATTGCCCGGGCAGGATTTGCAGACCTTCCTACCATCTCCTATCTGAGAGTCAAAGTTGAGCAGAGCAGCCTTCCTTGATCGTGACGGCACAATCAATGAGGATGTCGGGCACATCATCGATCCGGGCATGTTTCAGCTTATCCCCGAGGCTGTCGATGCCATGAAGGATCTCAGGGAGGCAGGGTTCATACTCCCACTAATCACGAATCAGGCCGGAGTTGCGCACGGTCTGATGACTGAACAGCATTTGAAGAAGGTCCTGACGAGGTTCGAATCGATTCTGAAAGAGGAAGGAACCTACCTGGATGGTGTGTATTACTGCCCACACCATCCGGAAGAGGGGATCGGGGCCTACAAGCGGGAGTGCGACTGCCGGAAACCGGGAAGCGAGATGTTGACGCGTGCAGCCGACAACCTCGGTATCAATCTGTCGGTATCATACATGATTGGCGACCACTGGACCGACGTGCAGGCTGGAATCGCAGCGGGATGCAAAGCCATCATGCTGCGGACCGGGCACGGACCGCAAGAGATCGCGAAGCTCTCAGAGGACGAGCTGTCCAAGGCAGCATTTGTCGCGGAGGACCTGAGGCAAGCGGCGGACTGGATCCTCGATCAGGAAGTGTAGCATTCGGTTTAGCGGAGTCCTCGAGTATCGTGTCGGAGTCTGGCTAGTCCGTGTAGATGCGGTCCAGTTCCTCCCGATACGTGGAGAAGAAGCTCCTAGTCTGGAGTGTACCTTCGCCCGTTGAAAGCGCCGCTTCGACCTCGCCCTCGCTGATCCCGAGGTCATCGATCAACATTCTCGCCTGGTCTACCTGCCCGAGCTTTAGCCGTATATCTGCGATACCCCACTTCGCCGCGCGACTCCATGGTTCGATTTCGAGCCAGCCTTCGAAGTCATCCAACGCCTGTCCCCATCTTCCCTCCACACTACTTGCTACCGCGTGCACCTTCATCGAGTTCCTGTATCCGGGGTAGAGTGTGTGCGCCTGCTTTGCGAAGCGTAGGTAGTTCTCGAAGTCATCCTTCCTGAAGCTGTGGACAGCTGTGTTCACGGCCAGTTGTGCTTGCCAGACCGTGTTCAGCGAGAACTTGTCATACACGAACTCCTGGAATGTCGGAGGTTTGCTCCTCGGTATGAGCGCTCGCTGATACTGATTGATGAAGGCCTGATTCCAGAGTGCGAGCGCGACACCTGCAAATAGGAGCCATCTTGCCTGTCTTTGAGGGATCCGACTGATCAGGATTCCTGCGCCCACGCCGAATAGGGGAATCAGATTCACAAACCTGCGATGACCAAACGACCAGGTTCCCCACCAGTCTCGCACTGTCCCGTTGAGGTAGAGTTGTAGGAGAAAAACCACTCCGATCGCAATCGCCCACGCTTTTTGCTTTCCTGACAGAAACCAGAGTCCTATCCCAGCCAGCAGCCACCAGGGATGCCACGTGATCAGCCCGTGTTGCGCACTCAGCAGAACCTGGATCACGGGGAGTCGTGTGAGGTCGACGTATCCGTCGAGCTGTGGTATGAGGAATGGCCTCCAATACAGTGCCTGCCACAGAATCAGCTGGGGGAGCAGCCCACCCAGCACTGAAAGAACGAATGGAACGTATCGTCTAGCGTCGGATCCACTGAACCGATGACCGGAACGAGAGACGTGGACTGCGGCGGCTAGAACCGGTACGAACAGCAGGTTCTGCCAGCGGATAAGGGCCGACAGCCCGCCAAGCAGACCCGATCGCCAGGTTAGACCCTCTCTGCGCAAGGCAAGAGCGAAAGTGGCTACAAGGGTGAAAGACAGGCCGTGGGATGTCGCTGATTTGGGGAAGATGTAGTATGTCAGCTGGGTTGCGAGGAGAATAGATAGTGTGGCGAGGAGTGCTACGTCAGAGGGCGTGTCGAATGACCGGATGAGCCGGAATGTGATCAGCAGACCGGCGATTATATAGAGGACATTGCCCCAGTAGACCAAGAAGAAATAGGGTGCAGAGTATCCATTCGACGCATATCCGCTCGTTATAGCAGACAGGTGCCCTAGGAGGAAAAAGGGCGACCAGAAGATCGCAGGACCGATCGAGTAAGGGTTTCCAGCGCGTCCATCCGGAGTAGGGAAAAGGAAGACATCCTCGCCCGCAAGACGCCTAAAGTCGTTGGCAAAGTCGATGTCTCCTTGGAGAAGGATTGACGGCAGGTAGATGTAGTAGCCAATGCTGTCTGAACCCCGTATCCGGCTCGCGGGATCCTCGTGGTAACCCAGGACGCCGTACCAAGCACCCAGGACAAGGCATGCTGCTACCAAGATCCCGTCTGCGGACCGCTGGCCCAGTTCGCGACCTAGTAGGCCCACTCTCGACGTTTTGGGAGAGGTGTATTCAAAAGTCGTTGACACATCTGGTGTCGAAGGTCTGCCAGGATGGTTGCGTATTCTGGCGAATCAGAGATGTCCGAATACTCGTTCGGGTCGGATTCGTGGTCGAAGAGAAGCTCTTTACCATCCTGGTGACAGACGTAGCGATGGGAGTCCGTCCGGAGGGATGAGCATCCGTGGCATTCGGTAAGCGCGCTGGATCTGCCGAAGCCTCCATCTCCTTCGAGAGCAGCCCGAACCGATCTGCCCTGAATCGCTTTCGGTGCCGGGATACCGCAGAGATCGAGAATCGTAGGGAGGATGTCAAGCGCCTCGGTCAGGCCCGAGACCGTCGTTCCCGACGCAACACCTTCTGGCCATCGCACAATGCAGGGTACACGGGAGATACAGTCATTCCCGGGGGCGCCCTTTCCATAAGTGTGGTAGTCGCCCAGATACTCTCCGTGGTCAGAGATAAAGATGACGATGGTGTTCTGAGCTAGGCCAGTGTCCTCGAGATGATTGAGGATCTGGCCAACGTAATCATCGACCTCGGAGACCATCGCGTAGTAGCCCTGTCTGACGGATCGAAGCTCTTCTTCCGGAATCACCGATCTCTGCGGATGCGTCCAGCCGGCCGGGATATCGGGAAGAGACAGACTCGCAGGATTATACAAGTCCAGATACCTCTGGGGCGTGATCCAGGGCGAGTGGGGCGAGTAAAAGCCGGCGATGCCTAGGAAAGGTCTCAGTGCATTGTCTGAGACGAACCGCATCGTCTCATCTGCGACAAACGCCGTGTGCGACAAATGATCATCGGCTGCGAATGGAAGAGCGTTAGGTAGTTCACGCTCGGGATGCACGATGCTCTCGCGTCCCATCTGCTTCTCCCAAGTGGCTCGAGCCGGAGGAAGCCCCAGGCTGATGCGATCCATCTGATTCGGAGCCTGGCGCTTCACCCAGGCGCGGTAGGCATCTTCATAGCAGCCGGGCTCATCGGATATCATGAGCGTGTCGAAGCCATAAGTGGGGTGAGGGTCCGTGTGGTCCCGATTCGCGTGAGGAAGGAAGTGGAGCTTACCAATATTCCCGCACGTATAGCCATAGTTCGAGAGGTAGGTCGCGAGCGTCGGTGTGTTTTCCGGGACGGTGACACCGTTCCGAAAGATGCCCAGCTGCGAGCAGTATTGGCCAGTCAGGAAGCTGACACGACTCGGCATGCATACGGGATTCTGGACGAAATAACGTTGGAAGTTAGCGCCTTCAGAGGCTAGCCGGTCAAGGTTGGGCGTTTTGATCTCGCTGTTGCCGTTGGCGCCAAGAGCGTCCCAACGTTGCTGGTCGGTATATAAAATTAGGACGTTTGGTCTTTGCATAGAAAGGCCTGCGACGGGGAACACGAAATTACACAAAAGGTTTCGGCTGGAAGGTGCGGTAGCTCCGTGGTGTTCGCAATGAAAAAGGGGTGGATGCCTAAGCACCCACCCCTTCTGTTCTTAATACCTTGATACGCTCGCGTGTGGCGCGAGCAACTTGCGATGACTAGAGGTTGTAGCCGCGTTCGTCGTGAAGCGAGATGTCTAGACCGCGCGTCTCGTCCTCTTGGCTGACCCTGAGACCAACAATAGCGTCGACTATCTTTAGCAGGATCAGTGACAGTACGCCACTGTAAACAAGGGTGACGACAATACTCATACTCTGACCATATAGCTGCGCGCCGAGGCCCTCAGCTGCCAAGCCTGCCCCACCGAGGCTCTCCTGAGCGCAGATGCCTGTCAGGAATGCGCCGACGATTCCGCCGACACCATGAACGCCGAAGGCGTCTAGCGAGTCGTCGAACCCGAGCTTCTGCTTGAGTGATGTGGCGGCCCAGAAACAGACGATGCCTGAGGCGACACCGATGATCAGAGCACCCATTGGTCCCGCGCTGCCAGAAGCTGGTGTGATTGCGACGAGACCTGCGACAGCACCTGTAACAGCGCCGAGTATGCTGGGTTTACCATTCTTTTTCCACTCGATGAACATCCAAGCCAGTGTCGCCGCAGCCGTTGAAATCTGTGTAACGAGCATCGCCATACCCGCATCGCCATTTGCGGCCAACGCGCTGCCGGCGTTGAACCCGAACCAGCCAACCCAGAGCATCGATGCGCCGACCACGGTCAGCGTTAAGCTGTGGGGGGGCATCGGGGTCGAGGGATATCCTTGACGCTTCCCGACGAGGATACAGGCGACGAGAGCTGCGATGCCTGCATTGATATGGACGACCGTGCCACCGGCGAAGTCGAGTGCGGCCAAGTGGTCACCGAAATACGAGCCATCACCTGACCAAGCCATGTGGCAGATTGGCGCGTAAACGATGATCTGCCAGAGGATGCTGAATAGTAGCATAGCTGAGAACTTCATACGCTCAGCAAAGGCACCCGCGATGAGAGCAGGTGTGATGATCGCGAAGGTCATCTGGAAGGTGATGAGCACGGTCTCGGGAATCGTACCCGACATGCTGTCTCGGCCGACACCGGTGAGAAAGAACATCTTCAGCCCACCCGTGAACGATTGGAGATTCAACTGTCCGGCGGCCATGCCAGTTGTGTCGAAGGCGATGCTGTAGCCGACCGCGATCCAGACGATGGTCATCGCAGCGGTAAGAGCGAAACACTGCATCAGGACGGACAGGACGTTTTTTACCCGAACGAGACCGCCGTAGAAAAGGGCGAGACCCGGGATTGTCATAAACAGAACGAGGGCCGTTGCGGTGAGCATCCAGGCTGTGTCCCCGGAGTTCAGGTCGTCGGCAAAAGCCTGACCCGGACTGACTGCCAGGGCAAGCAGAGCAAAAAGCGCGAAGCCAAAAAACTTCATTGTTGATCCTCTCGTATGTAGGTAACGCAGCATGGTTATCTCCTAGAGTGCATCCTGCCCGGTTTCACCCGTTCGGATTCTCACTGCTTGAGCGATCTCAGATACGAAGATCTTCCCGTCACCCACGTTTCCCGTCTTCGCTGATTGCTCAATCGTGTCGATTGCCTTGTCGACGAGATCATCACCGATCACGATTTCAAGTTTTACCTTCGGTAGGAAGTCGATCACGTATTCTGCACCGCGGTAAACTTCCTTATGGCCCTTTTGACGACCGTAGCCGCGTGCTTCGACCACCGTCAGGCCTTGCACACCCGCTTCAGCCAGCGCTTCCCGAACTTCGTCGAGTTTGTGCGGCTGAATAATGGCGCTGATGAGTTTCATGGCACCCTCCCCTGTTGTGGCCAGTTCGGAAATCAGTCCGAGATGTGGCCGAGATGTAGCCGAAATGTAGCCGAAACAGATACCGTGTTCCGCGAGAACTTAGGGGCTGTAAATAGGCTGTCCAAATTAAATCGGCGTTAACTCGCCCATCAGTGTTCCTGCTAAAGCGACGGAGCTTTGACTTTTGCCGAAGCCACCAGTACTATGACCATGGCTATCGAAAATCACGAAATATGCACGACTTATGGAACAAACCACCCGGGATCTGCGACCCCCAAAGCTTCGACCAC
>DPVD01000207.1:0-187 GCA_003526745.1 Candidatus Latescibacterota bacterium
TGGCTTCGTGTGCGCGGCCAGGTTGACCGAACCGAGGTTGCAGACAGCTGTCTCATCCTCGCTTGTGTTCAGCAGGATTTCCGTGCAGAGGTTCGAGCTGTGCACGACGCCGATGTGGCTCTGGGGGGACCGGATGTTCGACGGATCCTTGAATGTGATCCAGGGATGCCCGGTCTCGAACAACATC
>DPVD01000207.1:510-713 GCA_003526745.1 Candidatus Latescibacterota bacterium
ACAACATCTTCCGCCACAGCATCACCGCATCGATCTGGCGGTAGTGCTTGATCTCGCCGGTCTCGACCATCGCCTCATACTGCGTATATCGCTCCTCGAAGGCCTTCCCGTACAGGTCGTGCAGGTCCGACACCTCGTCGGGTGTGAACAGCGTCCACTTACCGTTCTCCTCGACACGCTTCATAAACAGGTCAGGAATCCAG
>DPVD01000207.1:1001-2523 GCA_003526745.1 Candidatus Latescibacterota bacterium
TTCATAAACAGGTCAGGAATCCAGTTCGCTGTGTTCATGTCGTGCGTACGGCGACGGTCGTCACCCGTGTTCTTCCTCAACTCGATGAAGTCCTCGATGTCAAGATGCCACGTCTCCAGATACGCACAGACCGCGCCCTTCCGCTTCCCGCCCTGGTTCACGGCCACGGCGGTATCGTTCACGACCTTCAGGAAAGGCACAACGCCTTGGCTCTTCCCGTTCGTCCCCGCGATGTGCGCGTTGGTCGCCCGGACGTTCGTCCAGTCGTTCCCCAGACCACCAGCCCACTTCGACAGCTTGGCGTTGTCCGAAATGACCTTAAAGATGTGCTCGAGATCGTCCTGTGCCGTCGACAGGTAGCAGGAACTCAGCTGAGGGTGGCGGGTGCCGGAATTGAAGAGGGTCGGTGTAGCCGAAACGAAGCGGAAGGAAGAAAGCATCTCATAAAACTGGATCGCACGATTCTCCATCTCGTCTTCTTCGAGCGCGAGGCCCATGGCCACCCGCATCCAGAAGAACTGAGGCGTCTCGATCCGGCGATCCGAGATATGGATCAGATAGCGATCGAAAATCGTCTGGAGACCGAGATACCCAAAATCGAAATCTCGCTCCGGCTTCAGGGCGGCCGAAATGGTATCCAAGTCGTAGTTGAGGAGCCGACCGTCCAGTCGCTTGGAGCGAACACCCGCTTCGAGATAGTCCTCGAAGCGATCCACCACGACTTGGCCTCGCTCATTCTGCGCGGGCTTCTCACCCAGGGCGTGCCGATCGATCACATTTAGGAGAAGCCGCGCGGCCACTTCGCCGTAGGACGGTTCGCGCTCGACACGCTGACGGGCCGCCAAGATCATTGCCCGCTCGATATCCTCGGGCTTGATGTCGTCATATAATGTGCGATACACCTCTTCGAGGAGATCGCTCGCATCGACTTCGGCCAGACCGTCGCAGGCACTGTAGATCTCCATCCGGATCCGAGTCGGATCTAGTGGCTCCCGCTTCCCTTCCCGATTCAGCACACGGAGCTTTGGCGCTTCCGGCGGGGGTGCCTCACGACCACTCAGGACGCGTGCTCGTGTGTGTCCCTCTCGGTAGACGATGTATCGACGTGCGACGGAGTAGTGCTCCGCACGCATCAGCTGAATCTCCACCTTGTCCTGGATTCGCTCGACCTCGATCATCTCCCCTTCCCGGGCAGATGACTGGACATCAGCAATCACCGCATCAGTGATCTCTGAGATCTCTGCAGCAAGTGCGGGATCGAGTGGTGTCGTGTCTGGTGTGTTTGCTTCTGCTTTGAATGCCTTTGCAAGTGCTTCCTCGATCCTTTCCCGGCCGAATGGAACGGTTCGACCATCCCGCTTGCGGACATTGACACCCTGAGCCAGTTGAACCATGGCGGTGAGACCTCCCGAAGTCTTAAGACGGTTCTATGAACAACGCTAATAACACAGAATAGCAAGAGACGGCAAAAGGGAAAGCAAGCCCGATCGCCGGTAAGTACTGGGAGAGAACTCACGGCATT
>DPVD01000484.1:0-4931 GCA_003526745.1 Candidatus Latescibacterota bacterium
GCTTTCGGATTCCACACGTGGCTTTCGCACGACAACTTCTTCGAGATGAACCCGGTTTTCTCACGCGACGGGGCCCCCCCCACACGCTATATGGGTGAGAGCTCCGAGATCCTCGCAGAGGAAGTCTCTCGATTCATCGACAGTGCGAAGGAAAAGAAACAGCCGTTCTTCGCCGTGGTCTGGTTCGGCTCGCCACACGAACCTTACAGCGGCTACGAAAGCGATCTGGAACGTTACAACAGCCAGCTCGACCTGTATCCCGAGGAAACCGTTTCCTTGACCTCGAATGAGACCGGCCGACGGACCACACGTCCGCTCAGTGAAGTTTTGCGCGAGCGGTATGCAGAGATTACAGCAATGGATCGGTCGATCGGTCAGCTGCGAACACACCTCTCCAAACAGGGCATCCGAAACAACACACTGTTGTGGTATTGCGGCGACAACGGTTCGCCACAAGAAGGGATGGTTGTATCAAAGCTGAGAGGCGGCAAGGGAAGGGTTTACGAGGGCGGTATACGCGTGCCAGGCGTCATCGAGTGGCCTGCCCGAATCCAACAACCAATGGTCTCTGATGTCAACACCGTCACCCACGACATCCTGCCAACACTCTGCGATATCGCGGGCCAGTCGCCCCCGAACCGGCCGCTCGACGGGCTCAGTCTTGTCCCCGTTTTGGATGGCTATATGACGGAGCGTCCAGACCCGATCTGCTTCTGGCGCTACAGGACCTCTCTCGAGACCGGTTCCGATTACATCGATGCGGAACTTCAGAAAGGCACCACACCGCTGGTCAAGCTTCTGCGCGGGATTCGCACACGAAACTTCCAAAACAAGCATCATCCGACGATAGAAGAAGAGCACTATATGGGAGCTCGAGCAATACTCGACAACCGATACAAGCTCGTTGTCGATGGTCAAGAAGGGTCGGGCCGTGAACTGTTCGATGTGAGGAACGATCCTGGAGAAACTCGAAACCTGGTCAACCAGGAAAATGAACTTTCCGAACAACTCGCGAAGCAATTGCGGGGCTGGCAGGGGTCCGTGCTGAATAGCCTGACGGGTGCGGACTACAGGTAGGTCTTGGAGATCCGCGAAGGAAGCCCACAAGCTGAATATATCGCCAGACGAACGGAAAGGACCACCGTGCAGGAGCACGGTGAGGGGCGAGATCCGAACACAGAGCAGGTGGTGTTCCAGGAAGGCGGACCTCAAACATTCGAAGGTCTGCTCGCCCGGTTCCTGTGCCGGATCGAGCCCGGTTATCTGTGTGCCACGGGACTTGTGGAAAGACCGAATATGCATCCCAAACGCAACCTGCAGCTTATCTCTCTCGATATCAAGGACATACCCAAATCCGGCAGAATCCTTATTGATAACCATTATTGACAAGGTGCCTGCGGCTTATATCTTCATTATGCTATGCCTGCATTGAATCAAACTGAAACTCTGCACACCACCCTCGATATGGCTCAGGACCGGCTGCGAAAGGCCGGCTACCGCGTGACACGTCAACGTCTCGCGGTGTATTCATTCCTGAATGAGAACGAGTCCCACCCGACCGTAGACGACATCTATGCTGCGGTTCGCGAACGCTTCCCAAAGGTCAGCGTCGCCACGATTTACAAGTCTGTGGACTCGCTCGTCGACGTTGGACTCGTCAAGCCAATCTACCTCGGCCACGCCGCCGCCACGCGGTTCGATGCATCGACGGAGACGCACGGACACTTCAGATGCATAGCGTGCAACGAGATTACTGACATACCGGTCAGTCACGAGCCTGAGATGAGCGAAGCGCTGGATCACTGTGAGATCGTCGGTTCGACGGTCGAGTTCTACGGCTATTGCCGAAGCTGTCAAACGCAGAAGCTTGCATCAACACCTTGAGAATCCCAATCAATAGTTACCAATTGTAAACAACGCCGCTTAGAGCGGCATTCTTAGTACCGTTTCATCAAAAGGAGTCGGAAGATGGCAGAAGGAAACGGCAAATGCCCGTTCCACTCGGGTGCGAACACGTCGGTCGGGTCGAGGTCCAACAAGGACTGGTGGCCAAACCAGCTGAACCTAAAGATCCTGCACCAAAACGCGCCGGAGTCGGATCCGATGAACGACGACTTCAACTACGCCGAAGAGTTCAAGACACTCGATCTCGACGCGGTAAAGAAGGACATCGTCGACGTCCTCACAACGTCTCAGGACTGGTGGCCAGCCGACTACGGCCATTATGGTCCGCTCATGATCCGGATGGCCTGGCACGCCGCGGGAACCTACCGAATTGGTGACGGTCGAGGGGGTGCAGGTTCCGGTCAGCTTCGATTTGCACCGCTGAACAGTTGGCCCGACAACACGAACCTCGATAAGGCGCGTCGCCTACTCTGGCCGATCAAGCAGAAGTATGGGCGGAAACTCTCGTGGGCCGATCTCCATGTCCTCGCCGGTAACTGTGCGCTGGAATCGATGGGTCTCAAGACTTTTGGCTTCGGTGGTGGACGCGAAGATGTCTATGAACCGGAAGACGATGTGAACTGGGGTGCAGAGGCCGAGTGGCTCGCTGACGAACGCTACAAAGGCGAGCGTGATCTGGATAATCCTCTTGGTGCCGTTCAGATGGGTTTGATCTACGTAAATCCCGAGGGTCCGAACGGGGAGCCAAGCGCCATAAAAGCAGCGGTCGACATCAAGGAAACCTTCCGTCGGATGGCCATGGATGACGAAGAGACTGTCGCACTAATTGCTGGAGGACACACCTTCGGAAAGACACACGGCGCCGGTCCCGCAGAGCACGTCGGTGCAGAGCCGGAGGGTGCTACGCTCGAAGAGCAGGGGCTCGGATGGAAGAACAGCTACGAGAGCGGCAAGGGAGGTGACACCATCACGAGCGGTTTGGAAGGTGCGTGGACACCGACACCAATCCAATGGGACAACAGCTTCTTCGAGACCTTGTTCAAGTATGACTGGGATCTAACCAAGAGCCCAGCCGGTGCACAGCAGTGGGTCCCGAGCGACCCGGAGGCTGCAACGGTATTGGATGCGCATGACCCGTCAAAGAAACACGTCCCTGTCATGCTGACAACGGATCTCGCGCTTCGGATGGACCCGGACTACGAGAAGATTTCGCGTCGCTTCCTCGGGGATCTGGATGCGTTCGCTGACGCATTCGCAAGAGCCTGGTTCAAGCTCACACATCGTGATATGGGACCGGTCGCTCGCTACCTAGGCCCCGAAGTTCCGGAGGAAGAGCTCATCTGGCAGGATCCTGTTCCGGCCGGCAGTGACCTCTCAGATGCCGATGTTGCCTCGCTGAAGGAAAAAATCCTGGCTTCAGGCCTATCTGTATCGCAGCTCGTCGGTGCAGCCTGGGCATCTGCGTCCACATACCGTGATACGGACAAGCGCGGTGGTGCGAACGGTGCACGCGTCCGTCTCGCTCCACAGAAGGACTGGGAGGCAAACAACCCGGCGGATCTGGCCAAGGTCATCGAGACACTCGAGGGCATCCAGTCGGAGCACGGCAGCGTCTCGCTTGCCGACCTAGTCGTCCTCGGTGGCTGCGCAGCCATCGAAAAAGCCGCGAAGGATGCCGGACATGACATTACAGTTTCGTTCACATCCGGTCGCGGTGACGCGTCACAAGAGCAGACGGATGTCGAGTCCTTCGCAGTGCTCGAGCCGAAGACGGACGGATTCCGGAACCACTACCCGGATGGTCAGAACGACTACGCTGCGGAACTGCTCGTAGACAAGGCTTACACTTTGAAGCTGTCCGCACCGGAGCTGACTGTGTTGGTTGCGGGTCTTCGGGCTCTGAACGTCAACAGCGGCGAATCCCAACTCGGCATCTTCACTGACAAACCTGGCACATTGACGAACGACTACCTCGTCAACCTGCTCGACAACGGGACAGAGTGGACACCTGATTCCGAGTCTGCCGGGGTTTACGAGGGTCGTGACCGGAACTCGGGCGAGGTCAAATGGACGGGAACAGCCGTCGATCTCGTCTTTGGTTCAAACTCACAGCTTCGCGCCATCGCTGAGGTCTACGCTTGCGACGATGCGAAGAAACAGTTCGTGAACGACTTCGTGGCAGTCTGGAACAAGGTTATGAACCTAGATCGTTTCGACTTGGCGTAGTTCGGATTAAACAGGTCTTCACGACTCGACGGAATTGTTGAATGGGCTCACGCTTCGTGCGTGAGCCCATTTTTTTGATTCGCGCAAGGCAGCTTCAAGCAGGACCTTCGATATTCACCCATCAACTGGAGAACTTGCGTGGTTGACCGATTCGAGGTTGTGGACGGCCCGGGATTCGGTCCAAAGAGCTTGGCTATGGGAGGCGTCGTCCCGGACGTAACCGTAGGCTCCCACGGGGACGTTTACCTAACCGAAGTCTCCTAGACAGAGGATCCGCTTGCTCAAGTTCGCGCACAAGTAGCAGCTTATCTGACCTCCTAGAGCTTGAGGTCAGGCTCCCGCTCGTGCGTCTCCATCATCTCGACCCCAGCCTCGTAGACCGTCATAAAGGTGTCCACCGTGACGAGCACATCTCTCAGCATGTGCTTCCCAGCAGCACGAATTTTCTGGCACGCGGCTTCATATGCCTCCTGGCACTCCGGACGGTTCGGCTCTCCGGGGTATCCCATGGACTGTGCGATATCCTGTGGACCCCCACCGAAATAGTTGATCCCGTCCACTTCCAAGATCTCATCCAGATTGTTGAAGGCCGTGATGCTCTCGAGCTGCGGCATGATGATGATGTTTTCGTTGTTAAACTTGAACACCTCACGCATGTCGCGGGGGTCCGGAATCCCCTGATGAACGCGATGGCTTGTCGCGCTCCGCTCACCGATCGGTCCAAAATAAGCATACTTCACGATCTGCTCGGCCTCTTCTGCCGTCTTCAGGTTGGGCACGGTGACAATCTGGATCCCTCG
>DPVD01000484.1:5210-9287 GCA_003526745.1 Candidatus Latescibacterota bacterium
TCAGGTTGGGCACGGTGATAATCTGGATCCCTCGATCCAGTGCGGTCAGGATCGAGGCTTCCGAATGATCGACTATACGGCATCCGCACGTAACACCGTAGCCTTCCGCGATCCGACACAGCGTGTCGAGTTCAGGCGGCGTGTGCGCTCCGTGCTGGCAATCGAACCCGACATAGTCGAGACCCATCTTGCAGGCGATTTCGACGTAGAATTCCGAGAAGAGGGGGATGTGGAAGCCGAGTGCCTTCTCACCGTTGCGATGTCGCTCAAGAACTCTGTTGGGACCCATGGAGCACCTCCTGAAAGGT
Organism: Candidatus Latescibacterota bacterium; assembly: GCA_003526745.1. GTDB lineage: Bacteria > Latescibacterota > UBA2968 > UBA2968 > UBA2968 > UBA2968. Next base: position 5,519 of record DPVD01000484.1, read on the forward strand.
TTTGGACAAATGGGCTCGTGCTTGAAGTCAGACTCAAAAATCCAGATACGGCTCCGACGTCACCGGAGTGAATTCGGCCGGTGGATACTTTTCGATCACATCCTTTCTTAGCCCCACACCACAGCCAAGACCCGCCGGTGAAAAACAGTTTCCGTAGTCGCGTGTACCCGCATCCTGCTTTATCTGTGTTCATCCGCCCTACCAACGTCTTAAGATCTTGGCCACCAGATGGCACCTTCCTCCAAGGGGCGCACAATCTGCGAAGCCATACGCATTGGCCCACGAGGCAGTTCGATCTCGGGTCTCACCCATCTCTCTGCCCGCGTTTGCATCTCTTCCATTCCTACTTGAACGGTCAGCGACTCTTCGTCACCATCTAGTCGAATCGTGTCGCCTTCTTCGATCAGGGCAATCGGTCCGCCACGCCACGCCTCCGGTTCGACGTGCACAACTAGTGTTCCGCGTGACACACCCGACAGTCGTCCATCGGTTACCACCGCGATGCTCGAATCCGACCCCATCCCGCTGAGCGCGGCCGTCAATCGAAGCAGTTCCGGACAACCGACCGAGACCCCCTGATACCTCAGGACGATCGCGTCTCCTTCTCGCACATTACCTGAAAGCACAGCCTCTACAGCTTCGCTCTCGTGGTCGAATACACGAGCAGGTCCCTCGAAGGATCGTTGTCCCGCATTTAGCTTGAACACACTGCCTTTGGGTGCGATGCTCGTCTGTGTGGTTGATGACTCGTCCTTCCTGACGATACACAACGAAGACTTGGGTTTGACCGGAGCTTCAACCGAACGAATAACCTCGTTTTCCGGATCCTCGAACTCAGGTGCTTGAACGTCCACAAGCAGATCGCCCAAAGAACCACCCGCGACCGTTCGGGCTGTCGAATCAATCAATCCCTGGTCGACCATATAGCACGCGAAGGGAAGAAGCCCACCAGCTTTCTCATACAGATCGACCATCACATACTTGCCGTTCGGCAATAGGTTTAGGAGTACGGGTGTGTCCGATTTGCTCTGAATCTCTTCCTGTCCGAAGGTGATTCCGAACCCTTCTGCGATCGCAGGCAGATGAATCACTGCGTTTGTGCTTCCCCCAATGGCATGCAACATAGTGGCTGCATTGGCGAAGGATCGTTCGTCGACCACATCGCTGAGCGTTCGGCTTTCGGCGACCATCGTCAGCAGCGTCTCGGCAGCCTGCTCGCCTTCTTCGAGCTTCTCCCTCAGGATCGACATGTGATCGGGGTCCATCGCCGGCGTACTCGCGCTCGCGAACACAGCTATCCCCAACGTCGATGACAGAACAGCCATCGTGTTCGACGTGGCCATCACACCGCACCCTCCCGGCGATGGCAACGAGTTGACCAGAATATCGTCGTGTTCCTCCTGATCAATCTTCCCTGCGGCAAGCATGCCTGCAGCTTCGTTCGCCGTTTCGATCTCGATCTTGCGACCCGTGACCGAACAACCCGCGCGTATGGTGCCGCCGTGCAGCAGAACCACCGGCAGGTCCTTCAGCCACGATGCGGCGAGCATGCCTCCGGCCACCGTTTTATCGCAACCTGTGATGATGATGACCGCATCGGCACAATTGATCTCTACCTGTTGAACGACAGAGCTGGCAAACATCTCACGCGAGAAGAGCGAGTAACCCATCGCAGATAGCCGCGGCTCGTGTTCATACGAATGTCCCATCGAGATCGCATCCGTCACAGCTGCTACCGGCTCGAGCGCCGACATCACGCGATGCTTCGACCAGAGATATCCAGCGATGTGTTGAGCAAGCTCACGATGGTGTAGGTTGCACAGGTTCGTCTCACCGCCGCCAAACAGAATCATCACGTTCGGACCGTCGTAATCGGGCAGATACACCGCATCTGACCCGCCACGGAATGCCTGTCGAACAGCTTGGCGCATCCAACCGTGCCACATGGAGGCTGGGCATCCGCCGATTTCGTTGAAGAACTCGCTGCGTTTCTTTGACATTGTTCAGCTTTGAATGGGTGTGGCTGGTAATCAAGCGCCCAATATCAATCAGACGCTACGATTTCGATTGTGTATCCAGAATCCCGGCGGCCCTTTATGCGACATCCAAGGCCGGAGTATGGCCTTTGAAAGACCTCTCACACGAAACCACACGGCTGTAAGCCAGATACATCAGAGGTTGCCAGTTGCGAGAGCCGCCGGTCTCGTTCACACGATCAGGATTGACTTCGATCGCCGTCTTAAGCGCTGCAACATCCACAAAGATTTTGTTGACCAAAAGACCAGGCATATCCGCAAACAAATCGGCACGTTGCTCAAGCAAACTAGCCTCATCGAGAGCAGTTTCGACAGCCTCAAAAAGCTCGGACCAGCCGCGATAACCATACTGACTTGCCACAAGGCGCTGAGCGTCTCCTAGAGACGAAAAACGGTCCGGTTTCGGATGATTCTCGCATACAAGCGCCAGCGCATCGGCATCATCATTCCGAAAACAGCTGTGAGGGGATTTCGCCTGTTCGCACAGACTCGTGAGACTTAGATGGTCGGGTAGGTCGGACACGGAGTCCTCCTTTTGAATGGATGCCCCGTGTCAGCGAGATCAGGCTGGAAAAAGGACATCGCTGACACGAATGTCGCCCAGAATCTGCCCGATCGCCAGTCTAGATTTTCGGAGAGCACATCAGGTGGCACCGCCGAGGCACCTCACGATCCCCTCGACTTGCTGCCGCTTGACGGTCATCTTCTTATTGTCACTCGTTTCTGCACACATCAGGAAGGGAGTCCACGACCGTGAATATCGATACCCCGATGGCCCCACCAGAATGGGCCCTGCTCGAACGACAGCTCCTCAAAGCGCAAAGTGCTGCCTGTGAGGCGTTCTACGACCACTACTTCGATGAGCGTGGCTACCTGCTTTGTGTGCCGCGGTGGGGTGGCGACGATGGGCCGGACGACGCGGCCGAGAATCAACTGAACTGGACCATGCTGCACGCGCTCGGCGGATCAGACTCAGTCCTTTCTCTGTTCAAGCAGGGCTGGGAAGGTCATCTCCGTCAGTATACGGAAGCCAAGACGGTGGAAGTCGATCTCGCGATGAACGGGATGTATTACAAGGAGTTCCCCGTCATGTTCGACTGGTTCCACAACGGCGAGGGCTGGTCGGCTTTCAACCTTTTGGGTCTGTCAGACCCGTATGACTCCTCCATGCGTATCCGGGCGCGTCGGTATGCCGGCTTCTATAACGGAGACGATCCACAGGCGGACAACTACGATCCCGAGCATAAGATCATCAAAAGCTGCTTCAATGGAAGCCGCGGCTCGCTCTTGCGCAAGGCAACCGGTCTCGACTGGGCAGGCGACCCCATCGAAATAGAGGGACGCTTCCGGTTGGGTCACGGAGAGCGCTCGTATGAAGAAATGGTCGACCATTTTAAGGACTACAACGACATCGTCGGCGACAACCCGATGAACCTGCACACGACCGTACTGGCGCTGAACGCCTACATGCTGGACCACGAAAAGAAGTATCGCGACTGGGCGCTCGAGTATATCGACGCCTGGTGTGAGCGCACCGAACGGAACGGCGGCATCATCCCATCCAACATCGGACTCGACGGAACGATCGGCGGTGAAACTGACGGAAAATGGTATGGCGGAATCTACGGCTGGGGATTCACCGTTTCCGTTCCGCAGACGGGGGCACTGGCACATCGCACATACGGACACACACGCGCGATCAACGGATTTGGGGTAGCTACACTGCTGACGGG
>DPVD01000021.1:0-10631 GCA_003526745.1 Candidatus Latescibacterota bacterium
CATCTCAGAGGTCACAAGTGTATCCTTCAATAGCAACGGAGCCCTGACCGACTACGCGTGGAAGCCGCGAGGAGGCAAAGGTACAGCTCTCACCGGAATCTACTGTTTCTCCTCTTCCCTGCTTCAGGATCTTGCCAACGTCTCCGAGGTTCAGAAGGCCCAATTTGGGATCGCACCACCTCTAGGCAAGGAAATCGCCGCAGTCATCCCGATCTGCTACCGCGATGGCCGGTCCCTTACTCGAGTGCCTGTTGACGGCCCGGCCTTTGACATGGACTACCCTTGGCAGCCGGACACCTTCAGCAATCGTCTCGTCGAGGTGCTCGGCGCGGAGCTTTCTAAGAGCCGAATCTCGGATTCCGCAACCGTCGATCCGAGCGCTCATATCGACGGGCCCATCGTGGTCGGCGAACATTCAGTGATCGGGCGCAACGCCCACATTCGGGGTCCAGCTTGGATCGGCGATCGCACAAACGTCACGGAGGGCTCGCACATCGGCCGACACAGCATGATCGGCGATGACTGCGTAATTGGCCCGTATGCGAAAGTAAACGGCTTCCTCGGGAACGACTGCCACATAACCTACCTAGGCGAGTTCAGAGGAACGATGCTCGACGGTGGAAGGGTCACGCACCAGATCCAACTCAGCGGGGTGTTCGGTCTCGGCGCGGAAATCGGAGCCGGCACGCAGTGTGGGACCCTGCGGTTCGATGATGGCCCAATCGAAGTCGAGGTTCTCGGGCAGCGTAAGGTCGCGAACGGATTCTCTGGCGTGCTGTTCGGAGACTACGCCAGGACAGGGGTAGGTGCCCTAATGATGCCCGGCAGGATCGTCGGTCCTTGCAGCATGGTCGGCGCTGGTATCGTGCTGATGAAGAACCTGCCCGCGCACAAGGCTCTGATTCTAAAACAGGAGACAGAGCTCGTCGACTGGTCACCAGAGATCTACAACCGATGACGACGCCCGCATCACGGCCGGTCGCGATCGTGACCGGGGCCCGCAGAGGGATCGGTCGCGCAATCGCGTTGAAGCTCGCTGAGGAGGGATACGACTTAGTCGTTCACGACATCGAGATCGATGACCAGGCGAGGCGAACGGAGTCCGACATCAGATCAATCGGCCGAGAATGCTTCCTCGTAGAGGCCGACCTCGGGAAGGGCGATGCGGCAGCTTCTCTGGTCAACGCCACCTCAGGCCATTTCGGTCGAATCGATGCCGTTGTCAATAACGCTGCAACCTGGACGTGGTCCGCTTACCGGGAGGCGGCCGTAGAGGACTGGGATCGAATGCTCTCGGTCGACCTGAAGGCTCCCTTTTTCGTCGGGCAGGCAGCCGCGAAAGTCATGTCGGATGCGGACGGGGGTGCGATACTCAACATCAGCTCGGTTCATCGTGCACGCGTTTGGCCTGGCGACACCATTTACGGGATCTGCAAGTCCGGCATCGCTCGGTTGACCGAAAGCATGGCATATGAACTCGGTCCCTCGATCCGGGTCAACGCGATCGCGCCGGGCTACATAGACAGCCGCGTACCTTCATCTGACGCCAGCCCGATTGGCAACCCCGACTACGCCGAAGCCGTAGAGCCCTGGATTCCGCTTCGCCGGGTTGGCGTACCCGACGACATCGCGGAGGTCACTGCTTTCCTGCTCTCGGACCGTGCCGCGTATGTGACAGGGCAATGTCTCACCGTAGATGGCGGATTCCTGCTGGGTGGCACTCCCACACCCTGAACAAGCAATTCGACACCTGGCACTGACAATGAAAGCGAGGTCCGATGCAAACAGTAATCTGCTACGGCGATTCGAACACCTGGGGTTATGATCCGGAAACGAAGGACCGGTTTCGGCCCGATGTCCGGTGGATGGGTGTCCTAGCAGACAAGCTGGGCGACCGATTCAAGGTCACCGAGGAGGGGCTGAATCGGAAAACGATTGTCTGGGACGACCCGGTCGAAGGTCACAAGAACGGGATGTCCTACCTAACGCCGTGCCTCTTGACACACAAACCCCTCGACCTTGTCACGTTGATGCTTGGGACCAACTACCTGAAGGCTCGTTTTGCAGTCCCGGCCGCCGACATCGCCAGAAGTACGGGACGGCTATGCGAGATCGTCATGAAGAGTGACGTCGGTCTTCACGGACGCCATCCCAAAATTCTCCTGCTTGCCTCTCCCCCACTTGGACGCCTTACTGAATTCGCAGACACGTTCCAGGGCGGCCGGGAGAAATCGAAGCACCTCGGTGAAACCTATAAGATCGTAGCTGCGGAGCGGGGCGTGGACTTCCTCGACGTTGCGACCGTACTGCACACGAGTGACATCGACGGCATCCATTTCGACGCGGACGGCCATCATCACCTTGGAGTAGCCGTAGCAAATCGAGTCATGCAGGCTCTACACTAGGAGAGGACTCCATTGCCAAAGGCACTGATCACAGGGATAACCGGACAAGACGGATCCTACCTGTCCGAGCTTCTGTTGGAGAAAGGCTATCAAGTTCACGGCATCATCCGTCGTGTCGCCATCGAGGACCCGGACCACCACATGTCCAGGATCCAGCACCTCACGGATGATCTGCACCTCCACCCAGCATCAATGGAGAGTTTTCCGAGTATCTACAGCGTGGTTCGAACCGTTCAGCCCGACGAATGCTATCACCTTGCCGCCCAGAGTTTCGTGGCGACCTCGTTCCAGGATGCTTTCACAACGCTGAACACAAACATCAACGGAACACATTACATCCTGGCCGCCCTCCACGACCTCCAGCCGGACTGCCGTTACTACTTTGCAGGATCGAGTGAGATGTTCGGGAAGGTCGCGGAGGTTCCTCAATCAGAGTTGACGAGATTTCACCCCAGATCACCGTACGGTATCTCGAAGGTTGCGGGATACGATCTCTCCCGAAACTACCGTGAAGCATACGATATGCACGCCTCGAGCGGCATCCTGTTCAACCACGAATCGCCGCGTCGAGGGTTCGAATTCATAACGCGCAAAATCACGTCACACGTTGCGCGTATCAAACTGGGCCTGACGGACCACGTCTCGATAGGAAATCTCGACAGCAAGCGAGACTGGGGACATTCACGCGAGTATGTGCGGGCAATGTGGATGATGCTCCAACAAGACGAAGCGGACGACTACGTGGTCGCGACAGGGGAAACGCACTCGATCCGCGAGCTGTGCGAACTCGCGTTTTCGCACGTCGATCTGAACTGGGAGGACTACGTCAGGATCGACGAGAGATTCCTGCGACCAGCCGAAGTCGATCTGCTAGTCGGCGACGCGACTAAAGCACGGGACAAGCTCGGCTGGCAGAACAAGATCACATTCGAAGGCTTGATTCGTGAGATGGTGGACTCCGATCTCGAGCTCTTCGGTCGGAACCCAAACGCTTAGCATTCAGGGCAAGCACGAAAGGGCAGAAAATGGGGGCGACAGGCAAGGCAACAGTGATGGTCGGGGAGCGCTTCGAGGTGCGCGAGTACGAGATTCCCGATGTAAAGGAAGGCACCGTCCTCCTGAAACAGGAGCTCGGAGGTATCTGTGGCACTGACCTTCACAACTGGGAGCATCAGAGACTTTCAGGTTCGATCATCCTCGGACACGAGAACGTAGGAATCATCGAAAAGCTGGGTTCCGGTGTAGAGACCGATTACCTCGGGCAACCAGTCCAGGAAGGAGATCGGGTCATCCTAGTCCCAGGAACCAACAGTGGCGCATACGGCTTCATCCAGTCCGAAGAGACGCCCTACCTAAGGGGTGGGTTCGCCGAGTATATCTACCTCTGGAATCCGGACACCGTATTCCTCAAGACCAACATGCCCCCCGAAGTCGCCGTTCTCACAGAGCCGTTTACGATCGGTGTTCACGGCGTGATGCGGTCGAAAATGCAGTTTGGTGACACGGTCGTGGTCCAGGGCGCGGGCGCGATCGGTCTGCTGACCTTGGTCTGCGCGAAGCTTAGTGGCGCGGGTCGGCTCATCCTTGTCGGGGGACCGCAAGGTCGTCTGGAGCTAGGCAAACGGCTTGGCGCAGACCTGACGATCGATATCGCGGAAGTACCCGACCCGAAGGACCGCATAGAGCTTGTCAGCGAGAACACACCCCGCGGAGCGGGAGCGGACGTCGTATTCGAATGTGCCGGCTTCCTCGGTGCGATTTCCGAGGGACTCGACTATCTCGTTCAAAGCGGCACATACGTCGAGATGGGTCATTTCGTGGACGTAGGCACATTCCAGTGCAACCCGAACACGATGTTCATGCGAAAGAACCTGACTTTCGAAGCCGTATGGGCCAGCTATCCCGAGCATTTCGTGCGCGCCCTTCCCGTTCTCGAGAAGCGCGATGTCCCGTATGAAGACTTGATAAGTCACGTGATCCCGCTTGACAGAATCGCTGAAGGTTTCAACGCACTCCGTTCCGGTTACAGTCTGGACGGAAAGGACGCGATCAAGATCGCTGTATCAGGGAGCGCGTGATCGTGTCCTCTTACAGGCCAACTATCGGGATCGCACACGCCGGTCAGTTGTGGCGAGAGAGGCGCGGACACTCGCCGTGCTAATCAGCCGTGCCGACGAAGCCATCGCACTTTGCGATCAGGTCTTCGACGGCGTCGACGGTCTTCCCCGCCTGATCCGAGGCCATCCGGCTCCGATCAGGCGGGGAAGGCCGTCAACCAGATCGCTATGGGCGTGGTGCGAAAGCCGCATTCCTCGAAGCGATGCTAGTGAGCGTTAAGGCTGCCCTGGATAGACTCCGAGACGCCGTCGAGGTTGACATCAACCTGGACGACGTTGGGAAACGTAGCCCAGAGTTGCCGCTGGCTAGCCCGCGTAACCAACGTGGCTGTTCAGGATGCACCGCGTCACAATCATGGCCAGCTTTACAAACGACCCTCGGCGCCGAAGGGGCGTCCCAGAATGGACCAGAACAAGGCACCTTGCACTTCCGGATGGGAAATTTCTACGGGTGGACGAAAATGACTAAAGACAAGAACAGGACCACTTGAGCTTCGATCTCCTCATAAAGAACGGCACAATCGTAGATGGTACGGGCAACGTTGCGCCGCATCAGAGCGACGTCGGTCTCAGAGACCAGAAAATCGCGGCCATTGGTGACCTTGGCGATGCGACGGCGAATGACACGCTCGATGCCTCCGGGTTGGTCGTCGCGCCTGGTTTTATCGATGTGCACGTCCACGGTGAGATAGCGCTGCTAGGTGGACCTGATCAGTATGGTGAGGTACGGCAGGGGATAACGACGCAGCTCATGGCACCAGACGGTTTCGGATGGGCAAGGTTAACCGGTCAACTTGCGGACGAGATGTGGGAATACACGCGGTTCGGCGTCGGGGACGTCAACATTCAGCCGGAGTGGCCTACCATCGAAAGCTACTTGGCTCTGTACGATCGCACGACGCCCTCCAACGTCGTACCTCAGGTCCCCCATTGTGCAGTTCGGCTGGAGGTCGTGGGATGGGATCCGCGTCCGGCCACACCGGAAGAGATCGCACAGATGAAGACGATCACGCGCGAGTGGATGGAAGCGGGCGCCTGTGCTCTGAACCTGGGTCTCGATTACCAGCCGAGTGCGAATGCAAGCTTCGAAGAGCTGGTAGCGCTCTGTAAGGTCGCCGCTGAGTATGACGGAATCTACGCGGCTCATGTCCGCTATCACACGATCGGACGAAAAGAGGCCTGGCGAGAGACCATCGAGCTCTCGAGAGCGGCAGCTATCCCTGTCCACATATCACACGAGCGCGTGGATCGGGAAGCGGTGGATATGCTGGACCAGATCGACCAGGATGGCGATGATCTTACGTTTGAGTCATATCTCTACCCCGCAGGCATGACACACATGACGATGATGCTTCCGATGGTGCTGCAACAGGGCAGGCCTTCTGAAGTCCTGAATAGGCTTAAGAAGCCAGATATCAAAGCCAACGCGTTACCGGAGATGAAGGAGTGGCTAGGACGCTGCGATCAGGTCGTTGGGTTCACGAGGACGGGTAGATACATCGGCGAGCGTCTTGTTGACATAGCAGCGAAACTGGGAAAGCGTCCAGAGGAACTCGCCTACGACCTGATTCTTGAGGAGGAAGGATACCAGGGATTCATTTTCCCTTGGCAGGTCGACGAAGCAGACGCAGCGGAAACTATCGACCGAACCGTGACCCACCCCCGAATGATGGTCGCCAGCGACGGGATCTATAACGTTCCACACCCCCATCCTAGGTCCCAGGGCTGCTTCGCCCGTATTCTAGGGGAGTTTGTTCGGGATCGGGGGGCCATATCACTACAGGAAGCCATACACAAGATGAGTGGTTTCCCGGCTCAACGCTTCAGGCTGGGCGATCGGGGTCGTATTGCGAAGGGATGCGCGGCCGACCTCGTGGTATTCGATCCGAATGAGGTCGCATCCACCACGACCTTCGAACAGCCGGCCTCTGCCCCGGTCGGGATACCGCACGTCATCGTCAACGGCGAACTCGTCATCCGGGATGGTCTTGAAACACCTGCCCGTCCAGGACGGGTGGTGTCCAGATCATGAGTATAACGGTTCACACTTGGCCGACACCGGAAGAGGTCGGGGTCGCCGCAGCCGACACGATCGCGGATTTGATCGAGGAAAATCCGCACGCCGTGATCGGTCTGGCAACCGGCTCGACACCCATCGAGACCTATCGCCTCCTCGCAGAGAGACATCGACACGGCCTCAGTTTTTCGCAGATCACCACGTTCAACCTGGATGAATACGTCGGGCTGTCTCCAGAGCACCCGAAGAGCTATCACTGCTACATGGATGACCATCTGTTCAGCCAGATCGACGTCGACCGTTCGAGAACACACATCCCCAAGGGCGACGTGGAAGACGTCAACCTAGAGGGCGAGCGGTTCGAGCGGAAGATCACAAATGCCGAAGGCGTGGACATATGGCTTCTCGGAATCGGCCCCAATGGTCACATCGCATTCAACGAGCCCGGGTGCGCACGAGACTCCCGAACTCGTGTCGTCCAACTGGCGAACGAGACGATCACGGCGAACAGCCGGTTCTTCGACTCGCCTGACGAAGTCCCTCGGTTTGCGATTACTGCCGGGATCGATACGATCATGGCTGCTGACCGCATCCTACTCTTGGCATGCGGCAGCAATAAAGCCAAGGCAGTTGCTGAGGCTGTCACAGGACCAACCTCCCCGGACTGTCCTGCGAGCTTCCTCCAAGAGCACCTTGACTGCACATTCCTTCTAGACGATAGCGCTGCATCCCTGCTTGAGCCCTGATCGAAGGATGAAAATCCTTGTCCTAAACTGCGGCAGCTCTTCTCTCAAATTCACGCTCTACGACATGCCTGAAGGCTCATCTCGGGTATCTGGATCGGTCGAACAAGTTGGAGATAAAGGCAACGCCACCTGGTCAACTGGCTCCGGTTGCCGAGACGCAGTCAGCCAAGCCGAGAATCATCATCAGGCCGTCGAGTGGGTCGCGGAGAACGTCTTCTCAGATCACGCAACTCAGGTCGACGGTATCGGGCATCGCGTGGTACACGGAGGCGAGACCTTCCCTGACGCCGTACTCGTCGATCCTTCAGTAGAGCAAGAAATCGCTGCGCTCTCCAAGCTGGCCCCCCTCCACAATCCAGCACAGGTGGCGGGCATTCGTGCGGCCAAGGATGCCTTCCCGACGTGTCCACAGGTTGCGGTCTTTGACACAGCATTCCATCAAACGTTACTGCCCAAAGCCTACCGATACGCCCTTCCTCAACATCTTTATTGCGACCACGGGATCCGGCGATACGGATTCCACGGCACCTCTCATCGGTTCGTGTCAGCACGCGCCGCTGAGCTCCTAGACCGTCCAACCTTTACAGGTGTGACCTGCCATCTAGGAAATGGGTGTTCGCTGGCATCGATCCAGGATGGTCTGTCTGTGGATACGACGATGGGCTTCACACCGCTTGGTGGCGTGCCGATGGGAACCCGATCGGGCGACCTCGACCCTGCGGTGGTTCTGCATATCCAGAGGCAACTGGGATATGACCCAGACAGAATCGACGAACTGCTAAACCGAGAAAGTGGGCTACTCGGGCTATCCGGTGTCTCGAATGATCTGCGGGTGATCGAGGAAGCGGCACAAGAAGGTCACGAGAGTGCACGTCTGGCTGTCGAGGTCTTTGCACATCAGATCGCTAAAGCTATCGGAGCCGGGATCGCGATCCTGGACAGACCGCAGGGGGTCGTGTTCACAGGTGGGATCGGTGAGCACGCCGTAAAGATGCGGGGCCGGATCCTCGGCATGCTTCCTGGACTCGCTTTGCGGATCGATGATGCCAGAAACGCCCAGGCAATAGGGTCGGAGGGAATTATCTCGGAAGTCGAGTCATCGATGGCCGTGCTGATCATCCCGACCCAAGAGGAACTTCTAATCGCGAGAGATGCCTTCGAAGTGATTCAGGCCTTTTCCGGAAGCTGTGACAACGGCGAACCCTCGGCCGAGTAGACAACATCGCCTCCACATACCGTCGCGTCAACTATCAGATCCTCGTCCAGGATCACAAGGTCCGCGTCGGCCCCTTCACGAATCACACCCTTCCGATCATCGACACCGATTGTCCTAGCAGGAATCTCGGAGGCCATCATCAGTGCATCCCCGATAGGTGCCCCAGCGGCGACGATATTCCGGACGGCTCGATCCATCGTAAGAATCGATCCAGCGTGCCGAGTACGATCCTCACGGTAAGCCACTTCCTCGTCCACCCACACCACGCCTCCCATAACCTGATACTTGCCGGGACCTTGTCCGGCGGCCTCTATCGCATCTGTCGTGATGCAGATCTTGTCGTGTGACTTGGCCTTCAGGACCAGCTGCTGCATGCGCGGCGTCAGATGACGGTTGTCCGGGATCATCTCAACGGTCAGTTCGTCACGCAGAAGAGCCATCTCGGCGACACCGAGATATTTGTCCGTGTCCGTTCGCGTGTAAGTTGACTGGGCGTTGTAAATGTGGGTCACAAGACTCGCACCGGCTTCGATGGCTTCATCCACCTGCGCATCCGTCGCCATCGAGTGCCCAATCGCCGCCACGACCCCGGCTTCGCACAGCGTTCGAACCAGATCGATGCCCCCTTCGAGTTCGGGAGCAAGCGTCACAACTCGCACGAGGTCTGCGAACCGCTCGAGCCAGACTCCATACTCCGCCGGATCTGGATCCCTTAGCCACTCGGGTCTGTGAGCCCCCGGCTGTGCCGGGCTGTAATACGGTCCCTCCAGGTGAACCCCGAGCACCTGACCACAGGCTGTCGAGTCATAGCTCGCGAGCGCCTCCAACTGCGCGATTCTATCTTCCTCGGGCGCCGTATTGATCGCAGCCAGAACACTCGTCGTTCCATACCGAAACCCGGTCTCGAGTATCGTGTCGAAACCGGACGGGTCGCAGGAATCGAACGAAGCCCCACCTGCGCCGTTGATGTGAACATCCACGAATCCAGGAGCACAGATTTGACCTGCTGCGTCGATTGTGGGCATCCTGAGGTGCTCACTCGGGTCGACCACCCGTGAAATTTGACCTTCCTCGACGACCACAGTTCCCCGCTCCAGAATTCCACCGGATCGCAGGACCTGGCATCCAGTCAGTGCAAAATCTGCCATTTATTGCCTATTCACGCCTGCTGCTAGCAGTGCGACCCACCTGTTTGGACCGAGTAGGTCAATACTTTATCTTAAACCGTGTGCTGCGGGCTCAAACCATATCCCAAACGGATCTCTAAGTATCTCTCCAGACCCGCGTTGGCCTCTCGCCCGAGGACGAACACATCGAACGGTTCAGAAACGCAACCCCGGCGAGACCGCATGGATCCAACACGATGACAGTATCCAAAGCGGCTCTCCGTGCTTGCAACAACTAATGAGTGCGCACAAAAACCCAACCGAGAGCTTTAGGTACGGACCAAAGTTGCACCAAGGAAGACAATAGGACGAACTGGATCAAGTGGAATCACAGAAACTAGACTGCCTTATCGTCACCGCGACATCAAGTGAACAGACGCTTCTCAGAGACCGACTGGGTGGTCTCGAACGGACGACTCACGCTCATCGAACTACAATCTTCGGACAGATGTTCGGGCTGCGCGTCGCACTTGTTGAAGCCAGTATCGGCGCTGTAAACACAGCACAATCCCTGACAGCGTTCCTCGAGAACCACGAAGTCCAAACAGTCGTCCAGACAGGAATCGGCGGCGCCTTTCCCGGGTCAGGTCTCGGTGTCGGCGACCTTGCGATCGCCACGGAGGAGATCATCGGTGAATTCGGCGTGCTGGGAAAAGATGGGTGGACAGGGGGTGAAACGATCGGAATTCCTTTGCTCGACACGTCGCCGCCCACCTACAACCGGATAGAACTCGATGAGGAGAGCAGTTCCGCCGCGTACGACGCAGCGAGAGGCATCGCCAACTCCGAGGGACGTCAGATATCCAGCGGCCCGTTTCTGACGGTTCAGAACGTCACAGGCTCGGCCATACTCGCCACCGAGCTCGAAGACCGTTTTGGCGTAATATCCGAGAACATGGAAGGGGCTGCCGCTGCACAGGTATGTCTTCTCTACGGCACACCGTTTGTCGAGATCAGAGGAATA
>DPVD01000365.1:0-1198 GCA_003526745.1 Candidatus Latescibacterota bacterium
TTGGTCGTGTCCAGGCCCTTCGCAGGCGCGGGATACCTAACTGGGGGGTGTTTGGCCGCAAGGATCTGCAAGGTGGTGGTCCTATGATCGACATTGGCGTGCACGTCCTAGAAGTCACGCACTACGTGATGGGATCACCGAGGCCTGTCGCCGCCAGCGGCAATGTCTATACGTATCTTGGTAACAAGAAATCGAACGTCGCTTGTCAATGGCCGAACTGGGATCATAAGACCTATACGGTCGAGGATCTCGCGGTCGGTCAGATTCGGTTCGAAAACGGCGCGACGATCCACATCGAATCCAGCTTCGCCGCTCACATCGAAAAGAACGTAATGAACTTCACGTTGATGGGCGAGAAGGGCGGGGCGAACTGGGATCCGCCTCAGCTGTTCTCCGATGACAACGGCTACATGATGAACAGCGAGCCCGGCTGGTTGCCGAGAAGCCAAGACTTTGGATCGATCTTCGCACTCAAGATGCGGAACTTTGTCGATCATGTGCACTACAACAAACCGACAATGGCCCCGGCAAAACATGGTCTGATGGTTCAGAAGATGCTCGACGGAATCTACGAGTCCGCCGAGAGGGGGAAGGAAGTCCCGATTCGGTAGCCTCAAAGCCTGATTTTACGTCTTAATTTTTTCTTTTACAATGCCATGATTGGTGCTGAAGTATTCGCTAGGGAGTTGAGACGGCGTGGGGTTCGCTTTGTGGCGACGCTGTGCGGACACGGCCTGGATCCGCTCGAGGACGCGCTCGAGCAGGCTGGAGTCCGTCTGGTTGATGTGCGCAACGAACAGTCCGCCGGTTACATAGCCGACGCTACGGGCCGTCTGAGTCGTCGCGTCGGGGTCTGTGCGGTGAGCAGCGGAGTTGCGCATGTCAACGCGATGACCGGTGTTGCGAACGCGCATTTCGACGGCGCCCCGATGCTGCTCGTGACTGGATGCGGACCTACGGAAACGATGGGTCTTGGCCATTTCCAGGATTTCGATCAGCTGGGGATGGCTAGGTCGCTGTGCAAATATGCGAAGCTGATCGACAGGCCTGAACGCATCCATCAGTATCTGCATGGTGCCTTTTCGGCTGCGACGATGGGTCGCCCTGGACCCGTGCACCTGACGTTTCCCCTAGACATACAGGAAGCGGAGGTGACGATTGGCGCGGTTCAGGTTCACCGACCCGTTGCCAATCCTCC
>DPVD01000365.1:1489-4848 GCA_003526745.1 Candidatus Latescibacterota bacterium
GTTCACCGACCCGTTGCCAATCCCCAAAGCCTCCCAGGTCCTATGGAGATCAATCGGATCGCGTCGATGCTGGCCGAGTCGGAGCAGCCGCTGATCGTGGCGGGAAGCGGGCTGTTCTATGACCAGGGCGAGCGGGCACTGGAAGCATTCTCTTCGACTTTCGACGTGCCTGTCGTCGTACCGATCTGGGACCGTGGAGCTGTTGCTCGGTCTCTGGATACGTTCATGGGTGTCCTGGGCGCTGCTACCGGCGGCTCTGACCTGTTGGCCGATGCAGACCTGATCCTGATGCTCGGTGCGCGTTGCGACTACCGGGTCGGTTATCTCCAGCAGCCAGAGATAAGCGATCATACTGCGATTGTCAGGGTGGATTCCGACCTGCGGGAGCTGAATCAAGGGACGGGTGCTCACGTTACTGTCCACTCCAGCCCGAGCGCATTTCTGAACGATCTTCGTACCATCTGTGAGGGTTTCGTTCCTCCGAAGATCGACTGGATGGCGGATGCTCGAAGCCGGAAGGAAGCGTTCCGGACAAGGGTTGTATCGACGAAGCGCCCGGAGGAGAGATGCCACGCCCTCGATGTCGTCGAAGCGATCGGGAACGTCTTGACCGACGAAACGACCCTCGTGATTGACGGAGGCAACATCGGTCAGTGGGCACACCAGGTTCTTTCGGACCGGTATCCCGGTCACTGGCTGACGTGCGGGGCAAGCGGAGTTGTCGGATACGGTATCCCGGGCGCCATGGCTGCGCGACTGCTCGATCCGGATCGTCCGGTTATCTTGCTGTCGGGTGACGGCGCATCGACGTTCACGATCGCCGAGCTCGAATCTGCTTCGCGACAATCCCTCCCGTTTGTGATGGTACTCGCCGATGACGAGGCTTGGGGAATCACGCTGACTGGTCACGAAAAAAAGTATGGACGGGGTATCACGAGCGAGTTAGGACCGATAGATTTCGTGATGCTCGGGAGGTCACTCGGAGCCCTCGGTGTGCGCGTAGACAGCCCCGACGGAATCGAGCCGGCGATTCGTGAGGCCCTGACGGCTCCACAGCCGACCGTGATCCATGTCCCGATCGTCAAGTCGAACCCGGCACATTGATGTGTCGTTTCTTCACGGTTCATTGACAGGTAAACGGATTCGCAATACGTTTTTCGAAGTTGTGTGGAAGTGTTCTTAATCTGATTGGGGAGAGAGCGGGAGATGGCAGAACAGGAATATCTGGGGATAGACGACTACAAGGTGATTGGGAAACGGCCGATTCGTCACGACGGGACGGACAAGGTGACGGGCCGCGCGAAGTACGGCGCAGACGTCCATCCCGTCGGCTGGCTGGATGGGAAGACGCTTAGGAGTCCGCACGCTCATGCGCGGATCCTTTCGATCGACACGAGCAAGGCCGAGGCACTCGAAGGTGTCAAGGCGGTTGTTACGTCGAAAGACATGCTAAGCAGCTATGAGGACAAGGTCACGGACATAGGTGAAGGCACGGCGATCCCGAAGAATCTGGCCAACAACGTTTTGGCTTCAGACAAGGTTCTGTATGAGGGGCACGCTGTGGCAGCCGTCGCAGCGACATCCGGTCACGTTGCGGAAGAGGCCCTCAAATTGATCGAAGTGGAGTATGAGGTGCTGCCGCCGGTGATGGACGTCGTCGATGCGACCAAGGATGACTCGCCGCTGCTCCACGAAGAGATGACCACGAAATCGCTGGGTGAGCAGACAGACAAGCACAGCAACGTGGCCAATCACTTTCAGCATGTTTTCGGGGATCTGGATAAGGGATTTGCCGAAGCGGACCACGTGATCGAACATGAGTTCAAGACGGAGACGGTCCATCAGGGCTATCTTGAGCCTCACAGCGTGACCGCAGTATGGGGGCAGGATGGCAAGCTGACCTGTTGGCTGAGCTCTCAGGGCCCCTTCGAAGTCCGTGCACAGCTGTCAGACCTTCTCGGTATCCCGGTTGCTGACATCAAGATCGTGCCGCAGGAGATCGGTGGCGGATTCGGCGGTAAGTTTCGGGTCTACCAGGAGCCGACCGCGGCATTGCTTTCCAAGATGACGGGACAACCCGTGAAGATGGTGATGTCCCGAACAGAGGTCCTAAAGGCGACTGGCCCGACACCGGGTTCGTTTATTCAATGCAAGATGGGGTGCAAGAACGACGGCACCCTGACCGCGGCGAAGGCGGTAATGTACTACGAAGCCGGCGCATACCCCGGGTCGGCGGTCGGTGCAGGTGCGGGCTGTATTTTCTCGCCCTTCAACATCTCGAACACGCAGATCGACGGCTACGACGTAGTCGTGAATAAACCGCAGAGCTCGGCTTATCGCGCTCCCGGTGCGACAAACGCTGCCTTCGCGTCGGAGACGGTGTTCGATGAACTGGCCGAGGCGATCGGCATGGACCCCCTCGAAATGCGTCTGAAGAATGCCTCGAAAGAAGGGACGCGTCGTGCGGACGGCCCCGTCTTCCTCCGTATTGGCTGCGAAGAGGTTGTGAAGGCCGCGCTGGATTCGGAGCACTACAAGTCGAAGCTCGAAGGTCCGAACAAGGGGCGTGGGGTTGCGACGGGATTTTGGTTCAACGGTGGTGGCTCCTCTTCTGTGATCGCGAGTCTGAACGCGGATGGTTCGGTCGGCTTGATCGAAGGATCCACGGACATCGGTGGGACGAGAACGTCGATCGCCATGCAGTTCGCCGAAGGTCTTGGCATTCCCGTTGAGGATATCAAACCGAACATTGCCGACACCGATTCAGTACCACATACGGATGGTACCGGAGGCAGCCGTGTGACCTTCGCGACTGGTCTCGCTGGGTATCACGCGTCCCAGGATATGAAGCGTAACCTGATCTCGCGTGCGGCAACGATCTGGGCGATATCCGAAAACGATGTGACTTACGAGGACGGTGTCTTCCAGTCAACGTCGGACCCCGACAAGAAGATGACCTTCAAGGAACTCGCCTCGAAGGCAAAGGGGAACGGCGGGACGATCACGGGTCGTGCCAGTGTCCAGGCGAAGAACCCAGGGAGCGCTTTCGCCTGCGTGATCGTGGATGTGGATGTCGATCCGGACACGGGTAAGGTTGAGATCGAGCGCGCCACGATCGTTCAGGATGTCGGAACGGCAATCCACCCAAGCTACGTGGAAGGCCAGCTGCAGGGTGGTGTAGCACAGGGGGTCGGCTGGGCGCTGAACGAGGAGTTTTTCTACAACTCAGATGGCACGATGATGAACGCCAGTCTCCTCGATTACCGAATGCCGACAGCGCTCGATCTGCCGATGATCGAGACCGTTCTCGTCGAGGTCCCGAACCCGGACCATCCATATGGTGTTCGTGGTGTCGGTGA
>DPVD01000393.1:0-4403 GCA_003526745.1 Candidatus Latescibacterota bacterium
GATGCTGTAGCATTACCGTCGGGCGAGGTGGGTCCGATGGGCCTGGATCTTGATACGACGTTTGGTGATCAGGGTCTTCGTCAGACACCGGAGAACCCGGTTGCGGGTGAGAAGATCGAGGTTGAGGTCTTCGTGACGGAAGGTGCGAATGGCGAGGGCGGTTTTCTGGCTGAATTTACCTGGGACGTCCAGGAGTTGTCCTTCTCAGGATTCAGCGCACAGGATGTTTTTGCGGGAGCGGTGACCCTCGAGACTCCCGGTGATGGAAAGATGACGCTTTCGAACGTGATCCTAGGGGGGCTTGCGAGTAAGGATAGTGGTTCTGTGGGTGTGGCCACGTTCGAAGTTGCCGAGACCTTTAGCGGTGAGGCTCAGATTACGCTGGCTTCAGGAAAGCTGGGATCCAACGACCTGACAATTGGTCCAGGTGCGGCGTATGTGGTGATCGGTGGGAATCGGGATGTGTCTCTGACGCCCCAGCAGGCCTCGGACTTCGATGGGGATGGCACGATCGGTTTTGGGGATTTCCTGCAGTTTGCCAGCGGTTTTGGAGCCGCAAAAGGAGACGCCAACTACGATTCCCGTCTGGATCTGGACAAAGACGGGTCTGTCGGTTTCAGTGACTTCCTGTCGTTCGCAGCCGTCTTCGGCCAACCCGTGGAATAGACGCCTAAGAACATTCGAAATAGCCGTCGAGAATCAGGTTTATACCTTCGACAAGCTTCCGTTCGGCCGACCCTTCCCGCTCTGCTGGTTAGTAAATCGATCGCGGTAGCAGGTCACGGAGAAAGTTCATACGGGCCTCATCGAACTCTATTTCGAAAGGATTAGTTGCAGATACGATGATCCAAACATCAATGGTCGATTCACTTCACAAAGACCTTTGCCTTTGCAGAGGACCAGAGGGTCGCTACAACTTTAATTTTCGCGGTTGCAAACCCAACGAAATCCTACCGCCTTCTCTCTGTCTCGCTTCAAGCGCCGTCGTAGGTGCGACTCGGATCCTTGTTCAAGACGTGCGTCACGTAGTCTGATCCTTCCTGCACGCTAGACTGTAAAATAAGCCGTGTGCGAAGCACGGCTGAATATGCGCACGCATCCCGAGTAGCTAGATGCCTGCTGCGCTAGAACGGACTGCCCGCCTTCCAGCATTACGAGAGTTTCGACCAGAAGCTCTTCAGGCCTGAACGATAGATCGTGTTATACCGAAAGGCGTAATCTTGTTCGATCGATCCTTCCTTCCCGACTCCGACCTTGAATTTACGGTCATCGCCGACACGCACTACATGCTTGATCCGGGCGACAGCCCGATCGAATTTGAGTCGCGTAGACATCAGACTCGACGCAGCAAGGCCACACTAGAGATGCTGCACTCCCTCGGCACGGATATCAACATCCACTTGGGTGACCTAACCCAAGAGTATCCCGAGTCACCTAACTTCCTGAGAGCCCTTGCCAAAGCCCAAGAGCAGATCTCGAACACTGGCGTCCAGTTTCGTCATTGCGTGGGCAATCACGACATCGGTGACAAACTGGATCCGACAATGCCGACTCATCCGGTCACGTCAGAGAGCCTCGCGGCCTATGAGGATCGATTCGGCAGCACCTTTTACAGTTTCGACGCGGGAACGCACCACTTCGTGGTAATCAACTCCCAGATTCTGAACACGGATCTGCCAATTAACAATGGGCAGATGGATTGGCTTGCGCGGGATCTCGAGTCCTCGTCTGGCCAAAGAATCTGCCTGTTTCTTCATCTTCCACTTTACCTGTTCAAGAAGTCGGACCCGGCCTTCGGCAATTACGACGTGATCGCCGAGCCCGCTCGAGGCGAACTCATTGCATTGATCGAGAAGCACGGGATCGAGCTAGTCTGCGCAGCACACGTACATTTTTCTTTCTTTGACAGAATCGGAGGTGCAGACTATCACATCCTGCCTTCACCTGCCTTTACCAGGCCTGGTTTCTCACACCTGTTCACCTCCGCCCCCCCTCCAGAGCACGGTAGAGACGACACACCGAAACTCGCATTTTACCTCTACCGGTCAGGCTTTGGATACCTCGATCGCCACATCGTCCGGACCTCGGGCCGTTCCAGAAAACCCTCGGGACGCCGCGTGATAACGAGGACAGCGCGGTCACTTCCAGAAGCAAGACTGGGTATTACGTTGACACATCCTCCAGCCCCGGTCGTACAGATACCGTTAGCCTACCCGTCGACGATCCGACAGACGGTTCGAAATGACTATCCCATTCTCGCCTGCCAAGAGATGGGGCTCCGCCACATCCGCGTACCCATCGAAGACATAGAGGACGACAACCAGAACCCTCGTCTTCAGATTCTAAGGGAGTCAGGCGCCCTACTGACTGCCATCTGCGTTTCTCGCGATCCTGCAACAATCGGCAGGCGGGTCAGGGACATCGAGGACCAGATCGATAGTGTTGAAATGCAAGTGCCGAAGACACAGAAAATGAAAGCGAAAATCGACACCTCCCTCGAAGTATCCGTAGCCCCGATCGATCCCACCGAACCTGTCGCCGGCAAACAGCACCTGAGAACACGCCTCGGATTCCCGGTGTCCCGAGCGAACGCAGCGCATCCGTTCCACCGGTCCGTTGTCTCGATCGCACATTGGGAATCCCCCAACCTGATCCAGACGATTGCCAAGTCACCACCGGACAAGCCAGTCGACCTAACACTCTCTATGGTAGACGATGACAAGGAAAATCTCGATCGTGTTATCAGAGCCGCGCTCCTCACCGCCTGCATCGATGAGGCCAGACTTTTCTGCGAGCCTAGCCTCGACCTCGACAGGACTATGGATGTCGCAAAGGGCTTCCTAGACCCACTCTGCAATCCTCGCCCAATCGTGACCGCCTACCGACTTCTCAACACAATCCTCTTCGCCAATCTCCACGTCTGGACCCTTACATGTATGCACCCGTTGACGATCGTCTCTCCTGCCCACGAGCTCTCTCTCTCCTCCAAAGCTGCCGACGGTGCCCGCTTCTTTGACCTTGTAGAAGGCACGAGTCACGAATCAGCTTCAGAGGTTGCGGGCAACCCTGTATTGCGAGAAATTTCCTCTAGGTAATCACTTTCCGTCAACCATTGTGTCCCAGTAGAGCTTCCTAATACAGGTGACGCGAATAACCATCTATTTCGACAGAGTGTGCCACACACCATGCGAAAGCCTAGTTCAAGTCGAGCGTTCAAACTTGACCGAAAAACACTTCAGAGATCAACCATTCAGTGAATGAATGCGTCAATTCGATCCGATGGTGATGTATCACGCGAATCGGATAACGAGACCTATTTCCTGCTTCCTTACTGGATGGGTCGCCACTATTGGATAATTAGGGGACCTTCGTGAACCGACCACACCCCAGCTGGGGTGGTGAGCCTGTCTCTCGTCCGACACTGGAAGCGATCGAGGCGGCGGCCAACCTTATCGAGGGCGTAGTGGCCAGAACCCCAACCGTTCCTTACATAGGAAACGCCAAGGGTATACGCCTGAAACTCGAAACGCTCCAGCCAATCGGCTCTTTCAAGTTGCGTGGTGTTTACAACTGGGCGACTCGTCTTCCTGAATTTAACCGCACCAAAGGGATCTGCACGACGAGCGCAGGCAACACTGCGCAGGCTCTCGGGTTCGTGGCTCGACACTACAACGTCCCGTCCAAAACACTCCTACCTGAAACGGTCCCGAATGCCAAACTCCAAGCCATCACGTCCTACGGAGTCGAGCCGGTCAAGGTCTCGGTTGATGAGCTGTTTGCCTACATGCTCGAGGAAAAATGGCGCTCAGAACCATACTGTTACCTAAACCCTTGGGGCGAACCGGATATGATCGCAGGCACGGGATCACTCGGGCTGGAGATCCTTGAACAGGTGCCAGAAGTTGAGTCAGTGTTCGTTTCTGTTGGCGGCGGAGGATTGGCGGCCGGTGTGGGCTCCGCAATCAAGTCGTGCAATGCGTCGGTTCGCGTGATCGCTGTTCAGCCGGAAGGGTGTCCGTCTCTGCAGGCCAGCTTCGCAGCTGGGAAAGGTACGTGGATCTCCCCCACAGACACGATCTGTGACGGGACAAAGGTCCCGCTGATCGTCGAAGAGATGTATCCGCTCCTGAGAGAGGTCGTCGATAAGATCGTCGTCGTTCCCGAGACTCGGGTGAGAGAGGCGATGAGAAGTCTAGCCCTGCGCAACAAGGTCGTCGCGGAGGGATCAGGTGCACTCGCCCTAGCGGGCGCCCTGCACACAGACTTTGGCTACCGGGGAGTGTCTGTTTGTGTAGTCAGTGGGGGAAGCGTCAGCCCGGCTCTTCTTGCGGAGGTGATTCAGGAGGAGGACTGATCGATCTGCAATACAGAGTGGCACCGCTCACGAGCAGCAAGGCCGCCAC
>DPVD01000496.1:0-6243 GCA_003526745.1 Candidatus Latescibacterota bacterium
GGAAGCGCCCGCACAAGAAAGGCGATCGGCTCGTGAACGATGCCAGGGAGGACTTCTGGACGAGCATATTCAACTTCAAGAGCGGCGTGATCGGCACCTGGTCTTGGACGATCAGCGCACCCGGGAAGGGCTTCACGCAGCTGCAGATGTGCGGAAGCGAGGGCAGTATCGCGACAGATGACATCTTCCATCCGGCTGCATCTAGTCCTCGTGGCGAAGCGCAGCTGAACAGCGGAATCACCTACAGCATGGCTGCTCTTCAGGAATTATTCCTCAAAGATATCAGCAATCGTGAGAGAAAGCGGCTGTTCCCATATGGTCTCACCGACGGTATGACGCTCGAACTCTGGGACTTCGTCGACTCCCTCGCAAAGGGACGACCCGTCGAGATCGATGCACACGAGGGCATGCTGAGCAAAGCCGTGAGCGAAGCGATCTACGAGTCTGGCAAGTCCGGTCAGGTCGTCAAAGTCAAAGATGTCGTGTCCGGGAAGGTCAATGCATACCAACGCGACGTCGACCGTTACTGGAAGCTCTAGCTTCCAAACCCTGACCGTAAATAGCAAGGGCCCGATGCATCTCACATCGGGCCCTTGATATTCTTGTTTGCAGATGCGGCTAGCCGACCCTGTGTGCCTCGACGGCATAGACACTCACGATTCGCTCGATCTCTTCTTGGAAGGCTTCGAGCGGTTCGCTCACCTGATGCTGGAACTCCTTTTTCACAGAGGCACAATAGATCTGCGCTGCCTTCAAAAGCACATCGGCGTTCGCTCTGAGCGCCCTAACGCCGCCCGCGCTCTGATCGAATCGATCCTGAATAGCGTGCATCAGGTCTGAGGCATAGGCCTCTGCCTGCTGCATCGCTTCTCTCGAACCACTCGCGAACTTCTCGAATTCTGACGAAGCAACCTCAAAGAAAGTCTTAACTGCATCCACGTGGAGCGCCTGCTGCGTGGTCGTGATCAGGTGGTGTCCCTGGACCGCTAGACGAATCGCATCCGTTAAGTGGCTCGGTTTCGCAGACAACGTGTTGATAAGGAACTGCCAGTAAGTCTTGCGGTAACTGCCGACGACCCCTTGTTTCCAAATCGACAGCAAAACGGCTCGAACTTCAGCCCATCCAATCGGGACGCTCCCCAGAGGGCGTCGATTCTGCTCTTCGAACAAGGTGGCGCATCGTTCGAAGAAAATCTCGGGGCTGTTGAGTGTCTCGACCGTGTGCCGATGCATGTTGATCAGCTTTTCTGGGTCCATCTTCGGCACATAGCTCAACTGTCGGCTGAACATGCCCGAATCACCCGAGTACTTCGCTTCCTCAATCAGGCGGCCGGCTCGCTTGAAACGTTTGTGGTCAGGAGTGTCGCGTAGGACTCCGAGGATCCCGACCATGGCAATCGGGATTCCGGCCTCCCGGATAAAGGCGATCATCCTATCGTCTATGTCATCGGGATCCGTATCCAGACCCATGATGAACCCAGCCTGAACTTCGAACCCAAAGGCTTGGAGCTTCTTAACCTTGTCGAGAAGCGGTGTCTTTCCTTGCAGGTTCTTGCGAGCGCCCATGAATTTGAGGCTTTCTTCGACGGGTGACTCAATACCGGCAAAGACCTTATCGAACCCGGCTTCCCACATGGCTTGGAGCAAAGGTTCATCGTCACTGACCCGGATGCTGGCCTGTGTGTGGAACTGGAACGGGTAGCCCCTCTCTTTTTGCCAAGGGATCACATCCTGCTCAAGAGATTCGCGAATTGCATCAGCGTTGCCAACGAAGTTGTCGTCGACAGCCATAACCGCACCGCGCCACCCCGTATCGTAGAGCGCGTCCAGCTCTTGAACCATCCGGCTCTTTGATTTGATCCGTGTCGTCTTCCCATAGAGGGAAGGGATGTTGCAAAAGGTGCAGCTCTCGGGACAGCCACGTGTCGCCTGAACGACCATGTTGCTGTAGTTGTTGAACTCGATCAAGTCCCATCTCGGGAGCGGCGTGTAGCTGAGGTCTCGGAATTCGCCACGACGGTCGACCGTGCGTCTCACGACAAGTTCGGGGTGGGCGACCATTTCGTCGACGAGATCGACAAAACCGTTCTCCCCTTCGCCTAGGTAGAAAATGGCCTCACCCTCGATCTCATCGTGGTATTGTGTGGGAAGCGGTCCTCCGTTAAGGATCGGAACTTCGGCGTCGTTACACCGGCGGATCACATCCTCAAGGGACTCCCAGTGAATGATCATGGAAGACGTGATCACCACATCCGCCCATTCCAGATCCTCCGGAACCAGATCCCGGCAGTTCATGTCGATAAGACGAAGCTGATACGAATCCGGCATCATCCCTGCAATCGTCAGAAGGCCCAGAGGGGGAAAAGCGTTCTTCTTCCCAACCATCTTGAGCGCTTCGTCGAAGCTCCAGAACGTAATCGGATTCTTTGGGCTGATCAGTAAAGCGTTGGGCATCAGGGGTCCCCTTGTCGCGACTCCCTTGCAAGCGAAGTGCCGTTTGTTTCACGTAACGCCATCCAATATAATGATTTCGGAATAGCCGTTAAAGCGAATTCGATCGCAACAGAGCCAACCTTGACAAACCCGATCGGGCAGCCCTACTTGGGCTCATAAGGACCTCTAAACCCGGAGAGGAGGGCATTTTCTGATGAAGAAGATCATGTTCACCAAACACCTGGAGGGCTTGGACCTGAAGGGCGTCATTCAGGGCCTCAAGTCGGCGACTGTCGAGGGTGCCGACCTATGTGTTCGCCCGGGATACCCCGTCAACCCCGAAAACATCGCAACCGCGCTGCCCGAGGCTGCAAAAGCCTTCGCTGACGAGGGTCTAGTCATTCCGCTCGTCACAGCGCCCGGGGACCTTACACGCCCGGATATAGACTATGTAGAGGCCTACTACGAGGCGTGTGGCAACGCTGGCGTCGGACACATCAAGCTTGGATACTGGCACTGGACGCCCGAAAAACACTACTGGAACTATCTAGACGAGATCCGTGGGCATATGGACGGGTTCCAGAAGCTGTCGGAGAAGACGGGCGTCAAGACTGTGGTCCACAACCACTCAGGCAAGTCTATGGGCCTGCACTCTTGTGCGGCCATGAACGTTGTGAAGGGATTCGACCCCACCCACATCGGCATATTTGCCGACCCGGGTCATCTCTCACTGTGTGGCGAACCGATCGAGATGGCGATCGACATCGTCCGCGACTACCTGTCGGTCTTTGCCTTCAAAGACCTGATTCGTCATCGACCTACTGGACGGAACGACCAAGGCACGCGGAAGACGGGCGTCGTCCGGCTCGGGACCGGCTTTGGCGACTGGCCGGCCCTGATCAAGACCATGAAGGCAATCAACTTTGAGGGACCTGTCAGCTTCCACAGCGAGTATTCGGGTGAAGACGTCGACACCGTCTGCGATCTCTGCCGCATCGACGTTCGCTTCATTGAAAGCCTCTGGAACGAAACCGACTAGACTCAGAAGGAGCCCATATGGCCAAATCAAAGAAGGCCAAAACGCTAGTCCCGAAGTTGCGCGTCGCTTTTGTCGGCGCAGGCAACCGTGCTGTTGGCGCGCACTACCCGTCACTCAGCGAGATGAAGGACGCCGAGATCTGCGCAGTTTGCGAGCTCAACGAGGAGCGACGCCAAAGGGTCGCCAAGCAATTTCGGATACCGAACCAGTACACCAGCTATCAGAAGATGGTCGAGGCGGAGCGCCCCGACCTGGTGTATGCGATAATGCCGCCTCATCACGTGTATGACATCGCGGCCAACGTCATCGACATGGGCAGCAACCTGATCCTTGAGAAACCGCCCGCACTAACGTCGGAGCAAACTCGCCAGCTCGCGATTCTCGCACGAAAGAAGGGTGTCATAACAGGAGTGACACTTCAGCGCCGGTTTGCACCTGTCATCAGGACAGGTAAAGAGATGTGTGAAGCCGTGGGACCCGTCCACTCCGCCGAAGCCATGTTCATCAAGCATACGGCACCTGGCTCCCCTCCAACCTATAAGGGCGCGGCCGACCAGCTAACAGTCGATGGCGTGCACGCAGTGGACACACTCAGATATCTGTGCGGGGGTGAAGTGCTGAGTGTCGCGAGCAGTGTTCGACGCATCGCTGCGGATCACCTGACCGTGTTTCTCGCCATGGTCACATTCAGCTCAGGTGCAACGGGTTTCCTGAAGTCAGGCTACAAGATGGGTCGTCGGATTTTTGCTGTGGAGGCGCACTCGGAGGGTATCTCCTTCTTCGGGGATCCAGAGGAAGGCGGCCGTATCTTCACGGAAGGAACTGTCAAACCGGCCAAGCTCTTGGACGGCCACAAGATAAGCCGTAGCAAAAAACCGTACCGTGCGTATGGCGAGCATACGATGAACCGGCACTTCCTGGACTGCATTCGGGAAGGACGACAGCCCGAAACCAACCTAGACGACGCGATCAAGACGATGGAGCTGGTCGAAGCCATCCACCGTTCACAAATCTAGGAGGAACTCAAACCAAGAAGACACTGAAACATCTAGGAAGCAATGAGCAAGACGAGAATCGGAAGCTCCTCCACTACGGCTCAAGCCCCCTACAGGGAGCTCTACGACGTCAAGAACGACCTGGAGGATCTCACCAACCTTTAGGACAGTCTGGATCACCAGGATCTGAAGCAGCGATTGATCAACCGGCTGCTCGAGGTGTTGGTGGACGACGAGTTGGGAGATCCGAGGCTCATCCTCAGCAGGCGCGGGCTGGATGGCACCCTTAGAGATCAATCTCAGATGGAGGCAGAGCCGAGTCACCGGGTGGATATGGGAGAGAAGTCCCGTGGCATCGCAGGCGAATCGGAACCAGAGGAAGAGACGTGATGGACGCCCGACCCAACTTCCTGATCATCATGACCGACCAGCAGCGCGGCGACTGCCTGAGTGCCGCGGGACATCCCTGCCTGTTGACGCCCAACATGGATGCCATCGGTGGCGCCGGTGTCCGGTTCTCCAGAGCATACTCGACGTGCCCCGTGTGCGTGCCCGCTCGCAGGACGTTTCTCACCGGGCAGCACCCCTCGACACACGGGGTATTCAACAATGGCGGCATCGAGTGGGAGGGTCCCTCGCTTCCCGGCGCATTAAGGGACGCCGGATACCAAACCGAGTGGGTGGGCCGTGGGATGCACCAGACCCCTCCCGAAAAACGCTACGGGTTCGAGCACACGGTCTACAAGGATCACCGCGTGCCGGACGACTACGACGCCTTTGTCGCCCGGAATGCGCCTGAGGGATCGGGCGGCTACTACGGCACGGGCGTGATGCACAATGACTGGACTGCTCGGACCTGGCATCTGGGCGAGTCGCTCCACGCGACAAACTGGGCCGTCACGGAATCGCTGCGTTTCCTGGATCGGCGTGACACGTCGTGCCCCTTCTTCCTCGTGACGTCGATCCTCGCCCCTCACCCGCCGCTCGTACCACCGGCTTTCTACTTCGATCGCTATCTTCGGCAGGACCTGCCGGCACCGGCTTACGGAGATTGGTCCTCTCCCCCTCCAGACGACGGTATCGGCAGCGACTCCAGCGCTGACCGCGTCCATCTCCGTGGCGAGATGCTCCAGTCGGCTCAGGCAGGCTATTTCGGTCTCATTAACCACATCGACGATCAGATCAGACGACTGCTCAATCCCGTCGACGGCATCCCGCGCCGAACAGACCGGAACACGGTCGTAATCTTCTTCTCGGACCACGGCGAGATGCTGGGTGACCACTACCGTTGGAGAAAGTCACTTCCCTATGAAGGGTCCGCACACATTCCTTTCCTGATCCAGGCCCCCGACCGATTCGGCATCCGGCCCAGCCAGGTGGACGACACGCCTGTATGCATCGAGGACCTGATGCCCACGATTCTCGACATGGCGGATGTCGACTGTCCGGCGGGCGTCGACGGGCACAGCCTGCTCCCGAGGATGCAGGGGCGGGCCGAGATCGATCGCCCGTATCTCCAGATCGAAACAGCACCCACCTACCAGTGTCTCACGGACGGGAAAGAGAAGTTCATCTGGTATGTGGCGGACGGCCGTGAAGAATTCTTCGACCTGACACAGGATCCACGAGAGGAACGTAACCTCATCGCCCCAGAGTCCCACACCGAACGAACGGCCTGGTGGCGCTCCGAGCTAATCACCGTTCTGGCGTCCAGGGACGAAGGGTTCTCGGACGGACAGAAGCTCATCCCGGGCAAATGCTATCCCGGCATCGCAG
>DPVD01000129.1:0-15335 GCA_003526745.1 Candidatus Latescibacterota bacterium
GGTCGTCAGGGAAATGCCCCCGGGCGAGTCAACCGCCGCCGCGAGCGAATTGGGCGCGATCTCAAAGGTCACAACTCCCTCCGCACTTCCAGCCTGATTGGCCACGGCAACCACTACCTCAAACTCTCCGGACTCCGCGGGGACCCAGCTGATAACCCCCTGCCCGTCAATCTGCATTCCCACCGGGGCTCCACGCAGGGAAAACTCAGTGGGTGTATTCTGCGCCACGACCGCCACCGAGACGCTCTCCGCCACCCGGCCCTCGACGAGGATGGGACCCAGCAGGACCGGCTCGATGAAATCGTCATTGGTGATTGTTCCCCACGCCGCGCCATCGCCGATCGCCACCGGAGCCCCCCCTACCACGGACAGCGAAACCTGAAACCTCTCGTTTTCCTCTGGAATGGTGTCCCCGTTGATAACAATCGAGAGCGACTTGCTGAGCTGACCCGCTGCCAGGAAGAAGGATACATTGGACGCCTCCACGAAGTCAGAGCCACCAACTGCCGAGTCGTTCCACGTGGAGTAGAGCAGCTCGACCCGCTCGTCCACCGCTTCGCTCAAGCTCACGGTGAACTCAAGGGCCCTCGTCCCGGAATCCCCTTCGAGGAGCTCAGCGTCCGCAATCGTGACCCGCGCCAGGCCCGACGTGGCACCATCAAGAACAAGGGTATCGGTTCCATCCGGGTCGAGCCAGTCCCGCATCCGGGAGGACGAAGTGCCCCCTCCCTCCCAGCCTCTGGAAAACTTACCATACCAATCACTCTCATCATTCCCGCAGGCGGCAAACCCCCCGGTCAATTGTCCCACCATGCGCCCGTTCTCATCGAAAATCGGCGAGCCCGAGGAACCACCTTCGGTCGAGCCGTAATCCCAGTCGACCACCATCCAGTGCGTTCCGTTCGCATTGCTGGCACTCTCATGGTCATTGGTTGAGCGCACGGCATCGAAATCAAAGCTGATCCGTTTTTCCGATGTGCTGGGGAAGTGAATCCCGACCGCCATGCCCGGATTCCCCGTGCGCGACCACCCAGCCATGTAGACCTCGTGCGAGGGGTCAATCGGGTCATCCAACTCGACCAGCGCCATGTCAGAAAGGGCATAGGCGGCCCGCAGGACCGCTCCGCTGTTGAAGTCCGTGACCGGGCCATTCCCGTCTCCGCCATTCCCGCTCGTCCCCGGGGTCCGGCAAGACGCGTTTTCATGATTCCAGTAGACCACCATGCTGGCAGCGTTCCCAGAAGTGATCCCGCAATGGTCCGCGGTGATAAAAAATGGAGTTCCATCATTGCGCACGTTGTTCACTGCGCTCCCCGAGCAGGTGCTCTCTCCCTCAAGGGTGTAGACCCCCGTCGCCTTGATCTGGTCCCGATACTGGTCCAGGGCCGGTCCCACCCCGGATTGCTCAGCGGAACAGACCACGTCGATATGACAATCTCCTTCCGGAGCCTCGTTTCCAATCTTCCAGTATCCAGCCGCAAAGCTCAGGTCGCGAAAGCCACGGTTTACGGAGGCCAGTTCAAGTTCCACCGCACCCTGTTCACCTTCCGCGACCTTCAGGACGAGTTCGAGCTCCGGACCAACCACTACTGGGGTCCACAGTTCGCCATGATCCTCATTGTCGGCAGCGGTAAAGGGTCGGACCATCAGGGCCCCGTCCACCCGCAGTTCGAGCCGCGCACTCGGTGGCAACCGAAACCGCGAAAAGCCCAGGTTCAGATTCCGTGCCCCCGGGGCCTCGATTCGAAACGTCCAGCGCGCCGTTCCATTCTCTCGAGACCAATGCCCGCAGGCTTCCGGCGACACCTCCACAGGCACCGCCTCCGCAAAGCGGAGGGGCGCTCCCTTGCGGGGCGGATGCGCGTCCAGCAGGGCCTCAGGTTCAAAACGAGCGAGACTCAGGATCTCTTCCCCTCCACCCCCGGAGCTGGCCTTCCCCTCACCGGAGGCAGAATGCTCAGGCGCCGCATCTCTCACCATCTCCCGGGTCCACTCCCCGGGAGCCCCCTCGGTGACGTCCACGCGGATGTTGGACCCCGGAATCCGGAAAAACAGGACCAAGCAAAGAGCCAGCAGAATACCGACCCATCCAGACGATGACACCCTCATAAAAACTCCCCGAAAGATGCTCTCGTCTGTCGGGAACGAAAGCGAAAGATCACGGAAATACGCAGAAAAATATGCCATTCCACTTGCCAAGCGCCACTGCACACAACCCTAATCGGGCCTATGACTCGTCATCTTCTCCCGGTGCTGGCCCTCTTCGCCTCAGGGGTGGCCGCTACTTGCGCTGCAGCGGGAAAACCCAACGTCGTCTTCTTCCTGGTCGACGATCTGGGATACATGGATATCCGGGCCTACAATCCGAACTCCTTCTACGAAACCCCGCACTGCGACCGCATCGCAGCGGCGGGGATGCGTTTCACCGATGGCTACGCCGCCAATCCCGTCTGCTCTCCAACCCGCTACTCCATCATGACGGGCCGACACCCCTCCCGTCCGGATGCCACCAATTTCTTTTCCGGCCGTCGAGGCGGACTCTTCCAGCCCGCGCCTCTTCATGACCGGATGGATCTTGAGGAACACACCCTCGCTGAGGCCTTCAAGGACGCAGGCTACGCTACCTGCTTCGCAGGCAAGTGGCACCTCGGCCCCACCCCGGAATTCTGGCCCACCAAACAGGGCTTTGATGTGAACATCGGTGGTCACAGCAGGGGAATGCCCCGCAGCTTCTTTTCCCCCTACCATAATCCCCGCCTTCCCGATGGCCCGAAGGGCGAACATCTCGCCGACCGGCTGGCCAGCGACTCCGTCCGCTTTATCGATTCAAACAAGGGCAAACCCTTTTTTCTCTACCTGTCCTTCTACTCCGTTCACACACCACTCCAGGGCAAGCGGGAGCTTGTGGCCAAATATCGCGCGAAAGCCGACACCCTCCCCTCTCCGGACGAGAAACCTGAATTCGGCTCCGAGGAACAGGTCTGGCAGCCCAAGGGACGCAAGGCGTCCCCCCGGAGGGTCCGTATCCGCCAGCGCCACGCAGTCTACGGCGCGATGATGGAATCCATGGACACCGCCGTCGGACGCATCCTCGATGCCCTCGATCGGAACAAGCTTGCGAGCAACACCATCGTCGTCTTCATGTCGGACAATGGCGGCCTCTCGACTTCAGAAGGAAGTCCTACCTCCAATCTTCCCCTGCGCGGAGGGAAGGGATGGCTTTACGAGGGCGGAATCCGCGAACCTTACATGATCGCGGCACCTGGACTGACAAGACCCGGCTCCGTGTGTGCCCATCCAGTCACTTCCACCGACTTCTACCCCACCCTGCTTGAACTCGCGGGGCTCCCTCCAAGGCCCCTCCAGCACCTGGACGGCCACTCGCTCGTCCCCCTCCTCCGCGATCCCTCGGCCAAGCTGGCGCGCAAGTCACTCCACTGGCACTACCCTCATTACTCCAATCAGGGCGGCTTCCCCGGAGGGGCAATCCGGCAGGGAGACTACAAGCTCATCGAACGATTCGAGGACGGGCGCGTCCACCTTTACAACTTGGAGAAGGACCTCGGCGAAAAGGTCGACCTCGCGAACAGCGACCCTGCTCGTGTCCAGTCAATGCGCCGGGACCTTCACTCCTGGTATGAGAAAGTCGACGCCAAGTTTCTCCAGCCCAAGCCAGGCGGCCCGATGCCCTGGAGGCCATAGCCCTCCGGCCAGTCTCCTTTCAATCCAGGTCCATCACGAGCACCTTCTCCCACCAGTCCTTGAAGGTTCCCACGAATTCCTGATGGTGCGGATCGTCTCCCTGGTACTGATCGTGGTCCGCAAGCGTGGTAAACTTGAAGGAGAGACCGTAGTCCCAGGAATGGTCGGTCACCGGCCGCGCCTGCGTTCCGGCCGGCTTCCCCCAGCATCCACTCTCGAGGGTGACAGACTCCGTCAACCTGCTCATTCCCGCCTCGAACTCCGCCCGGTCAGCGTCGTTCTTCCGCTCCTGCTTCATCCAAAAGTAGACATGGTGTTCCATGCCGATGGTCTAATCGGCAGGCGATCGAAAGTCAAAGGTCACAACCTCTTCACCATCTTCCAGTGCGGAATGGTCACCTCCACGAACTCTCCGCCAACCTTCCTGTAGCCCAGTTTCCGGTAAAATCCTGCCGCCGTATCCCGGGCGTTCAGCTCGATCCGGGAAACTCCCTCAACTCTCAATTGCTCTTCCACTCCCTCGAGGAGCCGACGCCCAGCTCCACATCCCTGCCGCGGGGGTTCCACGGCCATTTGCCGCAACTTTACCGCTCCCCCTTCCAGAGGACGGATGACCACGCAGGCTACCAGTGCATCGCCATCCCAAAGGGCAAAGTGCCGCTCCTCCGGCTCCCAGCCCTTCTCCTCCTCCGTCCACTCAATCCCGAGGGGCGCGCGCAGGACCCGCTTGCGCAAATCCACCGTCTGGAGGTAGCCCCTCAGCCCCCATTGCACTTCTTCAACCTTCATCTGTCGGCCACTTCCTGAACACCTTTACCTGCTTCCGTCCAGAACGGGGTCCTCGATGCCGCCCCTCATTCATTGCTCTCTCTCCAGCAACTCCCGCCATCCCACCGGCTGGGTCCAGGCCTGTTCCTTCTGGTCGGCAAAGGATGGGTTGGCATGACTCCTTGAAGAAGTCACCACCGCCCGGACATAAAGTTCATCGCCCCGCAGGCGGTAAACCGGCTGCAACTCCCTGCTTACTTCAAATTCCTCCCCAGCAACAGCCCCTTCTCCCCTGCGGGTTCCCACGAACTGTGTGGTGTAACTCACCCCGGACTCCCCTGCGATCTCAAGTTCGATGATACCTTTGCGGAAGGATACCTTCCTGAGAGTTACTCCGGAGGAGGAATAGAATTCCCCTCGCTCCATGGCCTCCATCAGGAGATTTGCGTCCAGCCGTTCAGCCTGCACCATGATCCACCCTCGACCAGGGGAGACATTTCCACCGTGATACTCATGGGAGTCGTCGGTCGCGACGCCATAAAGCGGAGCGGCCTGCAGTTTCCCGAGGCGAATGGCATTAGCCATGTCCCAGAGCTGCTCATCGCCGGGGTGGGTCTCATCTCCGAGGTGATTAATTCCCGGATGCCCGTTATAAACCTCAAAAAAGCGCTCCTCTACAACCTCTGCCAGCTGTTCCGCCGTAAAGGAAAAGTGGAAATTCGGGTGGTTGAGGTGAGCTACGATTGGCTTCCCCAGTCGCTCGGCCTGTTCTTTCACCATGCGAAGGTTATTACGCATTGTATCGACCACGGATGTTCCCTTCTGAGGGGGAATCAACTCCTCAAGGTTCAAGGCATTGATGTGGACCTGGTGCCTCTCAAACCGGTCTGTAATTTCCTCCGCCTCGATCAGCAGAAACTTCCCCTCTTCCTCAAACTCGCCGCGAAGTTCATCCAAGGTCCTCAGGCGAACCTCCTCCCCGGCCCCCTCTCCCCGCGTCTCTACCCAGTCCTCGCCAAAGGCCTTCCGGTATTTCTCGACCACAGAAGCCCCCTTGACCTTCTTGCGCCCCTCGATAGCCGAAATCTTCATCCACTTTTCCCCCTTGCTCAGGATGTTGTGATCTGAAAGCGCTAGGAAGTCATATTCCTGCTTCTTATACCAGTCGACCACCATGTCCGGGAAGTCATTGCCGTCACTCCAGAGGGTGTGGGTATGGGTATTTCCCTTGAACCACGGCAGTGCGGGGCCCTGATCTGCTTTTGATCCCCCTTCTTCATTGCCCCGCGGCCAGAACAGAACAACCCCGAGTGCGAGAACAACTCCCCCGAGCAAAAGGTGGTATTTCTTCATCGCCTATCAGAAAATAACCGGGACTCTCAGGGCCTGTACCCACCTGTTATTTCTTTGCCTTTCCCTGAATCGCCTTCGATTCCTCCGCTCCAATCTCCCGGACAAAGACATTGCGCCAGCGGATCTCTCCCCCGTGTGTCTGTAACTGAATCGGGCCCTTCTCAGGAAGCGCCCCCTTTTTATTGAAGTAGTTCTGCAACTTCGCGTGATCCACGACCAGCTTGCCGTTCAGGTAAACCGTTACGAGGTCTCCCGCCATGATGATACGGAAGCTGTTCCACTCTCCAAGCGGCTTGTCCGCGAGCACGAGGGGATCCTTGCCCTGCCCCTTTGGATTGTTCCAGAGCCCTCCCGACCCCTTGTCCGCGCCGTGCTTGAATTTCCCCTTGTCCGTGGAGTCCCAGATTTGCACCTGTGGAATACCGCGCAGGTAAATCCCGCTGTCTGCTCGCGGCACCGTCCGGTACTCCAGCAGCAATTCGAAGTCGCCGAAATTTTTCTCGGTGCTCAGGTAAAGACCCTTTCCGTCATTGACCAGTTCGTCTCCCTCCACACTCCAGTGCTTACTGATATCCTCAAGGCTCTTGGCCTTCTTCTCAGCCAGCTTCTCCGGGCTCAGCGCCATCCACTTGGCCGGGTCCTCCGTTCCAATTCCCCACCATCCTTTCAAATCCTTCCCATTAAACAGGGCGGCAAAACCCTTCGGCGGAGTTACCCCCTCACCTGCCGGGGAAGCGATCAGAAGCAGGGACCCAACGAGCGAGAAAACAGTCTGGAACGAAGTCAGTTTCATGAATTTACAGAGTGGAATCTCCCTCACTGTATTAGCTCTCCGGGAAGTGGCTATTGCAAAATCTCTCTTCTCTCCCACAATTTCCGTCCCCATGCGCATCCTCATTCTCACCCTCTTCCTCGGCTTCGGATTCTGGGCCCCATCTTCTGGTGCAGGAAAACCTAATATCGTCCTCGTTATCACCGACGACCAGGGCTATGGCGACCTCGGCTGTAATGGTCACCCCTGGGTCAAGACTCCTCACCTCGACACCTTGCACACCGAGGCCATTGCCCTCGACGACTACCACGTGGCCCCCACCTGCTCCCCCACCCGTTGTGGGCTTCTCACCGGTCATTGGACCAATCGAACCGGGGTCTGGCATACCATCAACGGCCGCTCCATGCTGCGGGAGAACGAAGTGACCCTGGGGCAACTGCTCAAGGACAACGGCTACGCTACCGGCATGTTCGGCAAGTGGCACCTCGGCGACAACTACCCCTATCAGCCTCAAGACCGCGGCTTCCAGGAAACCGCATCCCACGGTGGAGGAGGTATCGGGAACACACCGGACTACTGGGGCAACAATTACAACGGCGACCATTACGCGGTGAATGGTGAGTGGACGCCCTTCGAAGGGTACTGTACCGACATCTGGTTCCAGGAAGGTCTCAAGTTCGTCGAGCGGCATAAGGACGAGCCGTTCCTCTGCTTTATCACCACCAACGCCCCACACGGTCCCTTCATCGTCGACGACAGCTACAGCAGACAGTATGACGGGCAGGTCGAGAACGAGGATCGCGCCAACTTCTTCGGGATGATCACCTGCATCGACGAAAACGTGGGCGGTCTACGCAGGCGGCTCGACGAGCTGGGGCTGACAGACAACACGATCCTCATCTTCATGACCGACAACGGGACCGCGTGCGGCGCCAAATCCGGCGAAGGCCAGTTCATCGCGAACGGATACAACGCCGGAATGCGTGGGATCAAGGGATCGGAGTACGAAGGCGGTCATCGAGTCCCGCTGTTCATCCATTGGCCGAACGGTGGTCTGACTGAGGGGCGAGATGTCGCTACGCTGACCGCCAACGTCGATATGATGCCTACGCTGATGGAGCTCTGCGGCATCGCGCGTGACGATCTTGTGTTCGACGGTACGAGCATCGCATCTCTGATTCGCGGAGACGACATCGATTGGCCGGATCGTACGCTGGTCACCGATTCCCAACGGATCACTGACCCGATCAAATGGCGAAAGAGCGCCACTATGACGCAGCGGTGGCGGCTAATCAACGGTGAGGAACTCTACGACATCCAGGCAGATCCCGGCCAAGAGAAGGATGTCGCATCAGACCACCCGGACGTCGTCGAGAAACTGCGCGCCGACTACGATCGCTGGTGGGACAAGGTCTCAGAGCAATTCAGCGGTACGATCCCCATCCCGATCGGATCACCCGAAGAACCCAGCGTTCGGCTGAACGCCCACGACTGGCGAAACCCGGAGGCCGAGTGCGCCTGGAATCAGGCGTCTGTCCGCGCTGCGAACAAATGCAACGGCTACTGGGAAATCGAAGTCGCTCAACCCGGAACGTATCGCTTCGAACTCCGTCGATGGCCAAAAGAAGAAGACCGACCGATCGTCGAGGACATCGAGGGAGAACTCAAAACCTATAGCGACATCAAGGACGGCTACGGGGGCGGTGTTGCCGTTCCGGTCAAGACAGCACGCCTGAAGGTCGGTGACATTGAACAGGAATCCGCGGTTACACAGGAGGATAAAGGCATCCTGTTCACTGCTGAGCTAAACGCTGGTGAAACGCTGCTGCAATCGTGGTTCATCGACGACGCCGGTGAGGACATCGGCGCCTATTACGTTTACGTAGATTTTCTTTGAATCATGCCTGCGCACGGAGGTTCCCAAGCGGCCTAATACCTGCAGGGAAGCAGCCGTTGTATTCCACATCTGGAGAAATCACTTGAGCAACAAACCCATCCGCTTCGCAGTAGTCGGCGCCGGAATGATCAGCCAGCTCCACGCCAAGGTCATCGTCGATATGGCAGACGCCGAACTCGTCGCCATCTGCTCCCGCGACCTGGACCGCGCAAAAGAAATTGCAGACCAGTTTGGAGGCGAACCAACCGCGGACTACGACGCCCTGCTATCCCGTGACGACATCGACGCTGTATCCATATGCACAGCCAGCGGCGAACACGCAACGTTCGGC
Source organism: Candidatus Latescibacterota bacterium (assembly GCA_003526745.1). GTDB lineage: Bacteria > Latescibacterota > UBA2968 > UBA2968 > UBA2968 > UBA2968. The sequence goes on from DPVD01000129.1 coordinate 8,824, forward strand.
GTTCCGGCCGCGAAAGCCGGCAAACACGTCCTCGTCGAAAAACCGATCGAGATCCACCTCGACAAGGCAGACGAGTTGATCGACGCCTGCGACGCCAACGGCGTCAAGCTGGGCGTCATCTTCCAGCTGCGCTTTCTGGATGCGTGTCAGGAAGTAAAGAAAGCAATCGACGACGGCATCCTCGGCAACCCCGTGATGGCTGACTGCTACATGAAGTTCTACCGTCCCCAGGAATACTACAGCGACTCACGTTGGAAGGGCACGCAGACACTGGATGGGGGCGGGGCGCTGATCAACCAGGGAATCCACGGCCTGGACCTGCTGCTCCATCTTGCTGGGGATGTCCAGTCCGTGCAGGCCTACAAGGACGTCCGTGCCCACGAAAATATCGAGGTTGAGGATACCTGTGTCGCCGCCGTCCGGTATCACAACGGAGCGCTAGGCGTGATTCAGGCTACCACATCCGTACATCCCGACGTCCAGCAACGGATCGAACTTCATGGATCCGAGGGCACAATCATCCTTGAGGGAACCGAGGACGTTTGGATCAAGCACTGGGAAACGTTCAATAATGGAGCGCGGGAGATAGAAAACCGGACGCCCATTGAACACAGTGGCGCAGCAGCCGTCCTCAAAGAAGGAGGCGAGGCACATCGCCGCCAGATCAAGGACTTTGTCGACGCGGTGTTGGCGGATCGAGAGCCATCTGTAAACGGGGCCGAAGGCCGTCGATCTCTGGAGGTCGTCAGGGCGATCTATGCGTCCGCAGAGATGGCCCAAGAGGTCTTGCTCGACGGATAGTGGACTTTGGCGAGGAATATCTTAGTGAGTGTGGCTGCTGGCCCTATATACGTCGGCACCAGCCGACAGTTTCTATTAGACGGTCGGTTTGTCGACCGCTCAGAGAGGTTGACGCGTGTGATGCACAGACCGACATCGGCTGAGATCACAATCGACCGCAGCCGAGAGTCACATAAGGAATCTAAGCTACGAATGCACTCCAAGATCACTGTTTATCCCACACACATAACTGGCGAAATTACTTGAATTTCAGGCCTATTAACTGGATACGAGATCCGAAGAATCCGGTCCTTCCGCCAGACCCAAACAGTCCACACGATTCGCAGCGGTGCATGAATCCGTGGGCAATCCGCGTAGACAACCAGATAAGACTCTACTACTCGGGAGGAGATGCGCGGGGACATCAGCGGATCTGCCTCGCTACGGCAAGTGCCGATCGACCGACCGAATTCACCAGGCACGGTGTCGTTCTCGATCTGGGTCACACCGGAACCTTCGACTGCCGCTGGTGCGTCCTCCCGCTCGTCCGAAAATTTGGAAATCGATGGCACCTGTATTACACGGGTCGAGACGATGCGGCTACAGGTCTCCAGTCCTTCTGGGGTATCGGCTTGGCAACCAGCGACGACGGCATCCATTTCGAACGACATTCAACCTTCCCGATAATCACTGGAGACCAGACAAAGCACTTCCCTTACAACACAGGAATCGCTGGGGGCGGTACGATCGTCGAAGAGACCAGTCCAGATGGATCGACCACTTACCGGCTCTACTACACGCTCGCCACCGGAACGCCGCACGAGGACATCCGAATCGACCAGGAGAAACACTGCGCGGTCGCCCATAGCGATGACGGAATGCGATGGACGGACCATCGCGTCATTCTGAGCCCACGTCCGGAAGTCCCCTCTGAAGACGCAGCCGTCGCAGCCCCTTGGGTATGGAAGGACAAAGAGGGCTATCGAATGATCTATTGCGGAATTGGGACGCGTTGGGGCTTCTACTCGATGTCGGAGGCGGCTAGCAACGACGGATATGTCTGGAATAGGGGTGAAGGCGGCGACAATCTGTCACTCGCTCCTTCACCAGAGAACGAATGGGAGAATCAGATGGTTGAGTATCCATCGATCTTGGAAGAGGGTGAACAGTTCCGACTTTTCTATTGCGGGAACGGATACGGGATGACAGGTATCGGAACAGCCCTAGGGAATCCAACGTAAATCTCATCAAAACGTCGTAATCGTCTACATAGGCGTACCCGCAGACAGGAAATTCAGCTTGGTTGATTAGCCACGTACTCTTCGGCGAACTGGTGGAAGAGCTTCACGACATCAAACACACCTCCCCTACGCCTCTTCACTGAAGAAGACACAAGCACAAATATGGGAGCTCATTGGGAAACAAACGGCCAAAGTAGGAGCCGCACACGCTGTCCCCATCTGATCCTAAACTGTTTCGGGAACCGACTGACTGATGAAGAAAGGAGCCATTCGTTCTCTTAAACACGAGCACGTCCTCCTCCATTTGGGTCGAGAGCGAACTCCGGTGTCCTTGGTATCGCGCCGCTCAGCGACACAACTGAAGTCACGCGGTATCTTCGAGCCGACCGACCAAAGAGTCCAACGACCGGTTTGACTCGGAGCCGGTTCAGCATATTCACCTGCGTAAATGAGGTAACATGCCAGAAGACACAATCCGCTTATCAACCGAAGGATCCGATCGGGCTACAGCCTACAACATGAGCAACAAGCTCGCACGCCGTGGTGATGACCTGATCGTCGGGTGGCTAGATGGACCCGCGTCCGAGGGCGAATCCGTTCGGATACGAGTGGCTGTCTGTGACGTCGAATCGGGTGAACCTCGATCCGTAATTCAGCTAGGCGAAGGGATCGACAACCACTGCGGGCCGGCTCTCTCTGTTGATGACTCTGGACGAGTTCACGCGGTCGTCGGTGCTCACCACGGGGATTTTCTCTACCACTTTTCCGATGAACCAAGTGATACCTCATCTTGGTCTGAACCTGAGCATATCGGGCCTCGACACAGCTACCCGGCCCTCGTGATCGACCCGGAAGGCACCTTACACCTCGCCTACAGGGAGAGCGGCGATCGCTGGCAGCTTCACTACACTAGGAAGAAGGCCGGGGCCGAATGGGAGCTGCCTGTCGTGATCGCTCAGAGTCCGACCAAGGGCTACAACCACTTCATGCATTCCCTTTCTATCGGTCCGACGGGAACACTACATTTGACATTTCAGTTCCACTTCTCTGAGACCGGGATCAATACTGACTGCCTCACCAAGAGTATGTCTCACATCTCCTCGATCGACAGGGGCGATACTTGGACAAACCTGGGAGACCCTTGCACGTTCCCCCTTACAATCGGGACCACGAACTGGATTTTCGACTGCTTCGATGATCCTGCGGCGAACATGCGGATCGGCACCCACGTCGTGGACCGAAACGACCACGCGTGGTTATTTGCCTCGCTCCCCGGACCGGATAGAGGCGTCATCTGGCGACAGACTGAGGTCGGCTGGACCGAGATAGACCTGTCAGAGGTGACTCCTGACCTGCAACTGTCCGGAGGAAAATCTACCGCCATCAGCTACGATCGGGAGGACAGGGTGCATCTTCTTGTCTCCACGACAAAGAAAAAGGAGAAACCCGGGTGGTCCGACCCGGAGAACGAAGTCTTTCACCTCGTGTTCGAACTGAAGGGAACACTACTTTCGAACACCCAGATCACGACTTCCGACCCGGATCGAGCCCACTGGCTTCCGGCCATCGAGCATTGGGACTGGTGCAGACCTCGAGAGATCGGTGTCAACGGTCACTGGTATCTGTATACCGCAGGAAACAACGCTGGCCTGATGAGCCAGTCGGACTACAACGATCTGCTTCGAACGGAGGTCCACCTAGGACGTCTGGCTCAGATTCACGCTTAACACGATTCGGAGATGCCAGTGGTTACGATAAACGAGAAAGACACTGGATACAGAGGGATTTGGTACTACAACCAGCCGTCCGGGGACGAGTATGTCTACAAATACAGCGGCGGGCTCGGCACCTACTGCGCCAAACATCGTCCCTTCGCCGTCTACAGGTCCGAAGTCGACAAGACCTTCTTTTGCTATGGAGGAACGCCGCCCGACGCGCACCTGAACCACTCTGAGGAACAGCTCGCAGACGACGGAAGCTTTTCTCGGGATCGTGAGGGCTTTCTGATCCACATGGTTAGCTACTTCGACCACAAGACTGGTGAAGTGCCTCGGCCGACAGTCCTGCTAGACAAGCAGACGGCCGACGCGCACGACAACCCGGTCATCTCAGTCGACGATGAGGGTTACGTCTGGATCTTCTCCACATCCCACGGACGGTCCCGGCCTTCTTACATCCACCGGAGCAAGGAGCCCTACTCGGTCGAAGCTTTCGAAAATGTGAATCCGACGATGCTTGTCGACGGGTCACGCGTCGCTATGAACAACTTCTCGTATATGCAAGCCTGGCACCTGCCTGAACATGGGTTCATCGCCTTCGTCACACGATACAAGGATCCGTCCGATCGAACGCTCTTCTTTATGACGAGCCAGAACGGCAGGGAGTGGTCCGAGTGGACCCGACTCGCCGCGATCGACAAGGGGCACTATCAGATCAGCATTCACTCTAACACCAAGTGCTGCACGGCCTTCAACTACCATCCCGAGCCCCAGGGTCTCAACTGGCGAACGAACCTTTACTACCTCGAGACGGTTGACTTCGGCGGATCGTGGCAGAACGCAGCGGGCGATACTATCGATGTGCCCCTGACCACTCCCGGTAACGATGCGCTCGTCCACGACTACGCGGCTGAAGGCCTCAAAGTTTACCTGAAGGACATCCGTCTTGACCCAAACAACCGGCCGGTCATCCTCTATGTGGTCAGCAAGGGATTTGAATCGGGACCGGAGAACGGCCCCCGAATTTGGACAATCGCGCAATGGACCGGATCCGAATGGTCAATTCATCCAATCACGGAATCGGACAGCAACTACGACACAGGATCACTCTACCTTGAAGCCGACGGAACCTGGCGAATCATCGCTCCAACGGAGAGCGGGCCTCAACCATATAATCCGGGTGGCGAAATCGCCATGTGGGTCAGCCAGGATCGCGGCAAGACCTGGGAACGCACCCGTCTGATGACCTCCGGCAGCGAGCGCAACCACACCTATGCCAGAAGTCCAGTCAATGCACATCCAGACTTCTACGCAATTTGGGCAGATGGCAACGCCAGACAAGCATCGAAGTCGTGCATCTACCTCTCGGACAAAGACGGTAACGTATATCAGCTGCCGGAGGAGATGGAGGGAAATGTGGCAAAGCCGGATAGGGTTTTTGACTAGAATTCAGGCGCCTCACCCTAGTCGGTTTCCTAGCGGTCATCCGCAGTGAACTTGATGGGAGACGTATGGGTTTAGAACAGCGACAATCTCTTCGCGAAGAATATGACGAGAAGGGCTACGTGATCGCCCGTAACGTAATCGATCCCAAGTTAGCCGCAGAGATGCTCGATCATATCCGGTGGCTTGGGGAAAAGCATCCCGACGTGCGCCCCGAGTCGTATCACCACAACCTGCTCGTTGGAGACCCGTTCGTGCACCGGCTGGTCAGTGACGAACGGCTGCTCGACGTGGCCGAACAGTTTATCGGTCCGAACATCGCGCTTTTCGCCGCCCACTACATAGCAAAGAGTCCGCATAAGGGACGTGCCGTCCAGTGGCACCAGGACGGTTCTTACTGGCCACTAGAACCGATGGAAGTAACAACACTGTGGGTCGCCGGATCGGACTCAAAAATTCGAAACGGTTGCATGCGGGTCCTCCCTGGAACTCAGAACAACAGGCTTCTCAAGCACAACGAATTGGTCGACCTTGACACGGACAAATACGTGCTCGGCGTCGGTATACATCCCAACGAGATCAACGATACGAATGCGGTCGATCTCGAGCTCGAAGCGGGTGACGTGTCCATACACAACCCACTGATCATCCACGGGTCTAACGCGAACACTTCAGATCAGTGGCGGGTGGGCTTGACACTGCGTTACATCCCGACAACGACTCGTGTGAACAAGAATAACCACGCAAACATCCTGCTCAGAGGAAAGGCGGATGTTGAGAATGTGTATAGCGCCCGTCCCAGATACGTCGACGGCGAACACATGCCATTCAAAGGCTGTGAATACTGGATCTAGCGGAGAAAGATGAGTCGCGCAGGGCTCTCCATCGTCGTGATGATCGCTCTGATAGGTGTGTTGCCTAGCATCGTAGAGTTCAACCGGAGTTCCTAATACGCAGCGCGTCTCAACCCGGCTAGCCAGGCCGACCACAGTGACCTGTGTCCCTCTCGACCCCGAAAACCGGCGCCCTGACTGGACGGCATACATCTACCTCGACAAACAGCCCATGGTCTCCATCAACTTCATCATCAACACGGAGAACCGATGACAGACGACGAGAAGTATTTGTTCGACATCAACGGCTATCTTCTGGTGCGCGGTGTGCTGTCCGAGCAAGAGGTCGCGGCGTGCAATGAGGCGATCGATCATCACCAGCACTTGATCCGGGAACGAACCGGCAAGCTGTCCCTGTCCGGTAACTCGGAAGCACTGAATGGTATCACGGGCCGCGGCGATCTTGGCGGACTGCTTGCGTGGGAGAAACCTTGGTG
>DPVD01000129.1:15612-16439 GCA_003526745.1 Candidatus Latescibacterota bacterium
GGACTGCTTGCGTGGGAGAAGCCTTGGTGCGAGCCGTTTAGGGCCATGATCGCCCACCCCAAGATCGTCCCCTATCTGAACGTGATCCTGGGTCTCGGATACCGGATGGACCACAACGCAGGCCTGATCACGATGAGGGAGGGAGCGGAAGGACACATCCTCCACGGCTCCTCGGGACCCGGCTTCGACCCGCACCAGTATTACATTTTCAGAAACGGCCAGATGCATAATGGACTCACCGTTGTCGCCTGGCAGTTCGCCGACGTCAACGAAGGTGACGGAGGTCTGTGTCTGATCCCAGGAAGCCACAAGGGCAACTATCCCTGTCCGCAATCGATCAGGGAGCACGAGGCCTTCCAGGAGTTCATCAAGACGATCACTTGCAAGGCCGGTGACGTTGTAATCTTCACGGAGGCAACGACACATGGCACCCTACCATGGAAAGGCAAGCATCAGCGGCGGTCCCTCCTCTTTCGGTTTTCTCCCGGCAATCTGGCTTACGCAAAGGGGTATTATCCCGAGTGGCCGGAGAAGATGCTCGAGGATCTCACCTCGGAACAGCGTGCCGTGCTTGAGCCACCATACCATAAACGGCTTGACCGGCCCATTCTCAACGACGACGGCACACTGGCAAGCCGATGACACTCGCCGAAGCCGCCAACGATTACTGCGCATCGCAACATTTCCTGTTCCTCGAAAGTAAAGTGAAGGGCCACGCGGAGGAGCTCCTATCTCACTGGTGCGAAACTGTCGATACACCGCTCGATTACGACATTCTCGAGGAATCCGTAAGGGATATCGGGATGCTCGATCTGCCCGTCGAAGTG
>DPVD01000129.1:16731-35497 GCA_003526745.1 Candidatus Latescibacterota bacterium
ATGCTCGATCTGCCCGTCGAAGTGAAACGCGCCTTCCCAAACCTGCTCGACGCCTTCTTCAAATATCTCGCCACAACAGCCTCCTTCCCGGACGCAGGTCTCTGGCAGGACTATCTGGCCGAGGTCTCGATTACTTTCACCGACAGCATCAGGCATGACGGCTCGATGCGTGGGAAGACAGTTACACGTGCGCTCAAAGTGGGCCGGAACGACCCTTGTCCGTGTGGAAGCGGAAAGAAATACAAACGATGCTGCGGCTAGAACATCCATGACGCGCAAACAGCGAAAGCGTCTCCTCGAACACAAACCCGATCGCCCTTACCCGGCAGAACCTCAGCTCGGTGCGTGGTACACCGATGCGGAGATCGACGCGACGGTCAAAGCCATCCAAGACTCCATGGACTACCGAGTCGGATTCGGCTTCAACGTCGACGAAATCGTAGCCTTTGAGGAGGCCTTCGCGTCCTACTGTGGCACAGCTTTCGCGGTCTCGCTCGTAACGGCCAGTGTCGGTCTGGACATTGCGATGATGTGTCTGGATCTGGAACCCGGAGACGAGGTCATCACACCCGCGCTCAACTTCAAGGCCTGTTCTCTGGCCATCATCGGCCAAGGAGGGAAACCAGTACTGTGCGAGATCGACCCCCAAACCTTTAACGCGGATCCGGCCGATATAGAGAAACGCATCACACCAAAAACGCGTGCCATCCTTCCCGTTCACATGAACGGACTCTCGGCCCCGATCGACGACTACCTGGAAATTGCTGAACGACATCCGCACCCAAAGTACGGCCCGCTCAAGGTCATCGGGGATGCAGCGCGTGCGTGCGGTGGCGGCTACAAGAGAACAAAAATCGGCAAGAAGGGCTGGATGACCGTCTTCAGCTTCCACACGATGAAACTGATGACGACACTCGGCGAAGGCGGGATGATCACGACGGACGACGAGGCTCTTGCGACGAAAATCCGAAACATCCGGCAATGGGGCGGCGGCGAGGAGTGGGGCACATCCTACAAGATCACGAAGCCTCAGGCTGCGGTTGGCACCGTTCAGCTTGCCCGACTCGACGAGATGATCTCTCTGCGAGTCAGACGTGCACGCGAGCGGCAGGCCCTGCTCAAGGGCATCCCTGAGCTCACGCTGACCTACGAACCGCCTGAATGCGACCATACCTTCTACTTGAACACGCTCATGGTTTCGAAGGAATGGAAGGGGAAAAAGCGTGATGCGCTCAGCACACTCCTGCTCGAGGAGTATGGTGTTGGAACGATGGTCGGCAACCCGCCGGTATGGCAAAACCACGCGTTCATTAGTAGATATATCGACGGGCAGCAGGAGGATCTTCCGGTCTCAACTGAGACGGCGCTCAGACTGTTCTGCGTGTCGCTCCACCCACTGATGACCGAACAGGAGAACGCCTACATCGCCGCCGCTCTTTGGGATGCAGTAGATAGAGTGAGAGACTGATGAACACACGACCTCTTGGGAATACTGGTCTCAGCGTATCCGAGATCGGACTAGGCGCCGCTCAGATCGGGAACCGCAGATTGCCCGAAGCACAGGCGGAAGCCGTGCTAAGGACCGCCCTCGATGTGGGAATCAACTTCATCGACACGGCCGCTATGTATGGGGTAAGTGAGGAACGTATCGGTCGCTATCTATCCAATCGCAGAGAAGACTTCGTCGTCGCTACAAAGTGTGGAGATCGTCAGGTCAGAGAGGCCGGCGACTGGAAAGTCGTGAAAGACTACTCTCCGGGCGGTATACTCGAAACGATCGATGAGAGCCGGCGAAGACTCCAAACAAGCGTGATCGACATCGTTCAGTTCCACGGCCTCCCCGGCGAATCGGACGACACGGATGCTGCTTTTGAAGCCCTCCTTGAGGCGAAGGAACGAGGCTGGACCCGATTCATAGGCGTTTCCCAAGACGGGCCTGACGGGGCTGAGGCAGCGACTCGGTACCCTCTCGACACACAGGAGTTCACCTACAACATCCTGTATCAGGAACCAGACACGGTCATGTTTCCAACCCTCCGGGAACGTGGAATAGGCGCAATCATCAAGCGGCCGATATCCAACGCAGTCTACCATATGCCGGATCGGCCCCAAGGGGCATTCATGTCCGGTCCTTGGGACCGCGCTCAGCAGTTTCCGCTTGCAGAACTGGCGGGCAACATCCCGCTCGTCGACTTCACGCTCCAGTTCACGCTGTCCCATCCGGATGTATCTACCGCTATCATCGGCACGACCAACACAGACCACCTTCGAGCGAATGTGTTTACGGCTGACAGATTGGATGATGCATCGGTATCCGCCGTAAGGGCCGCCTGGCAGGAAATCTTCGGCTAGCCGGTCGTATCTGACTGCGGTTAATGAAGTCTGCCAGAAAAACCATCGCTCAGTACTTCGAATGCCTCACAGCAGGAGAAGCAGAACAGCTTCTGAAGAGCATCTCGAAGCAAAATTTCCTCAAGATTGGAACGGACGAAGGTGAGATCGTGACCGGTGCTCAGAAAGCAGCGGAATATTACCGGCATCACGTTGCAAGTACTGATAAATTCTCGATCGAAACGCGCAGGCTCGACGTGCACGAAAGGGACACCATCTCCTGGTTCTTCACCGAGCAGGTCTGGACACTCGAGTGGAAGGGCACCCCTGAGACATTGGCGATGCGGATCACGGGCGTGCTTGAGAACCAGGATGCCCTCTGGAAGTTTGTCCAGATTCACGCTTCCCTCGGTTTCGGCCCTGAGTAAGGGACGGCAGACTAACTTCAATCATTGTGGACCAATTATGGAACTCATCACACCGGAATCCGTAGGCCTCTCTTCGCCGCGTCTCGACCGTATTCGCGAGCATTTCGACTCTTACGTCGACGATGGCCGTTTGCCGGGATACCTAGTCCTCGTCGCACGCAGGAATCATCCGGCTTTCCTTTCGACGTACGGAATGTGCAACCTCGAAACGAGCCAGACGGTCGAGGACGACACACTCTTTAGGATATACTCGATGACGAAGCCGATCACGAGTGTCGCACTGATGATGCTTTACGAGAGAGGGTTATTCCAACTCGATGACCCTGTCTCGGAATACCTGCCTGCCCTGAAGGACATGACCGTATACATAAAGGGAGCACCGGATGACTACGCGACGGAGCCTGCCAATACGGCAATCACAATTCGCCATCTCCTGACCCACACATCAGGTCTGACCTACGGATTTCTGGACAGCCATCCAGTCGACGCCATCTACAGATCTAAGGGAATCGAGACTCTCGATGCAAACTACGACATCGGTTCGTTCGTTGACAGGCTTGGTGACCTTCCACTTCTGTTTTCACCAGGCACCAAGTGGAACTACAGCGTCGCTACCGATGTGATCGGTCGGTTGATCGAGGTTCTGTCAGGTAAGAGGCTCGACACTTACTTCAACGAACACATCCTCGGACCTCTGGGAATGAAAGAAACGGCATTTACCGTATCCCGTGACTTACTGACACGGTTTGCGGCGTGCTACACGTGCAAAGATGACGGCTTCTACCTGTCGGATGCGCCGGAAACGAGTCCGTATAGGGGATCCCGGACCTTCCTCTCAGGAGGGGGTGGGCTGGTGTCGACTGCCTCGGACTACTATGCCTTCTGCAAGTTGATGCTCAATCGGGGTGAAGTGAACAGCCAACGGCTTCTGGGAACCCGAACGGTCGACTACATGACGTCCAATCACCTGCCGGCCGGAGGCGATCTTTCAAGCATGGGACAGCCGGTATTCAGTGAAACGCGATTCGACGGGATCGGATTCGGGCTCGGATTTTCTGTCACGCTGGATCCGGTTCAAGCGCAGATACTCGGGTCGCCGGGCGAGTATGCCTGGGGCGGCCTTGCGGGGACAGGCTTCTGGATAGACCCGCGGGAAGAGCTCATCTGCATCTTCATGACCCAACTGATACCCTCCTCATCTTATCCTCTACGACGCGAGCTTCGAACCCTTGTTTACCAGTCGATAATCGACTGACCGCCTTGTCTCCTGTGGCTAAATCCTCTCCTGCTTCTCTCGGTCACAGACCAACCTGAGGAGCCGCGTTATCATCCAACGAGAGGAATTCGACTCGATAGACGTAGCCCCCTAGACAGCCACTCTGGCTCCTGGCCGCTTCTATCCCGGCTCTCCACCTTCTTCCTTCCCACCGAAGGGTCCCCTTTGATCTAAACTCTTTTCGCCACAGTCTCACCAGCTTTTATACCTTATCTGCAGTGCAGGTTACGACCACAACCTTATCGAGCGTGCAACTCAATCTTCTATCCTTAATCTTGGATTCTCAATCCTAATGCCCAATATCCTGCTCATCCTGAACGACGACATGGGCTACTCGGACATCGGTTGCTACGGCGGCGAGGTCGAGACTCCCAACCTTGATCGGCTCGCGACCAGCGGGCTTCGGTTCACCCAGTTCTACAACACTGCCCGCTGCTGCCCCACACGCGCTTCAATCCTGACCGGTCTGCATCCCCATCAAGCCAGCGTCGGCCACATGATGGACGACCTCCAGTATGAGGGATATAGAGGCGACCTGAATCATCGCGCGGTCACGATCGCCGAAGTTCTCGGGTCAAACGGGTTCGGCACATATATGAGTGGGAAATGGCACATCACGCGACACACGGACTCCGATGGGGACACGCACAGCTGGCCGTGTCAGCGCGGGTTTGACGAGTTCTTTGGGATCATCACCGGAGCAGCCAATTACTGGAAGCCGCAGACCCTGACCCGGAACAATGAGCGTCTAGAGATCGATAGTCTACCCGAGGACTTCTTCCTCACTGACGCGATCAGCGATCAGGCTGCCGACTTCATCCGGCAGCACAACCAGGGCAGTCCAGACAAGCCATTCTTCCTCTACACCGCCTACACCGCGCCTCACTGGCCACTCCACGCCCACGAAAAGGACATTGCGAAATACAAAGGCCGCTTCTCTGCGGGATGGGATCATCTGCGCGAGGAGCGGCTTGAGCGTCTTCACAAGTCCGGCATCCTCGATCGCAATTGGGGGCTGAGTGAACGGGATCCCTCACAGGTCCCGTGGGAGGAGGCGGAGAACAAGGCTTGGCAGGAACGAAGGATGGAGGTTTACGCAGCGCAGATCGAACGGATGGATCAGGGCATCGGCCGGATCATTCACGCGCTCGAGGAGACCAACCAACTGGAGGACACGCTGATTCTTTTCCTAGCCGATAACGGAGGATGCGCGGAAGAGCTTGGGAACCGAATGCGCAACGCTGAGATCGCGCCGCCCACAACCCGCGACGGACGGGCTGTTCAGAGAGGAAACGACCCCGAGGTCATGCCAGGTCCCGAGGAGACCTACCAGAGTTACGGGATCCCGTGGGCGAACCTGTCGAATACACCTTTCCGCGAGTACAAGCACTGGGTCCACGAAGGCGGCATTTCGACCCCCCTGATCGCACACTGGCCTGCCGGCATCGAGGACAAGGGCGCCCTGCGGCACCAACCCGGTCAGCTGACGGACATCATGGCGACCTTCCTAGACGTCACGGACACCACCTACCCAGACACTTACGAGGGCAACGATATCCTTCCGTTGGAGGGCACGTCTCTGCAGCCCATTTTCCATGATGAGCCGAACGGAAAGGAAACGCTCGTCTGGGAACACGAAGGTAATAGAGCTCTACGCCAAGGTAGGTGGAAGCTCGTCTGCAAGTATCCGAATGACTGGGAGCTGTACGACCTGCAAGAAGATCGATCAGAACTGAACGATCTGGCCATAAACCTGCCGGATAGAGTCGTTCGGATGGCAGCTTTGCACGACGATTGGATGGCACGTTGTTGCGTCGAATCGTGGGACGACATTCGGGAACGGATGCAAAACAAACGGATAACGCGAAAAACACAAAACAAGGGACACTGACAGGAGGAGGAGGTGGAAAAAGCCAAATGCATACTGTTCAGCGGCGGCGCCAAAGGTTCGGAGGCCGCCTTTGGTGAGATCGCCGAGCAGTTCGGGATCGAAGAGGTCCATTTCACATTCGACGGGCATCTGATCGAACGTGAGCGGGGTAAGCGCGTATTGAATCACGAAGAATTGAAGAACGGGGACGTGAGCTTAGAGTATGTGTCAACGCTGATGAACCGACGATACACGACCAGCCCGACATTCAGGCGAATCCTGCAGAGCATCTGGTATCAGATCAACAACGGGCAGGAGATCTACGTGATCGGAGAGATCCTAGAGGACCAAACGGTAAAGGGGGGCACAGGATGGGGCGCGGAATTCGCAAAACTGTGCAACAAGCCGCTATGCGTGTTCGACCAGAGCAAGGATAGCTGGTTTGGATGGAACCAGAGGAGCTGGGTGCCCGTTGACACACCCACCGTGTCCGAAATCCACTTCACGGGGACCGGCACGCGTAACCTCGAAGACAACGGTAAAGCCGCCATACTAAGGCTGTTCGAAAGGTCTTTCGGCTAGAGTTGACCGACTTCCCATCCCCGTGGGGCTTCGCGGGCGCCAGCCTGGTGATCGCCCTGTCACCCGGGGCCAGCTGGATGTATGTCATATCAACCGCGGCCAGTCAGGGCTTCCCGGCTGGCCGCGCAGCGATTCTGGGGAACGCTACGGGCATCATCGGTCACACGGTTCTGGCTACCCTCGGACTCGCCACCCTCGTCGCCGTCTCTCCCACTCTCTACAACATCATCAGATGGCTGGGCGGCATCTACCTGATCTATCTCGCCGCCGAAGTATTCCGATCGCCCGTCTTTTCTCCCTCCGCGCTCAAGCAAACACAGATCGTTCCCTTGCAAAGGGTCTACTGCCGCGGCGTTCTAATGAATCTGCTGAACCCAAAAGTCGCGTTGCTTATGATGGCCCTCCTCCCTCAGTTTATCTTGAGGGACTTCCCTGTGCATACCCAGACCATCGTTTTCGGCCTTCTCCACGCTCTAATCGCCAGTACAATCCTTTCCTTCATCGCTTTCCTGACATCGCACGCCGCCAACGTTCTGTATGATTCCCCAAGATTGCAGCGTGGTTTCCAGTGGTTCTCGGCCGCAATCCTTTTCTTTTTCGGCACCAGAACCGCCCTGAATTTCTAGCAGCCCGTCTGCACTCATCAGCTTGACACATAAATCTGCGTCGTCTTTTCGCACCATACCAATGGACCTACGTCAACCTCCGAAGCCCCTTGCGCAACTTGTGACAGGGCTGGATCGCTCTCCTTAAACGGCAGGATGTATCTGATCGGGGACTGAAATTCGTGCCAAAGTGGAGTCTAATGTCTGGATTGAGCGTTATACAACCCTAGAACACCTCTGATTTTCCTTCCCTTTCGAGCCGTTCGTGTCTTTCGTGGTTGTTCTCAAACCCGTTCACTTGAAGGAGCTTCGCATGAAAGTCGAAGATGCCATAGCGCACATCCTGAAGGAGGAAGGAACCGAGTTTCTGTTCGCCTACCCCGTCAACGGACTGATCGAGTCCTGTGCAAAATTGGATATCCGTCCCATCATCGTTCGTCAGGAACGTATCGGACTCCACATGGCCGACGCCTTGAGTAGGCTGTCGTCCGGCAAACGGATCGGCGTCTTCGCGATGCAGAGCGGGCCGGGCACCGAGAATGCATTCGGGGGCGTGGCTCAGGCCTACGGAGACTCGCATCCGATCATCGTTCTTCCGATGGGTTATTCACGCAAGCTCTCCAATGTCAAACCGAACTTCCAAGCGTATCTCAACTTCCAGCACGTCACGAAGCTCTGCGAAGGCATCAACGTCCCCGAGGCCGTTCCTGAGATCATGCGACGCGCCTTCACCCAGGTTCGAAACGGCAGACCCGGACCTGCGCTCGTAGAGATCCCGTCGGACCTACTTCGCGAAGGAAACGTGCCCGAACCGATCGCTTACAATCCCGTCCCCACTGTCCGCTCCGGCCCCTCGCCGGAGTCTGTCGAAGCAGCAGCCGACGCGCTGCTCGCTGCGGAGAGACCTGTTATCTATGCCGGTCAAGGCGTGCACTACGCGGAGGCTTGGGAATCATTGAAAACCTTCGCCGAGCTGCTTGAGGCCCCCGTCACCACAAGCCTTGGAGGCAAAAGCAGCTTCCCCGAAAATCACTCTCTTTCGCTCGGCTCAGGCGGCCGATCCCTTCCACAAACCGTACACACCTTCCTGCACGATGCAGATGTCATTTTCGGAATCGGGTGCAGCTTCACTCGAACACCTTTCGGGATCCAGATGCCGGAAGAAAAGTCGTTCATCCACGCGACTCTCGATGCGGCTGACATCAACAAGGACATCGCCGTCGATCATGCACTCGTCGGAGATGCGGATCTGACGCTGACGGCTCTGACTGAAGCGATCTCGGAACGTTTGGGCGGGAAACCGCGCGGACACGCGAACGACGTAGCCGCAAAGATCCAGTCGATCAAGAAGCCTTGGATGGCCAAGTGGATGCCGAAGCTCACCGACAAGGGGACACCATTCTCACCATACCGAGTGATCTGGGATCTGATGCACACGGTCGACGTGGCCAATACGATCATCACGCACGACGCCGGGAGCCCTCGCGATCAATTGTCCCCGTTCTGGGAGTCCGTCACACCACTCTCATACATTGGCTGGGGCAAGACCACCCAGCTCGGATATGGCCTCGGTCTCGCTATGGGAGCAAAGCTCGCCTGTCCTGACAAGCTCTGCATCAACGTCTGGGGCGACGCCGCGATTGGCTTCACAGGTATGGACTTCGAGACCGCAGTGCGCGAACAGATCCCAATTCTGTCGATCTTGTTCAATAACTTCTCCATGGCCATCGAGCTCCCGATCATGCCCGTCTCGACTGAGAAGTATCGCAGCACGGATATATCTGGCAACTACGCCATGATGGCAGAAGCCTTCGGCGGCTACGGAGAACGCGTCGAGTCCCCCGACCAGATCATACCAGCCATCAAGCGCGGTATCGAGCAGGTTGATAACGGGAAGCCGGCGCTGCTTGAATTTCTGACATCACAGGAGCTCGATATCTCTGTCTTTTGAGGTGTGTCCTGCCTTCGGCGAGGCGTGCGAATGTATGGCGTCGAAGTTTCTATTCACCACCACTATTCACTGCCACCATGATCAACCAAATTGCACACGTTTGCATTGCCTCGAGCGACCTTGACAACACGCTTGCCTTCTACTGCAACGGACTCGGTTTCCGGAAGGTCTTCGACTTCAAACGAGACGGCGAACTGGTCGGTTACTACTTGGGCGTCACCGAATCCACCTACATCGAAGTTTTCGCGATGGGCGAGGTCGACACGCAGGCGAAGAGCCCGGTCCGGCACTTCTGCCTTGAGGTTAATAGTATCGACGACGTCCGTTCGCACCTGATCGAGAAAGGCTACGAGGTCACGGAGAAGAAGCTGGGTGCGGACGAGAGCTGGCAGACGTGGGTAACCGATCCGTCAGGTGTCCGGATCGAGTTCCACGAGTACACAGAGAAGAGCACCCAAATTACGGGAGAAGATTGTATTGTGGGCTGAGCGAATGGCCAAGGCGGCTTGACAGAACGACCCGTCGAAACCCAAATAGTTGCAGGGGGCCGTATTCGGAGCGATCCGAAGCGGCCCCTTTTTATGTCCAGTCGGGTCTCTGAGGCTTCATCTCTCAAAAGAGAGGATATGTCGGACAGACTGAAGTATCTCGAGGGCAAGACATCGCCGGTCGGAGGCAATTTCACATTTCTCGAACGCGCGACAGACACATAGCGGGTGGGGGCACGCGATACGCTTCGCTGACGGCAGGTCAGCTTTCGCGCATTGCAGACAAACGGAATTCGCGACAAGGCCGGGTGTGTCTCTTGTGTGTCCGGCCTCGCTTGGGCATCAGGTACATATCTCGGTATAACGCCGCCTCATGACCAGCTCACACTACACCTCCTCGACTTCACGACCAATACTCACAGGCAAAGACATCCTCGGATGCCGGACGCCTGGACAACTTCTCCCTTGATTTCCTAATAACCTCTACCAAAAGAGAAAGGCCCCACCGACACCGCAGCAGGGCCTTCTGTTCTTCTTTCTTGATTCAGGGTCCTATCGTCGCTCCCTCACCGTTCCTTTCGCCTCCGACCTCCGTCTACCTCTCCCCCACTTCCGGCCGCTCGTCTTTCTCACCTTCTTCGTCACACCGTTCGAATGCCCGTTCCTGACTTCACTGCTGTGACCTTTCCGGCCGTATCGGCCTGCCGTCCGCTCACAGTGAAACTCGTGGTCTCCGATCGTCGTCAGCTTCAGCTTTGTTAACTTTTCGATCTCCGCGAGATACTCAATCTCATCGATATCGCAGAGTGAGAGCGCCTGACCAGCTGCGCCTGCTCTTGCGGTTCGTCCGATCCTGTGGACATAGCTTTCGGGGTCGTTCGGCAACTCGTAGTTGATAACGTGTGTGATCCCGTCCACATCGATTCCGCGTGCGACAATGTCAGTCGCCACTAGCACCTTCACACTTCCCCGGTCGAACTTAGACAGGGCCTGCTGTCTGGCCTTTTGCGTCTTATTCCCGTGAATGGCATCGGACAATATCCCACGTTCCGAGAGCTGTCGCGAAATCCGATTGGCGCGATGCTTGGTCCGTGTAAAGACAAGTGCCCTGACGACATCGGGCTCGCGCAGCATCTTGGTTAACAAGGCGCGCTTGTTCGACTTCTCGACAAACATTACCGACTGTGTAATGTTGTCCGCGACGGTCGATTGGGGGGCAACCTCTATGCGCGACGGTTCGGTCAGCAGCGTATTGGCCAGCTTCTCGACTTCAGGTGGCATGGTTGCGGAAAAGAACAACGTCTGTCGTTCCTTCGGCACGAAGGAGGCAATTTTCCGGACGTCGCGGATGAACCCCATATCCAGCATCCGGTCGGCCTCGTCGAGCACGAACTTTCGGATGCGGGTCAACCGGACTTCGCCCTGATCGATCAGGTCGAGCAGCCGTCCCGGGGTTGCGACCAAGATATCCGGTCGCTTCCGGAGTTGTGTTACCTGGGGCTTAACAGGGACGCCACCAACGAGGACCGCAGTCGAGAGCTTCAGCTCACGACCGTATGTCTTGAAACTGCGCTCCACTTGAAGCGCGAGCTCTCGGGTCGGTGTCAAAACAAGTGCTCGCGCCCCTTTGCCACTGTGCGGCCGTTCTTCGCTCAGCAGGTGTAGGATTGGCAACGCGAACGCAGCCGTCTTGCCGGTGCCTGTCTGAGCTGTGCCCAAGACGTCTTCGCCGAACAACGCTTGGGGAATAGCCTTCTGCTGGATGGGTGTGGGTGTCTCGTATCCCTCGTCTTTAAGGGCTGCGAGGATCGAGGGATGAAGAGGGAATGAATCGAACTTCTGCATACTGCTCCTTGCGGTTTACCCAAGATGACTGCGACGTTCTCGTTTAGGTAACCGTAGGACCAAAATGCGAGAGGATGACGCTGAAAATCTTCGGAAGATGTACTGCGGTGAGTGCTACTACCAATAAAACTTACAACAGAGCGTCGGTTTCGGCAAATTTTGCCCGAAATTAGATGAAACTTAGTGCCAAGAATCATGTGTAGATTTTACCTGACCCCGCTTTCGCCGACCTACGAGGCCGTGGGTTTTGAGTTCATCCACGAGACCCAGGTGGATGAACTCCACAACCGATGTATATTCTGGAAGGTCGACTGACCAGAGGAGGAATCGAGATGGACCCAGCTTGCCTCGAAAACGCACTTACCGAAGAAGAGGCCGTCCAGTTCAAGGAGAGTGGCTTCTTTATCGTGGAGAACGCCATCCCTCAGTCCACTGTGGATGAACTGATACCAATCGTAGACAAAATCGACAAGGACGAGCGTGCCCGGATGGGCCTCGACCCGCTCACCCGCGTCAACCACTACGACTTCATCGGCAAGCACGACGCGTTTTTGGAGCTTCTCGACTGCCCGACGACTTTTCCGAAGGTATGGGGCATTCTCGGCTGGCACATCCAGCTCTATCACACCCACATGACCTTAACGCCGCCGGAACCTGAGGGTGAATCCCTCGAGACTACGGGACTCAAACTTGGATGGCATCAGGACAGCGGTCAACTAAACCAAGACTTCGAAACGACACCCCGTCCGATGGTCTCGCTCAAAGTCGCGTTCTTTCTAACGGACACATCGCAGCCGGGAAGAGGCAACTTCTATGTCGTGCCTGGAAGCCAACTTCGGAATGACTTTCCTAGCAAAGACAGGAAAGCAGAGATGGAGGACGCCGTTCCTGTTATGGCTCCGCCCGGATCAGCTGTGTTCTTCGATCGTCGAATCTGGCATTCAGCCAGCGCGAACTACTGGACCGGGCCAAGACGCGTCCTCTTCTACGGCTACTCGTATCGCTGGCTGCGACCACGGGATGACATGACCGTGGATCATTACCTGAACCGTTGCGACCCCATCCGGCAGCAACTCCTGGGTGTCACGCACTCAGGAGGCCGCGGATTCACATCCCCGACACCGGACGACGTGCCGCTCCGGGCTTGGTTGGAGGAGCAGGGGCAATTGGAGGCGGCTTAGGAGCAACGAGGCATGGAGCGAAGGACACAGGGCAAGCAGCAGACATTGATCGCTCTCTGTCCCAAGCACCGTACCCCACGCCATTAATCCAAAGAAATTTCCTTTACACGAGCTCACATATGACCCCCTGCTATATAGCCAGCGAGATGTCCGAAGACCTCGAGGAAGCCCTTCAACTGGGGGCAGAGGCGGGCATTTCCACAGTACATCTGCGAAAAAGCATTTTCGGAAAAAACGTCGAGGATTTGGAAGCGAACGACATCCAGCGTGTCCAAGACACATTCGGAAAGTTTGGTGCCAATGTCGGTGTGCTCATGCCGCCCTTCGCAAAATGCGACATCGACAAGCCAGATGCGATCAGGGAACACCAGGGCATCTTTGTTCGCACAGTGACAGTCGCAAAGGCGTTGGGAACAAATCTGGTCAGGTGCTTCCCATTCACTGGTGGTGGTGATTCCGACCACACACCTGATCGAATCGACGGCTATCTGGACCGGATTGTCGAGAATCTATCGCCTTCGGTGAAGCACGCTGAAGCAGAGGGAATCACGATGTGCTTCGAAGTGGTCAACAACACCATCGCCCGATCGGCTGCAGACACACGGAAGGTCATCGACGCGCTGGATTCCCCTGCCGCGAAAGTCATCTGGGAGATCGATACAGCCTGGCGGGTCGGGGAGCCGCCGTCGGAGGGCTATGGGCTGATAGGAGGTCTCGTTCGCGACATCCACATCAAGCCGAATGATCGTGGCGAAATGGATCCGATCGGAGACACGGGTGAGACGATGGGGCAGGTGATCAGAGGACTGCGAGACGACGGCTACGACGGGTTCATCTCGATCGAGCACTGGAAGGGCCAAGAGGGCATCTTGAAGGGGCTTCGCCTGCTGACGGAGTCTCTTGAAGATTCCCACTTATGAGCATCTCGTGGACGGGTTTGCCGGTGCTTCCCGTCCGGGAAAGGGCGGAAACCGTCAACAAGCTTTTGCGAGATCGATTCGACCGACTTCTTCACCAAGTCATGCGTGAAACCGGGATCGACTGCTGGCTGATCGTCTGCCACGAGGACAACCACGACCCCGTATTCAGGACCATGATCCCTTGGCAGTCCTGGACACCCATCCTGCAGATATTGTGCTTCTACGATCCCGGAACCGAGGAGCCGATCGAGCGACTCAACATCTCGATGACCAATATGCGCGGGCTCGTGACGACCGCAGACTGGACACCCGAGTCCGAATCCGACCAGTGGGCGGTCCTGCGTGACTGGCTCAATCAGAGGATGCCCGGACGGATCGGGATCAACACTTCGGACACGATATGGGCGGCCGATGGGCTGACGGCCTCCCTAAAGGATCGTCTCGAGAACGAGATCGGCGATCACGCAACCAGACTGGAATCGGCCGAGCAACTTTGCATTCGGTGGCTAGAAACCCGGATTCCGGAGGAACTTGAGCACTACGAGCGTGCGTGTTCGATCGGCCGCCAGATCATCGCCGCCTGTTACTCAGCTGAAGTCATCACACCGGGCGAGACCACGACGGAGGATCTCGTGTGGACCTACTGGCAGGTAGCCACTGATCTCGGTCTCACACCTAGCTTCACGCCATCATTCAGGATCTTCCGGAGTCCTCACGACACTGAGCAGTTTCCGACCAATGACCTCATCATCCGACACGGGGACGTGCTCCATTGCGACGTGGGCGTCCATTACCTTAGGCTGATCACAGACCATCAGGAGCTCGCCTACGTGCTGCGTCTCGGCGAAACAGAAGCGCCGGCTGGGCTCCGAGAGGGCCTGGCGGAATCCAACCGGCTTCAGGATGTGTTTACATCGAGCTGGACTTTTGGTCAGTCGGGAAATGAGATACTCGCCTCAGCACTCTTGAGCGCGAAAGAAGCAGGAATCCGCAATCCCAAGATCTACTCCCACTCTCTCGGTCACTGCCTCCACGAGCCAGGCCCTCTTATGGGGCTACCTTGGGAACAGGGCAACATTCCCGGTCGGGGCGACGTCCGTATGCACCCAAATACCGTCTACACCGTCGAGCTCTCGACCGAGCTACCTGTTCCTGAGTGGGATGACGAGCCCGTACGGTTTATGCTCGAGCAGGACGCAGCAATCACCGAGGAGGGTGTCTCATATCTCGGTGGGAGGCAGACGGAGTTTCATCTGGTTTGACCCCGCTTGCCACTTCGCAACTTCCTTTCCCCAAAGTGGAAGATTTGCTCGCTTCCTCCCACGCAGGGACGATCACGGCAGCGGCGCGATCAGGGTAGGTCACTCATACCGCAACGCCTGCATAGGATTCTCCCTCGCGGCTCGAACCGTCTGCAAACCCTCAGTCCCCTACGTCAGCAGCAATTTCACGAGACTTCCGATCAGACAGGACAGCAGCGGTTCTGTCCGATCGGAAGTCTCGTGAAAAGCTCAGTCCCTGCGGCAAGTGCGTATCCATGGTATCGACGAAGTCTTCATCGATCGAAACGGTCCACACCAGGTGGGACTTGTCACCACTGTCCCCATCCAGAGTGAACGCCATGTTCGAGATCCAATCACTCGGTACGTCGCTGACTCCTACGACTGCAACTACCCCGAGATCAGCGAGTAAATCCTGTTACGGCTCAGGCTCCGTTAGGACACGGCGAAATAGTTGAGGAACATGGCATCTTCATCTTATGCAGGTCAGGTGTCAGTGATTCGATCGACGCCGCAGGAATACAGGTTTCACCTATTTGGAAAACCTAGCCCGTCTTCTCCGCCACAGGGTCTATCCCGATAATCAGATTGGGCACCTTTTACTTATGAATAGACTGTATCCAACCACAATCGTCCTTCTCTTTGTGTTTGTCGCCCTGCCGACCATCGACTATCGCGCGGTGGACATTAGGATGCTGCAGACAGCCTCACTTGACGAGGCTGCTTTCGCAACACAGGTCAAGGAGATGCTGACTTCCGGAAGTCTGGCCTTAGACGAATTCGTTTACGGATCTCTCTATCCCTATGTCGGGGTCGCGGTGTCATCCATCTACGGAATACTGTTCGACCTGTCAGACCACGCAATCATCATCATCCTAAGACTGATCGGCGTGGGCTCCGCCATTACAGTGGCGCTCTACACATACAGGATCGGACAGCTCTTATTTGGTCTCCGTGGTGGCAATCTCTCTGCTGCGGTCGTCCTGTCGACACCCCTCCATTTCCGGTGGGCAGTAGAGATTCACCCGGACCTTCTTCAGCTCGCCTTCCTGACGGCAGGCCTGTATCACACGCTTCAGCTCGCACGTAACGGCGATCTGTATCACCTCTTAATGGCATCAACCCTTGCTGGGCTTGCCACGGCTACCAAATATGGCGGTCTGTTTCTTCTACCGACAATCGCGCTATCTCTGATCCTTGGATTGCCGCAACCGCTTTCCGAGTCACTAAAGGACAGACGTCTCTGGGTCGGTATCCTGAGCTCCTTCGGAGTCTTCGCTACAACCTTCTCACTGACAAACCCTTACGCGATCTCGAACCTCGACAGGTTGGCAGAAGACCTCTCTCTTGCAAGCCGGATTGTATCGGACCAGGAAGGCGGAGGGATCGAATGGATCACGGCGATCTTTAGCCCCACGTCAGGTGTGGCACTCGGACTCGGTCTCATATCGACGGTATTCGCGCTGGTTCAGAAGAAGTGGTTTTATGATCGTGCACACGCTTGCTTGATTTTCTGGGTCGTCACCTACGTGGCGTTTCTCGTTCTGAACGTCCGGTTCACGGCGGGACAGTATCTCCTTCCTGTCGTGCCCGGACTCACTCTCCTGACCGTATCCGGTCTCGAGTCGCTCCATTCGCGACTGCGTCTCCCCCAACGACAGTGGGCGACCGGTCTAATTATAGTCTTGCTGCACGTCGGATACGCGGCTCCGGTTTACGCACACCGCACGGAAAGCGGCGAGTCGGACCCTGTCATAGCAGCCGGACTGTGGCTAGCCGAAACCTACCCGGAAGACACTACGATCCTATATGACACCTACGCCTACGTGCCATCCAGATTCGCCCTAACCGAGACCTACTTCGGACAGTCCTATCCGGTGATAGAGCTGTTTGACCCAGACCTCGTCGTTACACGCAAGAGTATCCGGGATCGATACAAGGATCGGAACCAATCCGATCATTTCAGGCTGACCGAGGATGAGCAGCAGCAGGAAGCCTTCCTCTACCTCTCCCCTCAACGATACAGGGACATTCACTTCACTTACACGTATCTGGAAGAAGGAAGAACCGAATACGAGCAGGTAAGAGATTTCGGTGCGGTCACCGTGTATGCGAGACGCGAAACCTCGCACGGACCGGACAAGGCAGACCGGTGGCAATCCACTGCTGCAACTCAGAAGGGTGAGGGTATCGATGGTCAGCGTGCAGCGCAAAGCTATCGCGACTTTGGAAACATTCATAGTCTGGCCGGTGTCTGGGAAGAGGCGAAGACGCAGTATGTAAAGGCCGCCAGCCTGAACCCTTCGGACGTCCTTACACGATACAGGTATGCGCTAATGCTGGCGTATCAGGACAGCTTTGATGTGGCGGAGGACTATGTGAAAGAGGTTGTTCAGGCTTTCGGATCACCGGCTCTAGTCTGGCTCATGCTCGGGTGGGACTACTACGAGATGGGTCAGTTTAACAGATCAAGAAGAGCGAGCCTGAGGGCACACGACCACGATCCCGCGCACCCCCTCCCTCTCTACAACGTGGCGTTGACATACTTAGTGGAAGGAAGACAGCGGAAAGCCGAGAACGCCTACCGGAAAGCAGTCTCAAGTCACCCGCTCCCGAAGGAAACGAGCGATCTACTCCAGCACATGATCGACAACGCAAAGCTCACCGAGGGATCGCGCGACCTTGCCCAGCGTGTAATATCGGGACGACTATGAAGCCACGCATCTACCGGCTGTGCCGGGAAGCCGCAACCTGCACGGCAGTATTGGATGCGTCCCTCGTCAAACGTATTGCGAAGGCCTATGTCCCGTTCTTCTTTCACGTCGCACCAGACGACGTCCCTCCGGATCACCGATATCATCTCGACGCGCTACGCGATGGGTTCGAAGAAGAACTAGGCCAGATAGGGGTCGTCAGCCTCGAAGCGTCCCAGGCTGATAACCTGCTGCGCCGCATCATCGATCTGTCAACGACGTGGCCGACAACGGTCGATCCTTAAGGGATGCCAAAAAGTTCGCCCGATTGGTCAGCACCACATCGATCCCCATCTCCACGTAGCTCTGTGCGTCCTGAAGCTCGTCGGACCAGAAGAGATTGTTGACGAGGCCAACGCTGTGCGCTCGTTCAGCATTCACTTTCATTACGCTTCGCCCGAACTGGATACGTTGACAAGCGTGCTCTATCGCCAGGTCGATCTGATCGTCAGGTGAGTTTTGCCCGGCCAGACAGCACCGCATGACTTCCGGCGCATACTCGCGCGCGGCTGACAATACATCCTCCATTCCAGCGATATAGGCCCTGTCCGTCAGCTCACGCTCCCGAACCTGATCGCACGTTATCTTGACGAGCGCACCTCCCGGACCCGGATCCTTGATGTGGATGTTCACTCCCACACCTGCTGACTCATCTAGGACCTCTTCGAGCCTGGGTATCCGCACTCCCGCCCACAACTCTCCTGTGGTCGCTCCGGCGTCTGCCATCCGAATCACCTCCCAAGAGAGCTCCCTGATCCGTCCTGTGCCGTTGGTCGTCCTTTCCAGCGTCGGATCGTGACAGACGACCGGTACGCCGTCCGCACTCAACCACAGGTCGAACTCGATTTCGTCTACCCTGAGCGCGATAGCTGCGGTGAACGCAGGCAGCGTGTTCTCAGGACAGGCGTGACTTAGGCCTCTATGGGCGCAGATGTGGGTTTGCATTCAAGTCTTGTATGTGGTCCGGTCTAAGTTGAACGCCCTGAGCTGGATGTGGCGTAGGGCAAGGCGCTGGGGACTTGGAGCAACAGTGGAGCGGAGATGCGGGGTGCCAAAACAATTATTCGCATTGTAGCTCACTGGTGATGGGTCAGTCTCTGCGTTCCAAAGCAACGCGCGATGGACAGAGAGCAAGCAGGCTCTCCCCTGCCGCCTCCGTTCCATACCCTCTTCACGCCCATTAGGGGCGGCGCGCTTTATCGAGGTGCTTAATCCTCAATCTTCTACAGCGTGCGTTTTCAGATCCGCCAGATCCG
>DPVD01000029.1:0-1614 GCA_003526745.1 Candidatus Latescibacterota bacterium
GCATTCTTCCACGATCTGGGGATCGATACGCGAGTCGAGAGACGGGGTCGTGTGTTTCCGGCGTCGAATCAGGCGACGAGTGTGGTCAGACTGCTGGAAGATCGAGCCGTCCGAGCCGGGATCGAGATCGTGGAATCGGCAGACGCGACGGATCTCACTCGTGGTGAAGGCTTTACGATAATGAGCACGGACGGGCGCGAGTTCAGCGGAGATCGGGTGGTGATGACGACGGGCGGCACTTCTGCGCCATCGATCGGTGGGAGCGACGACGGAATTCGGATGGTATGCGCGCTCGGGCACGAGCGAACGCTGCTGTATCCGGGTCTGGGTCCTTTGGAGACGGAGCGGAGCGCGTTGCACAAGCTTCAGGGCGTGCGTGCGATGGTGTCGGCCGAAGCTATCGTGGACGGGAAGGTCGTCAAGCAGGACGAATGGGAGATCCTGTTCCGGTACTACGGCTTGTCCGGTTTGGTGATCTTCAACCTCAGTGAAGCGGTTACGCCATACCTCGACGATCACGAGGTTTGCGTGCGGATCAACTTCTTCCCCGGGCTGGATGCAGAGTCTCTAGAATTGAAGCTCAGGGAGCGCTGGAATCGACATCCGCACAGAACGACGGCCTTCAGTTTTACAGGCTTACTGCCTGACAAGATTCCGCCTGTACTCCTTCCGCTGGTCGGAGTGAAACCAGATCTGCCGGCTGCGAGTATCACCACAGAGGTTGGTCGCAGAATCGCAGAGGGGTTGACCGGCTGGAAGGTCCAGGTGCTTAAATCACGTCCGCTTGCGGAGGCCGAGGTCATGGTGGGTGGTGTGGTGACGGGTGAAGTTGACCCCGTTACGATGGAATCAAAGATCGTGCCTGGGCTTTGTCTGGCAGGAGAACTGCTGGATGTTCATGGGGACCTCGGTGGTTTCAATTTCCAGTGGGCTTGGTCGAGTGGGTGGGTTGCAGGGAGAGGAGGAGCGTGAACAATTGAAGTTGAATGGAAAGGCTGACATGACGATCAGGCAAGCTATATGGGCTGCAAGTCTGGCTGGCCTACTGATGGGTGGGGTGATCTCGGGCGCATACTGCCAAGAGGGTGAGGCGGCCTCGGTGATTCAGCTTGGATACGATCAGATCGAACGGGGCGAGGCTGATTCGGCGGCGGCGGCGTTTAATCGAGCGGTCAAGCTGGGTGCGAAGGCGCAAGGAATGAACGGGCTCGGGAAGGTGATGGTCGCGAAAGGTCGTAATCACTATCGTCAGGCGTTCAAGTATTACAGGCAATCACTTGGGGCTGACAAGAAGTTCGTGGAGGCCCAGCTGAATATCGCGAGGCTCCACGCTTATTTGCGCGATCGGGATACCAAGGGTGCCTACCGCAAGGCTATCAAGATGGCGCCGGAGCGGCCAGAAGGATACATCGAGCTGGCAAATTTCCTTGTAGATACGGAAGGTTTGGATGCGGGCCCCGAAGTCGACCAGCTGCTTGCGGCGTATATCGAGCGTGAGACGAAAGACCCCGCAGGGTATGTGCTCTGGATGGAAAGTCTGGCGGATCGCGCGATGGTCCGTGAGATCCGGAACGTGTCGTCGATCCTGCTCAAGCGGTTTCCTCAGGAGACAGG
>DPVD01000029.1:1885-2242 GCA_003526745.1 Candidatus Latescibacterota bacterium
CGTGTCGTCGATCCTGCTCGAGCGGTTTCCTCAGGAGACAGGGTTTCTCCCAGCAATTGGTCAGGCGGAAGCCGCGGCCGGTCAGGTCAACACGGCTATGGACCACTGGCGGCGCTATCTGACGGGAGCTCTTGAAGAGACCCGATCCGTCTACGACGATCTGTCTCGTGTTGCAGTGGATGAGAAGGTGTCTTCCTTTGCCGCCCTGACGGACGCGACAGAACGGGAGGCGTTTCTGATCCGGTTCTGGCAAGATCGAGATGCTTCTTCCGGCCTGAGCGGGAATGGGGCTCGAGCCGAGCACTACCGACGTGTCTGGTACTCGATCCGGAACTACTCCAGAGGCAACAAGCCGTT
>DPVD01000029.1:2553-4825 GCA_003526745.1 Candidatus Latescibacterota bacterium
GACAAGCGAGGCGACGTGTATGTCCGGTATGGTGAGCCGGATTATCGGTCGAAATCCGGATTCCCCAACCTACCCCCGACGGGTGCTGCCGAGCTGGTCAGAGAGCGTCTCTACAATGAGATCGGGATCAACCCACCCTCAGGTTCGAGCCGTGATCAAAGTGTCGATTCCTGGTTTGTTGAAAGACGCGATCCGAAGGTCGCGCTGGACGCGCCTCTGACAGAGCCGGTTTATCCGCTGATCGGAGTGGGCGATACCAAATGGGAGTCGTGGATCTACTCGAGGATCGGCGGTGGTGTGGAGTTCGTGTTCGTCGACATCGCACTGAACGGAAACTTCTCGTTCCCGCAGCCACCAAGCGGAGCGAATGTGCCGTCACGCGTGCTGGCGAGACTCGTCGAGCATCATCCGGGCAAGGTCTATGACGCTCTGGCGTCTGAGGAGCCTCAGCACTACGACTTTCCGTTCGGGTTTGCCCCGCTCGAGTTTTATTACGACGTGGCGACGTTCCGAGGAACTATGGGACGGACGCGCCTGGAGGTGTATTTCGGGGTGCCGACGGAACATTTAGAGAGGGCGAAACTCAAGGACGGGCGCACGATTCACGCCGTGGAGCGGACATTGACTCTCAGGGGAGGGCCGGAAGATCAGGCCTTTCGCAAGAACGATGTGGGGGGATACGAGGCGCCGGAGGGCCGACCGGACAGGACACTGGTTGAACAGGCTTCGCTGGATGTGCCGGCAGGGAATTACAGGTTGAACGTGGAAGTGCTCGACAGGGCTTCTGGCAAGTGGGGGATCTACTCGCAGGACATCCAGATACCCGAGATACCCGATTCACTCGCTATTAGCGATCTGAACCTTGCTTGGTCTGTCTCGGCCTCACCGACCGATCCGAGGTTCCGGAAGCACATCGACGGTCTGGATCCGAAAATGGATGTGTGGGTCATCCCTCTCCCTTCGCGGAGCTATGCCAAGGGCAGGCCGTTCAACATCTACTACGAGGTGTATGGGCTGACGCGTGACGCGTTCGGGCAGACGCTGTATCAGGTTACTTACACGGTGGATCAGCAGATCCGGAAGGGCACGGGGGTCTTCGGTGCGATCGGAACGATGTTCCGAAGAGCCGTGTCGGATCGTGAGCCTCTTGTGTCGATCGGATACGACGCGACCGGCGCGACCGTCGATGAGCCCGTGTATCTCGAGATTGATACGAAGGAGCTGAAGCCAGGATACAATCGCGTTACTGTCGTGGTGAGGGATCAGGTGTCAGGGCAAGTGGC
Source organism: Candidatus Latescibacterota bacterium (assembly GCA_003526745.1). Classification (GTDB taxonomy): domain Bacteria; phylum Latescibacterota; class UBA2968; order UBA2968; family UBA2968; genus UBA2968. The sequence continues at coordinate 3,837 of DPVD01000029.1, forward strand.
TCAACGTGATGCGATCATGCGACTCGTCGATCGCTGATCAGTCTGTGTTCTGGATGCCCTGAGAAATCCCGTGGACGGTTCCGATGAGGATCGCGTAGGTCTTCTTGCCGGACCGATCGCCTTCGCGTCTGTGGACCGCGGCTCGTGTTGTCGTTTCGACGTGTTCGAATACCGCCTTGCCCGCCTGCTCCTGGATTATCTCGCCGACCAAGTTCCCAAGAACTCCGACATCATATCGGAGGTTCACATCCTTCAGTGGAAGGTAAACGTGCCGCAGGCTCAACGAGCCCTCGCCTTATCACAACGCTGATATTTTTCTCTACTTGACACCTAAATCCACCAATCCGGGCAGACTCGATGGGTTTCATGGGTAAACAGGCACTTTGGGCGCTTGGAATCGGTGACAAAGCGAATAGGCTACTGGACAGAGTTGGCTCAAAAAGCTTTCTTTAGGACTTCCGAAACGACCTCACGAACACCAGGAAGATAGAATGGCAGCGAAATCGAAGATCATCTATACCGAAACTGACGAAGCGCCCGCACTGGCGACCTATTCGCTTCTCCCGATCATCAAGGCGTTTACCGAGGCGGCCGGGATCGGCATCGAAACCCGGGATATATCACTGTCCGGTCGGATCATCGCAAACTTTCCAGAGAAGTTGACGGATGAACAGAGGATCGGCGATGCCTTAGCGGAACTGGGGGAGCTGGCGAAGACACCCGAGGCCAACATCGTCAAGCTGCCGAACATCTCGGCCTCCATCCCTCAGCTGACGGCTACGATCAAGGAGCTCCAGGACAACGGTTACCAGATTCCGGACTACCCGGTCGAGCCATCGTCTGAAGAAGAGCGGGAAGTCCAGGCGCGGTATGCGAAGGTTCTCGGGAGTGCAGTGAATCCGGTGCTGAGGGAAGGGAACTCGGATCGAAGGGTGGCTGCACCGGTCAAGTCGTATGCACAGAAAAATCCGCATCCGATGGGGGACTGG
>DPVD01000406.1:0-3869 GCA_003526745.1 Candidatus Latescibacterota bacterium
AGTCAATGGGCATCCTGCACGAGGTCAACGACAAGAACCTCGTCCCCCAGCTCATCAATCTGCTTGCCGACAGTGCGCCGTGGCTTGTCGGACTACTTGCCGTATGCGCGCTTGCGGCGATGCAGAGTACGGGTGCCGCCTATATGTCGACCTTCAGCGGCATGGTGACCCGTGACATCTACAAGAGCTACATCGCACCTGACGCATCCGACGCGGCACAGAAACTCTGCGGTCGCATCTTCGTATTCGTCGTCGCACTTGCAGCTCTGTTTGTGGCTGCACAGTTCACGGGCGCCATCGTCATGCTCGGTGGGTTGGCAGTCGCGTACGGCTTCCAGATGTGGCCCGCCCTTATGGGGATCTGTTTCTTCCCGCAGTTCACTCGCAAAGGTGTCGTCTGGGGACTCGTAGCCGGTCTGGTTTCGGTCACGCTGACCGATCGCCCGGTCGGTGTCATCCCCGACCTCCTGAACGCATTCATTCCGGACTTCATCGGGTTCCAGTTCGACGCTCTCCCATGGGGTCGATATCCGCTGACCATCCACAGCGCGGGATGGGGCATTCTGTTCAACCTGATCGTGACGCTATCCGTGTCTCTCTGCGGCTCGCAATCGGGTAAAGAACAGGAACACAAAAAGAAGCGCCACGACTTCCTTCAGGCCGTCTCCGGAATCTCACCGGATCGACGGAAGCACATCCCGCTGGCCTGGGCGCTCACGCTTGTCTGGTTCCTGGTCGGATTCGGACCTTTTGCCGTCATCGGAAACACGCTCTTCTCCGACCCGAATGTTCCGTCGACCTGGGGACCCTTCGGCCTGCCATCTCTCTGGGTTTGGCAACTCAGCTTTCTCGCCTTCGGCATCTTCGTGATGTGGTTCCTGGCCATCCACGTCGGCCTGTCGAAACCGGTACCACCTGAGGAAGTCGATCGACTCCGGGACGAGTATTTCGGTTCTGTTTAGAGCCTTGCACGTCTATTGAAGAGTTCAGGGGCTCGGCGATCACGTCGAGCCCCTTTTCTATTTGGCTTCAACAACAAAAAGAGCGCAGGCTCTGCTGCCCGCGCTCGCTCCCGATCGATTTCCCTTTCATCATTCCGGCCAGACCGCCGGACCGCCCTTTACCTCGCCGAAGCGATGCAGAACCGCTTTTCTTACGACCTCGTACACAGACAGCAGCTCCGATCCATCTATTCTTCGGTTGATCGTCGTGACACGACACAGAAATCCGAGGTTCGCTCGAACCCCGAGCTATATATCGCAACCCATTCGGGGTTGATCAGGCTACCACATCTGCATCGAAGGAGACGCCGAATCCCGGCTCATTCCCAATGCTTATCTCACCATTCACGATCTCCGGCTGTCCCCCCACCCAGGTCATCCACGGCCGCCCCGACTCGGCCAGCGGTTCAGGGTCGATCGAACAGATCGCGTGAATCGACCATACTTCACACCCTCTATGCGGACAGACCTTGATATCATACTTCTCACCCATCCTGTAGATTTTCACGAGCTCAGTCATGCCTCCGCACCAATTCACATCTGGCTGAACGATTGCGTGCAGTCGGTCCTGCATCAACACCTCGAAGGCCTTCGCCGTATACTCGTGTTCTCCCCCCGAAATCGGGATCGGACACTCGTCCCGGAGACGCGCATATCCCTCGAGATCGTCCGCGGGCAGCGGTTCCTCGATCCATCCGAGATCCACATCTTTCAGTTCGTCTGCCAGCCGAAGCGTCTTTTCGACATCCAGCTTCATAAACGCGTCGCCCATCAGCTTCACATCCGGGCCTAACGCGTCTCGAACCTTCCGAATCTGAGCGACGACATCACCCACATCCTTGTCTGGTCGCACACCCACGTGCAGCTTCAGAGCAGAAAATCCCTGCGAACCGTCCGCGATCACCTCTTCAGGCGACCACCCAGTCTTGTATGTGGAGACTGAGAGCTTGACGTCGTCTCCAAGTAGGTGAGCGAGTGGCTTGTTCTCTCGCTTTGCCCTCAGATCCCAGAGTGCGAGATCGACGCCGCTGATCGCCATTATCGCGAGCCCTTTCTGGCCGTAGGGTAGGGTCAACGAGTACACAGCCTCCCAAAGCCCTTCGACATCGGTCGCATCCTCTCCCACCAGCGCGTGCCGAATCACCGTCTCGACCACGTGGATACCAGCTGCACCGCCCCCTCCAACCCCATAGCCTGACAGACCGTCTTCCGTTTCCACGATCACCAGAATCTGTCCGAGCCAGGTCCGCCAGTCCTTCGGCGACGTATCCGAATCGGGCTGGACCGCCCGAATGCTCTTGATTTTCAAAATCCTTTCCTCTCCTTCCCGGCTAAAGATTCCCAACCGGGGAATAGTGATTCAGGGTCTGAAGCAGCCGGTCCGCCAACTCCAAACCGATCCGGCCCGCTCCATCCCGATACATATAAATCTCGCCCATGAGCCTCGATCTCGCATCGATCGCCTTCTTGAGGTCAGACCGAAGATATTTGAACTCATCCCCATTTTGACCCGGAGTCGACTTGGATCGACACCATCATACCGGTTCCACGGGATGAAGTCCACGCCATCACCATCCTCTGCCGGCAGCTCGCCTTCGGAAATCGCCGCACCAGTTGTCGTGTTGCGCAGTCAGTAATGGAGCGTGTATTTCATCTCGGACTTGACCCAGTGGCGCTCGGTCTTGTAGAATTCGAGGTTGCCTCATCGGGACCAGCATAGGTTTTGAATTTCCACCCCGCAAACGATAAAGACGCCTGCTGATTGCGCTTTCAGAGCATACTGATTAGGTTCGCTCCGTGACAAACTCTGAGAAGACATACCAGACCGCTCGTGACCTACAGGTGCTCGCCTGTCAGTCCCACCGCCGTTTCGACTACATGCGCGAACTCGGATACCCACTCTACGCACGAAGCGCTGAGGGACCCCGATTCACCGACGTCGACGGCAAAACCTACCTCGATTACCTGATGGGATTCGGCCCAATCGTTCTCGGGCACAACGACCCCATCATACGAGAATCCGTGCAAAATCAGATGGATGAGGGCACGGTCTACTCCCTCTCGCATCCTCTCGAGGTCGAGGTCGCGAGTCTCCTGATCAATACGATACCGTCCGCCGAAATGGTCGCCTTCTACCTGGGCGGAAGTAGCTCCACATCCGGGGCTGTCCGGATCGCACGCGCTTTCACCGAACGTGACGAGGTGATCAAGTGCGGATACCACGGCTGGCACGACTGGACGCGTCCAGATGACCCTGGCGTTCCGGGCGTTATCGGCGAACTGACAGCGACGGTCGAGTATGGCGATCTGGGCTCGCTCGAAGCTTCACTCAGTTCACGAGCGGGCAAAGTGGCGTGTGTGATCGTCGAAACGGTTCAACAATCTGGGCCGCCTGAAGGGTATCTGGAGGGGTGCGTGTCGCTGGCGCACGCCTACGGCGCGCTCTGTGTGTTCGACGAAACAAAGGTCGGCTTCCGAGTGGCGTTTGGTGGGGCGGGCCAGCATTTCGGAATCACGCCCGACATGTCGACTTTTGGGAAGGCGATCAGCAATGGCTACCCGGGTAGCTTCGTCACAGGGACGCGCACAGTCATGGGAGCCGAGACCACACAATCGCTCTGGATGACGGGCACATTTCAGTCGGATCCGCTCAGCCTTGCTGCCATAAGAGCCACGGTCGGTGAAATGGAACGGCGTGACGGCATTGCCTACCAGTGGCGCGTTGGCGAGCGATTGATGAGCGGCATCAACGACGTCTTCGATCGGGCAGGTCTCTCTTTCCAACTCACCGGATACGGACCGATGCCCACGCCGTCGGTCGAGGAATCAGACAGAGACCGATGTTACGATATCCTGCGTAGATGTCTG
>DPVD01000132.1:0-4072 GCA_003526745.1 Candidatus Latescibacterota bacterium
GGCGACAGGATATGTTCGCGTAGACTGGTTTACCCCAGAGGGTCTGCCGAGGTGGGGGGACATCAAGCAGCAGCTTCTGACGACGACGGCCTATGTCGAGCACCGCAAGGTTCTGGATATCGGAGATCCCGAGTATAAACCGAAATTGATTGTCACCCGAAATGACAAGGAGACTGAAGTGGTCGACCTGGGTGGGCGTAAGGTGCCCTTCTTCGAGCGGCTGACGAAGGATGTCGAGGAGGGAACAGAAGAGGCGATTCCGTTCGAGCTGAGCTACAAGGCGAGCAAGTCGATCGTCGAGGCGCAGCAGAATGCCATAACTCTGGATACCATAAGGCGTTAGCAGCGGTCTAGGCGCTCAGGGCAGCATCTTGTATCTTTTCAGGCATGTCTCACTACGAGGCATGCTGTTTTTATGTACGAACCTCGGAGGAACGACCTGAAATGAGATGTTTCTGGCTGCTCATGACTGTATTACTGGCCACAGGGCAAGCCTTCACCGAAGGTCAGGGAACGATCAAAGGACGCGTCTATGACCACGCGACGGGTGAGCCCGTCTACGGGGCTAATGTCGAACTGAAGTCCGATATTGAGGCTACCGGTGCCACATCGACGGACAAAGATGGCAGCTACGCCTTCGAAGCGTTAATCCCTGGGACGTATGTCCTGACGGTTCGGTTTATTGGATACCGGACAGATAGTCATGTGGTAACCGTTATGCCAGGCGGCAGCACAACGCGCGTCGACGTAAACCTCGTGCTCGGAGACCTGTATGGGTACGAGATCGTTGTGTCTGCGAGCCGAGCGCCGGAGCGACTCGTCGATGCTTCTGCCACGATCACGAAGGTGACCCTGAACCAGATTCGAAGCAACGCGGCCGGGTTCACCTATATCAGTCACCTCCAAGGTGTCAAAGGGATCGACTATCAGCAGGTCGGTCTGTTCGATGAGCGATACAACGCTCGCGGATACAACTCTGCGTTCAACACACGGATGCTTCTTCTTTCGGATGGTCGTGTAACACGAACGGGTGCTGGAAACCCACTGCTGAACCCCGTGATGAGTCGGGGTGATTTGGGTGAGGCCGAGGTCATCGTTGGACCGGGTTCGGCGCTCTATGGTCCTGACGCAATTGCCGGTGTTGTCTCGCTGATTTCGCGTGACCCGCGGGTATCGAGCGGCACGTCCGTGGGCCTCTCCGTCGGGAGCCGAAGGATCTTCAAGGGGCGCGCTCGACACGCTGGATCCTCGGGCCAGTGGGCCTGGAAGCTCTCCGGAGACTACCAACGCGGTAACAGCTGGGAGCAGATCGCCACATACTATACCCCCGATAGCAGTTTTTCTGTGACCGACGATCCAGACTTCACTTCCGAGACGCTAACGGGGAGCGCTAGCCTGCATTTTTATCCGGGTCCGGCTTCAGAGCTTCGTGTGTCGACCGGTCTAACCCGCGTTGAGCAGTTCTTTCTGAATCCGGTCGGACGATCGCAGACGAGGGGTTACATCCATCACCACCAGCAGCTGACCTATGAGGACGAGCGGTTCTACTTTAATGCTTATCACGTGGGGGACGACTCGGGAGATTCGTTCAGCCTCGACACGAGGGCCCTTCTAGAGCTCTCGGGACTGAGTCGCCAGCAAGCTGAAGAGCAGGCCAGGAATTCCTCCGATTGGAGTTTCTGGGAAGCGGAGAGTCGGTTTACACAGAGGATCGGGTCAAGACTCACTTCCGTGGTTGGTGGGAACTACCGGCACGACACGTCCACCGGATCAGTACTCGAAGGCGGCGAGGCTTCCGCGAGGCTTCTTGGTGGATATGTCCACGTAGAGACAAGCCTGTTTGACTGGGCCAAGGTCACATTTGCAGCCCGCGTGGATGACCATGAGCTGTTCGAGCGTCAATTCAGCCCGAAAGCAGCGTTGGTAGTAAAGCCTTCGGAGGGCCACGCTCTTCGATTCAGCTACAACCGGGCGTTCAAGAGCCCGACGCTGACACAGCAGCGTGTGTTACTGCCCGTCCAGCAAGGCGTCACGATTCGGGGAAACGATGCAGGCTTCCGGTTTGCGTCCCTCTTCGGTACACCACTACCGGCGCTATTCGCGAACGGTCTGCCCGCGCTGCAACCTGAACAGAGCAATACGTTCGAGGCCGGCGTCAGGGGCTTGTTCATAGAGCGTCTCTGGGTTGATGTCAGCGCCTACTTCAGTCGATACGAGGATTTCATAAGCGATACGATCCCGATCTCCGACATCCAGAACGGCATCGCGGCGGTGGGTCCGGATGGTCTTCCGCTTCAAGAAGAGACTATAAGCTTCACGAACTTCGGAGAGCAGAATGTGCAGGGTCTAGATGTCGGTTTCCACTACAGGGCGAACGAGATGGTGACACTGAGGGGCAATCTCTCGGTGATCGACACGGATGAATTGAAGAACGCGAACGGCTTAAGCCAACCGTTCAACTCTCCGGAGGTGACGCTCAATCTGGGCGCTACGATCATCGACTTTCTTGTAAAGGGAAGTCGCTTGGATTTCGGCATGAGGTATGTCAGCGAGCACGCATTCGTGAGCGGCATTCACAAGGGTGTTGTGCCCGCCTACACGATCTTCAACTTTGGGGCCAGTCTAGGTCGTGACAACGGGATCGGCTATCGGTTGACGATTCGGAATCTGTTCAACAACAAGCACAGAGAGTTTGTCACAGGACCCGAAATCGGTGCCGTGGTTGTCGGGGAGGTGGAAGTCGGTTTCTAGGTTCAATACACAGACTTACCGCAAAACCCAATGGAGCGCGCTGCCTGGCAGTGAGCTTCTTCTTTTGTGTGGTGTCTGGCACACCATTGGCAATACTGCGATTGGCCGTCCGCACAAAGCGATTAAGACTAGGAACGTATGACAATCCGGGAAGCGATCCCAGGTTGCTACACGCTTGCCAAGCAGGGCCCTGCCTGTGTTACTCACGTTGTTGCGTGACCACCGAAATCACTTTGGTGAAGAGATCATCCAGCTGCTGGGGAGATGCATGGCCGAAAGCCTGATCTAGTCGTTGAACTTTACGTGGTGGAGACGGCTCTGATGGAGGAGGAGACGGTTGGTGCTGACCTGCAAGGTTGCCGTTGAAAGATTCCCGATTTTCTGGTGCTGATTCATCCGATAGATAACATCTTGCGGGCACAGGCCGGACTCGCAAGCGTCCAGTATCGCTTGATTTGCCACTGCCTGGCTTGTAGTTTCACGCCTCGTGACTGCAGACCCTAACACCGGGAGCGAGACATGTTCGAGACCCTCCAGCAGGCGCCGCCTGATCCAATACTTGGTCTGACGACGGCGTTTAACGAAGACTCCAATCCAAACAAGATCAACTTGGGTGTGGGAGTATATAAAGACGCAGAAGGGAACACGCCGGTCTTTGCTTCCGTAAAGACAGCGGAGCAGAGGATCCTCGCGTCAGAGGATACGAAGAACTACCTCACGATCGGTGGCGATGCTGACTACGCAGATGCCGTTCAGCATCTGCTTTTCGGAGCGGATCACGAGATAGTCACCTCCAAACGAGCGATAACGGTGCAGACACCAGGTGGTACGGGCGCACTCCGAGTCGCCGGTGACTTCATTCACCAGCTGTTTTCTTCTGCGACGCTCTGGCTGAGTGACCCGACCTGGGCGAACCACCCGAAGGTCTTCGGCGCGGCCGGGGTTCGGATTAATACTTATCCGTACTACGACACGGAGAAGAATGAGCTCGATTTTGACGCTTTCCTGAAAGCGCTCGGCGAGGTGCCTGCGGGAGATGTGGTTCTGCTTCACGGATGCTGTCACAACCCGACCGGAATGGATCCGACGCCGGAGCAGTGGTCGGAGATCGCTCACGTCGTCGAACGACAGAAATTTATCCCACTCGTCGATTTCGCGTATCAGGGTCTAGGAGACGGTCTGGATGCAGACGGAAGAGGGCTGCAGGCTCTTACGGCGACTGGGTGCGAGATGTTTGTCGCGAGTTCTTTCTCAAAGAACTTCGGCCTGTATCGGGAACGAATCGGTGCCCTGACGCTTGTGACACCCGATCAGGATACTG
>DPVD01000384.1:0-395 GCA_003526745.1 Candidatus Latescibacterota bacterium
GACTGGTGGTGCCGGTTTTATCGGATCGAACTTCATCCGCTACTGGCTCCTCAATTACCCCGACGACAAGGTCGTCAACTACGACCTGCTTACGTATGCGGGCAATCTCCGCAATCTAGAAGATGTCGAACAGGACGATCGCTACACGTTCGTTCAGGGGGACATAGGAGATTACGATGTCGCGCTCGCGACGATGCGGTCGCACGAACCGGATTACGTGGTGAACTTTGCTGCGGAATCACACAACAGCCGCGCGGTGCTGCAGCCTGAGGCTTTCTTTCAGACCAACTGTGTTGGTACTGTACAGCTTATGAGGGCGGCGCTTGAAGCCAAGGTTCCACGCTTTCACCATATCTCTACCTGCGAGGTCTATGGTGATCTGCCGCTCAATACGG
>DPVD01000384.1:698-3079 GCA_003526745.1 Candidatus Latescibacterota bacterium
GATCTGCCGCTCAATACGGAAGAGATGTTTACCGAAGACTCACCCTTCCGACCGAAGACGCCTTACAACGCCTCCAAGGCGGCAGCAGACATGGCCGTTAAGACATTCCATCTGACATACGACCTGCCCGTTACCGTATCGACCTGCTCGAACAACTACGGAGCCTACCAATTTCCCGAAAAGGTGATTCCCCTCTTCACTGTTCTTGTCCTGCAGGGTGAGAAGATGACGCTTTACAAGAGCAGTAAGAACAAGCGGGAGTGGCTCCACGTTGACGACCATTGCCGAGCAATCGACCTGATACTCAAAAATGGAAAGCTCGGGGAGATCTATAACATCGGCAGTGGGCTTGAGGTGGATGTGGAGGGAATCGCAGACGGCATCCTAGATGTTCTCGGACTGGATGACTCATACAAGACTTACGTGCCCGACAGACCGAGTCATGATCGACGGTATCTTCTGGACTCAAGCAAGATCCGGAAGGAACTCGGTTGGTCCCCTGAAGTCGGTTGGGAGGAGGGGTTCCAGATGACCGTGAACTGGTACAAGGAGAACAAGGCATGGTGGCACCCCCTCCTGGAACGGTCACAGGTCGACGAAGGGAAATGGCGGTAGCTACGGCAGCAGGTGAGTAAGAGGATTACATCACAGTAGAGTCAGTCTCCCGATTGCATTCCACAATGCCAGAAATAACCGACTCAGACAAGATTCGCGGTGCCCAGATCGTCCAGTTGACCGCGTATCCCGATCAACGAGGCCGATTTGTCGAGACCTTCCGAAAGGAGTGGTTCCCGCAACGGGAATTTGGCTCCATCCAGATGAACGTTTCCTACTCAACAGCAGGCGTCGTAAGGGGATTGCACTATCACCACAGGCAGATCGACTACTGGTATCTGGTCAGCGGCAGGATCCGCTTAGGCTTGTGCGATCTCCGTCCGTCTTCTCCGACGCACAGAGCGACACAGACGCTAGATCTCGATTCTGACAACCCGATGGGCATCTACATTCCGATTGGCGTCGCTCACGGCTTCCTTTCGCTGACAGATATCGTATTGACATACCTCGTAGATAACTATTACGATAGCACCGATGAGAATGCCGTTGCCTGGAACGATCCCGATATCGGGATCGATTGGGGTGCGGAGGCCCCGACGGTCTCGGAGCGGGATTCGACAAGCCCGCTGTTGAGGGAGATCGACCCGGCAGACTTACCGACGTGACATAGCAAGGAGGCGAAGCATGGGCCGGATTAAGGGCGTAGTTATCGACGCAGTTTCCGGTGAGAAAGTCGTCTCAAAAGTGCAGGTTCTGTCCTCGAACGGGCGATACCTGAGACCGTCAGACAGCATCGAAAAGGTCGGTCCCGGATCGCCCTTTTTCTATTGTGACGGAGAGTTTGAGGTTCAGGCCGCTCGTGGGCAGGTCGACGTCATTGTCGAAAGGGGGACGGAATATCAGCCGTCGAAGACGACTTTCGATGTGGCCAAGACCGGGACAAAAGATGTGCTCATTGAGCTCAAGCGTTGGATCGACTTGCCCGAAGCGGGGTGGTACCCGGGCAATACTCACATTCACTACGACGAGAAGGAGAAGAGGCCGTACGATAGACTTGCACTCGACTCGCAGGTAGAGACCTACAACGTGACGGTGGTCAGCATCCTGAAGAGGTGGGATCTGGAGTACGCGAGCAATCGATTCCCACTCGGTATCATGAACGAGTATTCCACTGCCCATCACATCGTGGACATCGGGGAGGAGAACCGGCACAACGATACGTTCAACCGGTTTGCCTACGGTCACGTGATGTTCCTGAGGATTAGGAATCAGGTCGATCCCGTCAGTCGTGGCTTCCTTGTCGACGATTTCAACCCGGACTTCCCGCCCCTTTGCTGGGCTTGCGATGAAGCACGGGAGCAAGGCGGTATCGTGATCTGGTGTCACAACGGTCAGGGGATGGAGGCTCCGATCGCAGCAGCGCTCGGTAAGCTCGACGCCTTCAACCTGTTCGACCCGTTCTGGATGGACCCGGAATACGATATCTGGTACAAGCTGATGAACTGCGGGATAAAACTTCCAGCGTCAACAGGAACAGATTGGTTCATCTGCTCGAACAACAGAGTCTACGTTCAGATGGACGAGAAGTTCGGGTACGACGGATGGATTGAAGGAATGCAGAAGGGTCGGACCTTCATTACAAACGGCCCAGCCCTGTTCCTCGAAGCGAATGGGAAGGAATCCGGGGATACGATCCGGTTCAGGGCTGAGAAGACCATTTCAGTGCGAGTGAGCTGGAGATCGCACTACCCGATCAATCGGCTTGCGTTGGTCCACAATGGAAAAGTTGTCAAGCGCCGGAGCTTCGCCCACGGCAGCTACGAGGG
>DPVD01000051.1:0-838 GCA_003526745.1 Candidatus Latescibacterota bacterium
CAGCCCCTGCGCGCAACTTCAGACCCAAAGCAGTCATCACCTTCAGCACCGTATCAAAACTTGGTGTCCGCCCCCCGAATAGGGTCTTGTAGAGGCTCTCCCTGGACAAACCGGCGTCCTTCGCGATCTGCTTCCTCCTACAGATTTCGATTGGGACGGAGAGCCGTCTCTATATCTCGGTCCTGCGTGCGCTTAGTTCCGCCTGCAAGCAGGAAGATCACCTCGCGCCCGCGCATTGTATGGTACACACGGTAGCCGGGCCCGTCATCGACGAAGTTCGAAGACACCTTCTCCAACCTGCTTCACACCTCCAGGATTCCACATCGCAAGTCGCTCGATTCGAGCCTGGACACGCGCTCTTGCCCGGATGTCCCGCAGCCCATCGAGCCACTTGGCAAACACCTCGGTCTGGCGGATCTCGAACATTCACAGAGAGTGTAGCCAATGGCTACAGCTCGACCAGTTCATCAAGACAGGTTATTAGAACCTTCCCGACACAGAGATCGTCCGGTTCTCGACCAGGTAGTTGTGGGTATTGATGCGCGCACGGGCCAACAGATCGCTGTGCCGTAACACGGAAAGTAACACATCTGAGATCGAGACTCAGTCCACCGGGTGATGCGGAGGCAAACCTTTAGTTGCCGGAAGATCCCGTACCGTGCTGAATCTCCAGTGATGTCAAGGCTCACGGCCATCACGAAGCGCCTGCTATGAAAGCAGGCGTCCAAAAGCGAAAACGGCCTACGCAGTTTCTACGTAAGCCGTTCTCATTCAGATAGGTATGGTGGGCGATACCGGATTCGAACCAGGGACATCCTGCTTGTAAGGCAGGCACTCT
>DPVD01000051.1:1146-16339 GCA_003526745.1 Candidatus Latescibacterota bacterium
CTAACCAGCTGAGCTAATCGCCCCGAAAGTTAAAGGGGGAAAGTGGAGTGTTGGATAAGCTGGAACCACTATGCGAGCTTATCCTCTGTTATCTACCCCTTCCCTTTTGCCTCAATTTCTGTTTGCGACTTCATCAGGAGCGCCATCGGAATCAGGAACACGTAGCCGATGACCAAAAGGATGGGTGCAAGGGTCAATGACAGGAATCCATCTACGGGTGGCTGAGACATGCAGAAGTATCCGACCACAATTGTCAGGATGGCGGCTGCAAACACGATCCCGTTTCGCCTGTCATACGGCAGACTGAACTGGATCTGCGACTGCTCCGACGCGCGCGATCTGCGCTGCCTGTCTCTCCGTCTCTGATTCGCCAAGAAGACTCTCTGCCCCTTACGTGGGCCGTGGGACTGCTACCTTTGCTCCGAAATTCTGGCTGCTCGTCCGGCCAGGCCACGCAGATACGTGATGTTCGACCGGCGTACCTTACCGTGACGGGTGCACTCGATCTTTGCGATCCGGGGCGAATTCAACGGGTAGATGCGCTCGACACCCACACCACCGGCCGAAATTTTCCGAACCGTGAACGTGGCGCTCATACCCCTGCCCTTCTTCTGCATGCAGACACCTTCGAAGATCTGAATGCGCTCCTTTTGCCCCTCGATCACGCGCTGATGCACGCGCACCGTGTCACCGGCACCAAATTCAGGCAACTCTTTTCGATGTTCGGCGGTGACACTTTCAATAAGTGAGTCCATCTTCTCTCTCCGTGGGGATTGGTCGCCACTTGGCAACCGTTCAGTTGTTTCTGTCGTCGTTGCTGTTATTCTGCTTGGTCTTCGAGCAGATCCGGTCTGCGTGTTCTCGTCCGTTCAAGCGCCTGGTCTGCTCGCCACTGTGCGATCTTCTCGTGATCGCCATTCAGAAGTGTTTCGGGGACTACCATCCCCTCGAACTCCCTTGGGCGTGTGTACCAAGGCGCATCCAGCAGACCGTTCTGAAAAGAGTCGTTGAGAGCTGATTCGGCGTCTCCGATGGCACCAGGGATCAACCGAATCACGGCGTCCATCAGTACCAGTGCAGCAAGCTCTCCGCCGCTCAGGACATAGTCCCCGATCGACAACTCGTCGGTCACATATTTCTCACGGATTCGTTCATCGATCCCGCGGTAGTGACCGCAAAGAAGGATCACCCGATCCTTCAGAGAAAACGCGTTTGCCCTCTCTTGGTCGAGCCGGCGCCCCTCAGCCGTCATGTAAATGACCGGGGTCTCGCTGTCTTCTCTCACATCTTCGATCGCCTTGGCCAGCGGCTCGGGCTTGAAGATCATCCCCGCCCCGCCACCATAGGGCGTATCGTCAACCGTCTTGTGCTTGTCTTCGGTGTAGTCCCGAAGATCGTGCGCCACAACCTCGGCAAGCCCGGTCTTAATCGCACGCCCGGGGATGCTCTGATGAATCGCATCCATTACCAGGTCGGGGAAGATCGTGATAATATCAAACCGCAAGGGTCATCCTGATCGGAGTCGAAAAGGTCGCCCGTAAAGGATTTCGCCACGCTTCGACCCCGATCAGCGTGACGACTGCTTCCTAGATCAACCCTTCCAACGGCCGAACCACGATCTTCTTTGCGGCTCCATTAATCGTCACTAGTTCCTTGACGGCCGGTATCAGGACCTCTTCACCTTTCCTGTCAACGACATACACGTCGTTTGCCGGAAGGTTCATCACCTCTTTTACGGTCCCGACCGATTCTCCCTCTTCCGTCTCCACCACCATCCCAACGATGTCGTAGACGTAGAAGGTGTCCTCGGGCAACTGGAAGGTCTCGTCTATCGGAACAACCAGTTCGGCATTCCGGAAGGTCCCGACGTCCTCAGGCGTATCATAGCCTTCGAACTTCATCGCAAGCCGATTCCCATACATCCGGGAATCCTCGAGGTTCAGCACTTCACGTCGGCCGTCCAAAAGAACTGCCGTGACCGTTTCGAGTTCACCGAACCGCTCGACGAAATCCGTCAGCGGATGGCAGAAAATCTCGCCCTTGAGGCCCCGCGGCTTCTGAAGTTTGCCGATCGCGACGTCCTGCGTCGCGTCAGATTCAGGACTCGGAGGATTCGGCTGCGTCATCCGCCGCCTCGGCGGAGGTGGACGCTTTCCCGACCTTCTCCTCGTGGATCCGCTGCAGGATCCCCTGCTTCTTCATCAGGCTGCGTGCGGTATCCGTCGGCTGCGCGCCTACGGAAAGCCAGTGACGCACACGATCTTCCTTCAGCTCGATGATCTGTGGATTCTTCGTCGGGTTGTAGTAACCGAGATTCTCGATGAATTTGCTCTTCTGTGGCTTCTTCGCATCCATCACCACAACCCTGTAGAACGGGTTGTGTCGCGAACCAAGCCGCATCAACCGAATTCGAACCAACTCTGCCTCCTCGTGGGGATTTAGCCTGATCCTTTGTCTCAGGCCTGCCAAGTATCTTTGGTTTCTTGGTGCCCTTTTTTGATAACTAGCCTCTAACTCTACCCGAAGGGCATCATCGGCATGCCACGCCCCATCTTCCCGGGCCGGGTCATGCGCTTCATCATTTTCTGCATCATCGTGAACTGCTTGATCAGCTTGTTTACGTCCTGTACGGATGTCCCGCTTCCCTTAGCGATCCTTCGACGCCGGCTACCGTTCAGGATCTGTGGCCGGGTTCTCTCATCCCGCGTCATCGACTGGATGATCGCTTCGACGTGCACGAACGCATCATCATCGACCTGCACACCCTTGAGGGCTTTACCCGCTCCTGGCATCATGTCGAGCAACTGGTCGAGCGGACCCATCGCGCGGACCTGCTCCATCTGCTGAAGAAAATCATCGAACGTGAACGACGCCGTTCGCATCTTCTTCTGCATCTCGCGCGCCTGGTCTTCATCGACCGTCTCCTGCGCACGTTCCACCAGCGTAACAATATCGCCCATCCCGAGGATTCGGGAAGCCATCCGATCAGGATGGAACGGCTCGAGGCCATCGGGATTCTCGCTGACGCCGACAAACTTGATCGGAACGCCCGTAACCTCTCGGATCGAGAGTGCGGCGCCACCGCGGGTATCGCTGTCGAGCCGTGTCAGGACCACACCCGTGAAGCCGAGTCGTTCATAGAACGCGCTGGCAGCTGTGACCGCATCCTGCCCGGTCGCACTGTCCGCGACGAACAGAATCTCCTGTGGATTCGAGACCGACTTGATTCGCTTGACCTCGTCCATCCGCTCGTCATCGACGTGCAGTCGTCCTGCCGTATCGATGATGACAGTATCGAGGTTCAGATCCTGCGCGAGCCCGAGTCCCCCGGTCGCGATGTCTGCCACGTCGGTTCCGTCTGGCGCCCGATACACGGGCACTTCGATCTTCTCACCCAGAACTTCGAGCTGATCGATAGCAGCCGGCCGGTAGACATCCGCAGCGACCAGCAGAGGCGACTTGCCTATACCCTTCAACTGCAGGGCGAGCTTCCCGGCGGTCGTCGTCTTTCCTGCGCCCTGTAGACCAACCATCATCACCACGAGCGGCGGCTTGTCAACACTTGCTAGTGGGACGTGGTCACCGCCGAGCAACTGGATCAACTCGTCGTGAACGACCTTGATCACCTGCTGTCCGGGCGCGATGCTCTTCAGCACCTCCTGCCCTACAGCACGATCCTTTATCCTTCTAACGAACGATTTAGCGACCTTGTAATTGACGTCAGCCTCGAGAAGTACGCGACGAACCTCGCGCATCGCCTCCTCGATGTTGGCCTCCGTCAGCTTACCCTGGCCTCGAAGCTTCTTGAAAACGCCTTCGAGCTTTTCGGTCAGCTGATCGAACACGGGAATCCCTCACGGATCAGGCACAGTACAGACCGTTGAAGATATAAGAAAGCCTGTATGGGATCAACATTTATTAAGCGGAGGATCGCCGTCAAAGAGAACCGTATCTGCTGATTTTACAGCAACTAAATCAAGGCAGGCCTGAGAGCCCGGCTTCTCGAATAGCGTTCACGTTGACCGCAACATCGTCACCCTTGAAAGTCGACGATCCGGCAACGAGAACCCGAACTCCGGCGCGCACAGCGTCGGCGGCATTCTGAGGACCGATTCCACCATCGATCTCGATCTCGGTAGAAGCTCCAATTCTCAAGATCTCCGCTTCCAGTTCAGTCGCCTTGGGGAGCATATCCGGCATGAACGACTGTCCCCCGAAGCCGGGTTCGACACTCATGACAAGCGCCAGATCCAGGTCATCGAGGTATGGAAACAGGCTTTCTGCGGGTGTCGCTGGTTTCATCGTCAACCCTGTCATCATTCCCGCATCTCGAACCTTGCCGATCAGTTCGCGCAGATCACCCTCGACTTCTTGGTGAAAGTTGAAAAGATCCGCGCCACTGTCGGCGAAGGGCTGGATGTAGGCTCCAGGGTCGGTGATCATCAGATGGACATCGAGGAACAGATCGGTGTGCTTGCGGATCGCCTCCACTACGATCGCGCCAAACGAAATGTTCGGGACGAAATGGCCGTCCATCACGTCGAGGTGGATATACTCGACACCTGCTTCTTCGACGGCACGGATGTCCCGTTCTAGGTTGCTAAAATCTGCGGCGAGAAACGAGGGGGCGATCTTGATCGACACGAGAGCTCCTAGAGTTTCGAGATGATCAGCGAGATGCGGGATCCCTGCCTGACTTCTTCTCCCGCTTCCGGCACGTGATGGATCACAACACCGGGTTCGTAGGCGGTCGTGAATTGATACCTGATCTTGCCGACCCGTAGCCCTGATGCAGCGATCCGCTTCCTCGCACTCGCGACCGGTTCTGCCAGAAGGTCAATCATCGTGATGACTTCGCCCGGCGGACCATCGCTGACGAAGAGCGTAACCAAGGTCAATGCGGCAACATCGTGGCCGGCTCCAGGCTCCTGTCGCGTGACGGCACCCTCTTCTACCCGGTCCGAGGGCTCTTCGATCACTTCGCCAACAGCAAGTCCTGCTTGCTGGATATAGAGATGCGCCTGCCTGAGCTTTCTGCCGACTACCTCCGGCACCTTGAAGCTCCGACGCCCCTTGCTGGGAAAGGCATAGATCGTTCGACCTGATTTCACCTTCGAACCCGCGGCCGGGCTCTGCACCACGATGTTGCCCTTCACGATCCGGGTATCCCACCGCGGGTTCTGGAGCCGCAGGCGAAGCCCACGCTTTGCGAGCCCACGTCGGGCCTGATCGGGCGTCAGATCGACGATCTCCGGAACCTCGATTTGCTCACCCTTCCGGATGTAGTTCGGCAGAATGACCGTATCTGCAATAAGCAGCCCAACCGTGCCGGTGAAGACCGCGCACGCGATAAACAGCAGGGCTTCCCTGCCTATGGTTCGAAGCCGTTCTCCCACAATCCTTTGCCTGACAAGAGTTCCCTAGCCTAGGGATCGAAAATAGATGTCTGCTCATGGGCTGTCAAGACAGTCACCTTGAAACGCTGACCGAGACCCTGTGCGTAAACCCTAGGACCGTGTGATACAAAATGCCATACTCGAATTCGACGCGGCCTTTAGATCACTCAGCAGGTCGGACAAGGCGATTCAAAGCGACAAAGAGAGGAGAGCGTACGTGTGGTCGTGGTCCGCTCTGCTACCGATCGCGAGAGCGAGCAGTCGCGTTGGCAGAAGAGCCCGCCGAGGTAGGCGTGGAGGTGCGGCCGAATGATATCTGAGATCATGGAGAAACGACGCTTAGTGGTAAACACGACGTGGTGATGGAAGCAGTAATGGGTTTGTGGCATGGTCGATCACTCCGTGGGGCTCACAATTTCAAATAATGTTGTTTTCCAGGAGCTGCCGCACCTAACTACTCTCAAAGACGCCCCTTTCGGGGCTTACGCCAAACCAATGGCAAGCCTGTGCTCAATCCGAATACCAGGCGCGGTTGACGCCTCAACTTATTCTTGCACAGGTCGTTACAGAGGGCGTCATTATGAATATCGATGAATTACCTTGCGCAGAACTGTCGCGGATATGGCGACACTCGCGAGACTGACTGTCCACGCAAAGGCGACACTTGAACCAGGGTTACAGATACATCGACACCGTTGATACGGACGGGGAGGGAGAGACGTTGCTCGCGTTCTACACGAGTCGGTATACGCATTCGTCGGAGGGGGAATGGCGAGGACGAATCGAAGCGGGTCGGGTGTTGGTGGATGGAGAGCGTGTGACGATAGACGAGAAGCTTGTGAGAGGACAGCGACTGACGTATGAGCGGGAGGCGTGGAAGGAACCAGATGCGCCACGAACTTTCGACGTCCTGTATGAGGATGAGCAAATCATCGCGGTCGACAAGCCAAGTGGATTGCCGGTCTTGCCGGGTGGGCATCACTTGGAGAATACACTGTTGTCCGCAGTAAGGGAGCGGTTCGGTGGACGGGTGCCACCTTCACCCTTACACAGACTGGGTCGAGGGACATCGGGAATCGTACTGTTCGCAAGAAATGAACCGGCGCTGAGGTCGTTGAGCGAGGCGTTTCAGCAGAGGTCAATAACCAAGATCTATCGTGCACTAGTTCAGGGCACTGGGTTGCCGGAGACATTCACAGTAGACGATCCAATCGGACCGGTCCCATATCCGCCGACTGGTGAACTTTTTGCGGTGGCAGAAGACGGCAAGCCGTCCACAAGCGAGTGCACAGTTCTGTCTGCCGATCTAGACGAGGACGAGACATTAATCGATGTACGGCTCATAACGGGGCGGTCCCATCAGATTCGTATACACACGGCCGCGGCCGGGCATCCGCTTGTTGGTGATCCGCTGTATGCAGTTGGAGGGGGCCCGAAGCCACTCGTCGACGGAACGCGTCCACCGCTTCCCGGGGACACGGGATACTTTCTTCATGCTCGGCTTCTCAAGTTCACACATCCTACCTCCAGCGAGAAGGTCACCGTCGAGTCGACGCCTCCTCGCCGATTGCAGCCTCACTATTGATACTCGTTCGTGCAGTTTTGGTTGGCAGAACCCATTATCGAGTGTGTCGCTTTGATGTCTGTGATCCTCATAGTGGACGCGTACGTCGTATTAGAAACGGCGTTGGATTCGCAGAGCCAGCGTTCTTGTTTTACCGTTCACCGAGAGCTGTCCCCAGTCGAAGCTGTCAAGATGGGCATCGACAAAGGCGTCGACGACGCTAAAGAAGACGACACCGATCGTCGAGAACAGAAAGAAGTTTCGCTTGGGAGCCTGACCGGGGAGAATAATTTCGTCGTTGATCTGATTTCTGCGTACAAAGAAGGCTGCGACAGATCCGATCTCGGCCGCAGCCACCAAGATACCCTTAACTGGCTTCTCATTGTAGAACTGTCCCCCACCTGGGATCAGAGCCGACCGGATCATCGCCTTCGTCGGGGACTTCGCTTCCTTATCAGGTGACGCGACGACAGTCGAATCCCTCTCCTGACAGAGAGCCGGGGTCGCCAAAAGGATTAAAAAGAGAGTCAGCAGCAGGCGCTTCAGATCGCGCTCCTTTCGGTTCACTCGCGGGCGAGTCTTGCCGCCCCAAAGATGCCGGCGTCGTCGCCAAGACTCGCCTCTACGATACGGACGTGTTCTTTTACACCTACGGTTCCACGATTCATAAACACGCGCCTGGCGGGTTCAAAGATCAGGTCCCCTGCAGCAGCGAGACCTCCTGCGAGCGCGATCATCTCGACATTTGTCACGTTCACGAGAGACACCAGACCGATTCCGAGATAGGTCCCAGTGGCCTCGAACATCTCGAGTGCAAAAGCGTCGCCAGCTTCGGCGGCATCGAAGATCGCTTTGGTCGTGAGATCCTGATCTCTCAGTATCGTTTCGATCTGCTCCTCTGCCAGACGAGTCCTCGTCCAAGTGACCATCGCGGTGGCCGAAGCGTATCTCTCAAGGCACCCATAGTTCCCGCAGGGACATCGCGATCCGTTGTGATCGACGGTAATGTGCCCGACTTCAGCGGCGTTCCCGTTGAACCCATGCATCAACCGACCTTCGCTTACCCAGCCGCCTCCTACACCCGTACCAAGCGTCACACACAGGAAGTGGTCGACGCCACGTCCCGCGCCGAGCCACTGCTCACCGTATGCGGCCATGTTGGCATCGTTGTCGACACGGACTCGGACATTCAGCTCCACCTCGAGTTTGTCCTTCAACTGCACACCGTGCATACACTGAAGGTTTTCGGGCGAAATGATCACCCCTTCATACGGATCAAGCGGGCCGGGTGCGCCGACTCCTACACCGTCAAGATCCTCGAGCGAAACACACGCATCCTTCGCAGCATCCCGCACGCAGTCCGCGATCCCCTTCACTACGGCATCTGAACCTTCGGATAAGGGCGTAGTTCTCCTTCCGCGTCCCAGGATCTCTCCATTCTCGTTGAGGAGACCAGCGCGTGTGTTTGTGCCCCCGAGATCGACGCCTATCGTTAGATTGGACAATTGCAATGAACCTCGATCAGGAGCGGAAGGAAGCAGGCGAAGAAAGGCCTGACTTCAAGCATTCGCCTCCACGCTCATCCTATCCTCTTGCTAACGCGACGGCGTCGACGAAGGCTTTGGCTGTCTTGGTAAGCTCGGCCCAGTTCTTGTCGGCCACGGCCTGCTTGTTCACCATCGCACTGCCAGCGCCGACTGCGCACGCACCGTTCTTGATGAACTCGGTGGTCGTGTTGATATCGACACCGCCGGTCGGCATGAGCTCTACCTGAGGCAGGGGTCCCTTGATATCCTTGAAGTAGGACGGCCCGCCAACCGAAGCCGGGAAGACCTTCACCACATCCGCACCTGCCTGCCAGGCGGTCAGGATTTCTGTCGGAGTGAACCCTGCAGGCATAACCGCCTTGCTATAGCGCTTGGCCATCTCAATCACGTCGGTGTTGAGGACCGGACATACGATGTATTCCGCTCCTGCGAGAATTGCGGCTCTCGCCGTCTCAGGATCCAACACCGATCCGACACCGATGATCGTGTCGGTCATCTTTGCAGACGCTTCTTCGATCACTTTGAGAGCACCTGGAACCGTCATTGTGATTTCGATGGCCACCACGCCGCCCTCACGAAGCGCTTTCGACACATCCATCAGCTCATTGGGCGAATCCGCGCGGATCACAGCGACGACACCGCAATCTTTGATTTGGTCTACGACCCCAGCCATATCCATTCCCTTCAAAAAGAACGCCCGGGTAGGCTCCCCAGGCGCTTGTGTTCGAGTATCCCAATTGACACTGAGGGCAATCCGCGAGCAGACGGCCAAACATTCTCCGACGCCCTCACGCCCCCCGTCTACCACAAATTAGGGCTGTCGCCCAAAGCTGCTCTCGGACGCCCCATTCGGATCCGCTATCTCCTCCGTGTCCTCTGCGATTCCGGCCAGCCCTACCTTTTGATTCTCGCGGCCTCACCTTTCATCGCAGACTCGGCTTCCGCACGCGTCGCCCAGTTCACATCACCTGGGAACGTGTGTGCAAGGGCAGAGTAGGCGCCAGCGAAATCGATCGCTTCCTGCGGGGCCTTGCCCTCGAGGAGGCTGCTGATCAGGCCTGCGGAGAAGTTGTCGCCACCACCGACGCGATCCACCAGTTCCAGATTCTCGTAAATCCGGGACAGGTAGAAATCATTGCCGTCATACAAAAGTGTTCGCCAGTCATTCAGCAGGCCGGTCTTAGCGACGCGCAGCGTGGTGCCGACATACTCCACATTCGGGTAAGCTTTCACGGCAGCCGTGGCGACAGACTTGTAGCTTTCCGGGTCGAGCTTGTCGTAATCGTCGCTCGTACCCTCGGCCCTCAGACCCATCGTTTTCTCGAAGTCTTCTTCGTTGCCGATCAACACACGGACGTGAGGAACGCACTTCGCAATCGTCTCCTGAGCCTGCTCGGACGTCCACAGTTTCGAGCGGAAGTTGAGGTCGAAACTCGTTCGTACGCCGGCGGCATCCGCCGCTTCGAGAGCTTCCACCGTCGTGGCTGCTGCCGACTCCGAGAGAGCTGGCGTGATCCCACTGACGTGAAACCACTTCGTGCCCTCGAAGACTGACTTCCAGTCGACCATACCGGGTTCGATCTTCGAGATTGCCGAGTGTCCACGATCGTAAGTCACCGCGCTCGCACGCGGGCCAACGCCGACTTCCATGTGATAGAACCCGTTCCGCTCAAGCCCCACGCCATCGAACGGGACCCAGACAATGTTCGACAAATCGACACCGTGTTCGCGTCCCTTGTTCCGGATGATCCACCCGGTCCAGTTGTCCACGAGCCGCGAAACCCAAGCGGCCGACAGGCCGAGGTGTGCGCACCCGACGGCGACGTTGTATTCGCCTCCGCCGATCTCGACATCCAACTTGGTCGCGTTCTCAAGTCTCCGGTATTCCGGCGAAGACAAACGAATCATCGCTTCACCGAACGTTACGACATCTACCATATCACCTCCCTTAAAGCACAGTAATCAGCGCAAGTAGTTGCTACGCGCTCCGTGCGGTGCGTATAGCGCTACTCATCCCGCCCACCCAACAAACCTGAGATGACCAACAGGCGGATCAGAGAAAGCACTGCGACCAGCGCCGACGCGACATACGTCCAAGCTGCGGCATTCAACACCTTCCGGACAGCAGGAATCTCTTCTTCCGTCAAGTATCCGCCGTCGCGCAGGATGGCAATCGCTCTGGTGCTAGCGTTGAACTCGACGGGCAAAGTAACGAGACCAAACAGAACGGCAAATGAGAACAGCAACACGCCGATTTCGGCCAGCATCGGTGTTCCCAAAAAGAAGCCTGCGATCACTAGTGGAAACCCCAGCGTCGAACCGAAATTCGCAACGGGCACCATACTCGACCGCAACGACAGAGGACCGTAGCCCTGCGCGTGCTGGAAGGCGTGCCCAGCTTCGTGTGCAGCCACACCGATCGCGGCTAGAGACCTGGATCCGTATACTGTGTCTGAAAGGTTCAGCGTCTGATCCCGCGGATCGTAGTTGTCGGTCATGTTTCCGGACACGTGGCCGATCTGCACCTGGAGACCTTTTCGGTTCTGCAGGTTTCGCGTAACGCCGTCCGACAGGCCGCCCTTGTTGACAATATCTTGGGCAACCTGGGCCGCGGTCAGGCCAACCCGAGCGTCATACTCGCCGAACTTACTGAAGGTGCTCTTCACCTTGAACTGTGCCCAGGCTGCGAGAATTACGCCCGGAATAAGGAGCACCATAGTGGGATCAAAAAAGAAGAATGGAAACATGGCTCGTAGCCTCCTTCCCCAGCTTGGAATATACCTCTTGCAAACAAGCCGGTCATCCGGCCCGCAAAGCGTTGACTTACCCGAATATCCTAACCAAACTGCTCCCCGACGTCCACGGGTGTCCCGAGCAGAAAGATATCGTCATCCAGAGATTTCTTCCCTTGTGCCTGAACGTGGTTTAAGCGCAAAGCCCCCTCTCCTGTCGCGATGACCAGACCCGTCTTCGTGTCTGAAGACAGAACCGACCCCGGGCG
The DNA here is from genome assembly GCA_003526745.1 of Candidatus Latescibacterota bacterium. Taxonomy (GTDB): domain Bacteria; phylum Latescibacterota; class UBA2968; order UBA2968; family UBA2968; genus UBA2968. Next base: position 12,655 of record DPVD01000051.1, read on the forward strand.
ACCGGCGCCCTCGACTCGACTCACCCGGTGTACCTTCAGGATCCCGTTTTTCCATTCTGTGAACGCGCCCGGGAATGGGTTGGTTCCTCGAACCAAATTTCGGATCGTTTCAGCCTTCTTGGTCCAGTCGATCCGACCGGTCTCCTTCGTCAGCTTCGGCGCGGGTGTCGCTCGTGCGTCGTCCTGTTGAGTCGGGTTCAATGTCCCTGCCTCGAAACCATCTACGGTCTCGAGGACCACATCAGCACCCTTGACCCTCAACCGCTCGTATAACGCACCCGCCGTCTCCTCTGAACTGATCGACACCGGTCGCTGAATCAGGATATCCCCTGCGTCGATTCTCGGGTTGAGCAGGAATGTGGAGATTCCCGTTTCAGACTCTCCATTGATCACCGCCCACTGGATCGGGGCTGCTCCCCTGTATCGCGGCAGAAGAGACGGATGAAGGTTGAGGGACCCATGTTTCGGAATCTTCAAGACAGATCTGGGCAGGATCAGAAAAGCGACCACCACGAACAGATCCGGCTCAAGGTCTCTGAGCTCTTCGTGTAGAGTCGGATCCTTGAGCGATTCAGGCTGCAGAACGGGAAGCCCCAGCGACTCGGCTGCAACCTTGATCTCCGAGGCGGACAGGCCTCGACCTCGTCCGCGCTTAGAATCCGGTCGCGTAACAACAGAGACGATCTCGTGGTCTGACGCGTGTAATCGTTCAAGAGCCGGGACGGCAAAGTCAGGCGTCCCCATGTATACGATTCGCATGGCCATGTGGCTTCGTTCGGCCCTAGCTGTCTTTCTTCTCGACCACCTTCGAGACAGCACCACGAGAGATTTCGATCTTCACGTCCTTCGCCACCTGCAGAACGATGATGCCTTCCTTCTCCTTTACACCCACGATCGAACCGTGCATCCCGCCGTTCGTGACGACCCGATCACCCTTCTTGAGTGCGTCGATCATCGACTGCTGTTCCTTCTGTTTTTTGTACTGAGGCCGGATCAATAGGAAATACATGATCACGAACATCAGGATGAACGGCAGCATTTGCATGTACGCATTGCCACCTTCGCCGCCCTGCTGTGGTGCGCCGAGAGCATGTGCATTGCTGATGAAGAAGAACAACACGGGCCTACCCCTTTCTGAGAGTGACGGTCGGAGCGCGGTGTGCGCTGCGTCAAGTCACAGCGTTATCGTTCGTACTAGAATCGCCGGCGCTAAGTGCCTAGTGCAGCGCGGCCGTAGGGACCCGCGTTGAACTCGGCCCGCCAGTCTGCAAACTGACCGGCGATAATGGCCTGACGCATCTGGCGCATCAAGTTCAGGAAATAATCGATGCTGCAGATGGACGCGATTCTCAGCCCGAGCGTTTCACTCGCCTGGAACAGGTGGCGAACGTAGGCCCGGCTGTATCGGCTGATCAAATCGCAATCCGATGACAGTCGCGCAAGATCCGCTTTGTACTTTGCGTTCCGGATCGTGATCCGCCCTTCCGGTGTGAACACTGTCCCATTCCTAGCGTTCCGCGTCGGGACCACGCAATCAAACATGTCGATCCCGCGAGACACACCATCTACTAGGTCTTGGGGTGGACCGCTACCCATCATATAGCGAGGCTTGGCAGTCGGCAGTCGCTCCACCACGGATTCGATCGCGATCCAAGTATCCGTCTTGTCCTCACCCATGCACGTCCCGCCGACGGCATACCCGGCAAAGTCCATCGCAACCGTCGCATCGGCGAACCGCTTTCGAAGCTCAGGATAAATGCTTCCCTGAACAATCCCGAAAAGCGCCTGCTCGGTCCCGGCCGCACTCTTGCGTCCGTAGGACTCATGCGCAACCATCGCCTGATCGGCCCACCGAAGCGTTCGCTCACCCGACTCCCGTGCGTAGGCTTCCGTGCACGGATACTCGTTACACTCGTCGAAAATCATCATCACATCAGGTCCGAGCTGATGCTGCGTCCGGATCGCGTTTTCGGGCGTAAACAGATGCTTCGACCCGTCGATGTGTGACTGGAAGAGGACACCCTCTTCAGAAATTTTATTCAGATCGGCAAGGCTGCGGACCTGGAATCCGCCACTATCCGTGAGGATCGCACGATCCCATCCCATAAACGAGTGGAGCCCTCCCGACTCTGCGACAAACTCTGCACCCGGCCGCAAATACAGATGGTATGTGTTTGCCAGGATGATCCGCGCTTCCAGCGACTCAAGATCCTCTTGGCTAAGGGTCTTGACCGTCGCCTGAGTACCGACGGGCATGAAAACCGGGGTCTCCACTGCGCCGTGCGGCGTGTAAAGGACCCCTGCCCTGGCGCCGCTCTCCGAATCCTCGGCAATCAGTTCAAACCGGAATCCGGGGGCGGGTTCGCTGGATTGATCCGCCTTTTCGATAGCCAAAACCTTCCGAACTCCTTGTTTCAGAACCAGTTGAGAGAGACCCAAATATATGGGTGGGTCAAGGGAATGGCAATAGAAGTGGGGCGGTGAGTGGTCAGTAGTGAGTTGTGCCGGGATGAACCCAAATCACCTCCGGAAAGAGTCTGAAGCAGAAGCATCTACCAGCTCTTTCAGGGCATGAAAGTGGGCGAGTTTATCGGTGCGTGTCATGGGAAGTGCGCCGCTCGTGGATGGAGCGACGTAGAGACGCGTGGTAGACCACTCTTGAGCTTGGAGGCCATAGTCGCAGGGACCGACGGTGGCCTGAAAGCCAGATTTGCCGTTGAAGCAAACAAAGCGCGGTCTCACCTTTGTAATCTTGGCGCGAACCAAGTCGACCTCGAACTCGGACCGCTTTAAATCGTTGACACCTCGGGTGGCGCGTTTCACGAAGTCGGTCAGACCAACCCCGAATCGCAGCACCTCGTGATCCTCATCAGGACGGAGCTGTCGATTCGTGAATCCTGCCTCTGACAGGAACGGCCAGAACTGGTTCCCCGGACCCGCGTAGTAGTGTCCTGTTTCCGCCGACTTCAGACTCGGATTCAGCCCCACGAACACTACTTCGAGACCGTGTTTCAGGTAGTCAGGAAGCACCGTGATCCACTTGACGAAAGGCTCTGGATTTGCTCGGGTTGATTGTCATGTGTAACTTAGTTCCCTGCTGCTATGTCATCCTCCTGCAGCCTATTTGCCGTCGACTCAAGGTCTTCTCGTGCCCTCGAGTCTTCGTGTTTTACGCCTTTGACTTGAGGTTTTATGTCACTGAACAAGTATAGTGCACAGATCACTCAGAAGAAGTCGCAGGGCGCCTCTCAGGCCATGCTCTACGCGACAGGCCTGACCCGTGAAGACATGTCCAAAGCCCAGGTCGGGATCGGGTCGATGTGGTACGAGGGCAACTCTTGCAACATGCACCTCAATGACCTCGCAGCCGAGGTCAGCAAAGGGATCAGGGACTCCGGGCTCGTCAGCATGCGTTTCAACACGATCGGTGTCTCGGACGGGATCTCGATGGGGACGGACGGCATGTCCTACAGCCTCCAAAGCCGCGACCTGATTGCCGACTCGATCGAGACCATCTGCGGCGCGCAGTGGTATGACGCCCTGATCACACTCCCTGGGTGCGACAAGAACATGCCCGGGTGTGTGATGGCCATGGGCCGGCTGAACCGACCGTCGCTAATGATATACGGCGGCACGATCAGGCCCGGCTTCTGCAAGCTCAACGGTGAGGACACGAAGCTGGACA
>DPVD01000370.1:0-8711 GCA_003526745.1 Candidatus Latescibacterota bacterium
CGTCAGCTGAACAATATCCGGACGGAACTCCCGAAGCCAATGAATCAGCTTGTCGAGCTCTTTTGCTTGAGGGCCCGCCTTCCCCTCAAGCATTGACACGGTCAGACCACCGAGATCTTCTGGGCTCGTCGACGAGGAGAGCTTGCCAAGCCGGTTCAGAAGCCCCGGACGGTCAAGCAGACGGTCGAACAACCACGGCGTGTGTCGAAAAAGAGCCGACTTGTGCTGCAGGTAGACGTTGATCCCACCAAAGAAAACGCGGTCCTCGCTGACATCCTCCTCATCCGTCCGGATCGGCGTATACGTCGGGACCAGCGCGACATCGATCCCGCGGCGAATTAGGGCTCGTGCGAGCGTATTGTCGTGGATGCAGCTGCCGCAGTACATTCCGGCCGCGCCAGCAGCGATGTATGCGAGTCGAAAACTCACGTGCTTTCCCCGAGAACGCGGTCGATATCTGTCTCGTTTACGTTTAGACGGCACCGCCAGACATTACCGATGACGCATACCCGTAGCCGACCTCCTTCTTCCAAGCCAGGGTCAGAGATCCCCCCCCCCTTTCGGCAGTTCAAATCCACGTGCGATTCCGTCCCAAATCGGTCCCCGCCACTCAGGCCATTCGGCATGAACCGAGGCCGTGACTAGGACTGCAGCAGCAAGCCAGAACATCAGACTATTCAAAAAAAAAAAAAAACACGGAGTCGAGGGCGGCCCTAGACTCCGTGCGGTGTTCAAGATTCGATCAGATGTCAGAAGTTCTTCGTCGGAAGCTCACACATCTCGCCCATCGGCTCGAAGATCGGAGTCACATCCTTAGTATACACATCGCCACTCAGGATATCCACGATCCCCTGCTGACATTCGGGGTTCTGCATCAGGAACTTGCCGAAGCTGAAGTCCTTGTCGTAGAACGCGTAAATGAGCTTCCTGATCGACTCCATACCTCCCACGAATTCCTCTAGGAACCGCCCCAGTCGCTCTCCCGACAGGTCATCGGCCCCGAACCCATCGAGCACCGCGTCTGCTGCCATTTCACCCGACTTGAGTGCGAGAAAAATACCAGACGAATAGACCGGATCCAGGAATCCGTAAGCATCTCCGACAAGAACCCACCCATCTCCTGCGACCTGACTCGCACGGTATGAGAAGTCCTTGGTCGTCTGCATCGGCAGGACCTGCTCGGCATTCTTTAGACGGTCCTGCAAAGTCTCGCACTTCTCTAGTTCGCGATCAAAGATCCCCTGTGTGTCGAGACTTCGGTTTTCGAACAGGCAATCGATATCTCCGACCACTCCGACACTCACCCGGTTATCCGGCAGCGGGATATACCAGAACCATGCGTTCTTATCGCTGGTCTGAAGGATCAATGTGGCCCCCTCGTCAATCCCTTCGTCACGTTGACCGTTCGCGAAGTGCGTGAAAACCGACGCCTTCTTCAGCTTGGGTTCGTTGTTCGCGATCTTAAGGTGACGCGCGATGAACGCGCTCTGTCCGCTCGCATCTACCACGACCTTGCAAGATACGGTCTCCACACTGCCGTCGGGCATCCGGACCTTCACACCGATCGCGCGATCCCCCTCGAACAAGACTTCGACCACGCTGGCACCCCGGATCACTTCCGCACCCTTCTCAGTCGCGTTGTCTTGGAGCATTTGATCGAATTCGCTGCGCAGAACCTGCCAAGTCACGGCGCTCTCGTGCGGATTCGCTTGGTTGAAGTAGAAAGGTGCTGATCCTCTACCAGAGGCACCGAAGAACTGAACGCTGTATTTCCTGGGGAAAGCAGACTTCGCCAGCTTATCGAGCACGCCAAGACGCTCGAAAGTCCAGTATGTGCCCGGCATCAGGGACTCACCCACTTTGAACGCCGGCTCCTTCGACCGTTCAAACAACTTGACCGACCGGCCGCCGGCCGCGATCAGGGCTGCCGCCGTCGCACCACCCGGGCCGCCGCCAATCACCACCACATCCGTATGCATTCCTTCCGTCACCTCACGACCCTTCCTTCACGCGATGATCACAGAACCGCTTTGCTTTGAGCTCGAACCTCGGAAGCGCCTCGTGTGCCACCACCGTAATCTCGACCCGCAGGCCAAGACGATCTCTGATCGCCTGTTCCACCGCTCTCGCGACAGCCTGACCGTCTCCTTGCGTAACCTCAAGTCGTAGCTGAAGGTCGTCCATCACACCCTTTCGGCGCACATCCGCAGCAAATTCAGCTACTTCCGGAAACTCCCGGATGACATTCTCGATCGCACTCGGGTAGATATTGACCCCTCTGACAATCAGAGCATCGTCGATCCGGCCGCCGACCCCGCCGTCCAGACGCTGGTGTGTCCGACCACACGGACAATCAGTGACAGACAACCTGACGTGGTCTCCAGTTCGATATCGGATCACCGGTGATCCTACTCGTCCTAGGTTGGTAACAACGAGCTCTCCTGCGGTCGCCGCCTCCCCTGTATCCGGGTCAATCACCTCGAAGATAAACTCCTCTTCATTGAGATGGAGCCCCGCCTGAACCGAGCACTCGTATCCCCAAGGACCAACCTCTGTCGCTCCAGCGTGATCAAAAGCCTTCGCTCCCCAAGCCTCTTCGATCAACCGGCGTGTGTTCGGCAGACCAGCGCCCGGCTCCCCTGCGTGTATCGAGACTCGCACGGACGAGCCTTCGAGGTCGATTCCTTCCTCTGCTGCTACTTCAGCGAGCCTCAGTGCGTATGTAGGAGTCGAGCACAGCACTGTCGCCTCGTTCTCGATCATCGAGAGAAGCCGGCGGTGCGAGTCCATGGCCCCGCCAGGTAAGGCCAGCGCACCGAGCTGACGACACCCTTCGAAGGCACTCCAAAAACCGATAAATGGGCCGAAGGAGAATGCGAAAAACACTCTATCCTTCGGGCCGATCCCGGCCCCATCGAATACGGACAGCCACCCCTTCCCGAACCACTCCCAGCCCGCTTGGTCATCCATCCACCGGAGAGGTTGCCCCGTCGTGCCTGACGTCTGATGCAACCGCGTGTAGGACGAAACGGGGTAGGTCAGATTCCGGCCGTATGGCGGATAGCTGCTCTGATCCTCCGACAGCTCGACTTTCGTTGTAAACGGAATCGACGCAAATCTTTCCGGTGTGACCTCCTCCGCAGAATAGATACCGGCGTCTCTGAGCTTCTCGCCGTAGAAGACGTTCTTCTCGAGAAGGAGATCGATTGCAGGTTTTAGCCTGCTGAACTGCCTCTGGACGATCGCATCGGAATCTAGATACGCCTCATCGCCAAATTGATGGGAAGCTAGGGGCACCCGTTATCACCACTTGCGAACGATTCAAGATCCTTGCAGAGCATCAAGTATATCGAGCGTTCTGGTATTTGGGATCGTAGAAGACGGGTAGAATCTGGTCCACCCTAAGCATACCAGGGCGTGACAGACGGACAACACTATCCTCGACGGACAACATCCCCTCGTCGTTTAGACGTCTGAACTGCGGCGCAAAGCTTTCGAGGATGTCGACGCCAAACTTCTGCGCGAAATAGTCAGGGTGGATGTGGCCGAGCTTGAGCTGAAGCACCACCTCCCGCACGAGGCGCTCCTCGTCAGTCGGTCTGAACGCACGATTCAACGGCAGACGGCCCTCTTCCAGATCCTGGAGATACCCATCCCAGTGTGCATTGTTCTGGAAATGAATTCCGCCGACCTGCGAGAAGGATGCCACGCCCGTGCCGATCATGTCGGCACTGTTCCAGAGCGCATCGCGATACACGAAACTCGTATTTCGATCCTTCTTCACTAGTGTGTAGGCGCTTGCGACCTCGTATCCGGCAGCCACAAACGCTTCGATCGCAAAATTGTGCCATGCGCGCTTAGTCTCCCAGTTGGCGACGACCGGCACATCCTCATCCTCACGGATCGTCTTGGAGTAAACCGTGTTGAACGGCAGCTCCATTTGATAGATCGTGACGCTATCTGTATCAAGGTCGATAGTCTTCTCTACGGTCTCCTGCCAGGTCGTCCAAGTCTCTCCGACCATGCCCGAAATCAGGTCGACGTTCACCTGATCGAACGCCTGCTCTTGGATCCACGGATGAGTCCGGTAGACCTCCTCTGTTACGTGAGCGCGGCCATTCTCTCGAAGGATCTCGTCGTTCATGTTCTCGACACCTAGACTCAGCCGATTCACACCGATACCCTTGATCGCCTCGAGTTTCGGCTGACTCAGCGTCCCTGGCTCGCATTCGAAAGCCACCTCTCTCGCAGAATCCCAAGGCATCGCGGCCTTCACACGGTCAACCAGCGCCTCCAGGTGCTTCACGCTGATGTAAGAGGGTGTCCCACCGCCAAAGTAGACAAAATCGAGGACACGCCCCTGCGTTCGCGCGGTCTCCGCATACAACTCGACCTCACGCGCGAGCGCTTCCAGATAGGTATCGATTTGGCGCGCGTTCTTGTCGGTGTAGACGCGGAAGTAGCAAAACTTGCAACGCTTCCTACAAAACGGGATATGGAGATACAAACCCATTGGGGTATCCTGAGCACCAGCCTTGTCGAGTATTTCCGTGACCGCGCCGGTAGACTCGTCCTCCCAAAACGAATACGGCGGATAGTTCGAGACGAAAACGCTGCCAACCTCCGTCGTCTTCCAGTCTGCAGCCGTCGTCGCCGGTTCTGGTATCGTGATGTCTGTTGCCATCAATCTTGCTTCCCAAAACAGTAGAAAATGCCGTCATCACTCCCAATGAACAGCCGTCCGTGTGCTACGCTGGGAGAGGCCGTGAAAGACCCACCTACCTCAAACATCCAGGTCATCTCGCCGGACTCACGATTGAGTGCTACCAGATTCCCATCTTGTGTTCCGAAGAATACGCGGTTCCCAACCACAACGGGTGAAGAATCGACTCGTGCACCCGCTGCGTAGGTCCACCTTGCCGTGCCCGTCTTCCGATCGAGAGCGTGCACTATCTTGTCTCGGCCTCCGATGTAGAGTGCATCAGCCGTTACTGCCGGTGAACCATAGAAAGGGAAGTGGCGCTCGGAATGCTCATACTGCCATAAAACACCACCATTTTCGACGTCGACGGCGAGGACCTGGTTACCAAAGGTCCCCATATACGCGATCGAACCGATAAACGCCGGACTCGACCCGACGTAGTCTTGAATATCGATCGAAACAGATTCCTTGCCGCTCACAACGTCAACACCACGGACGATTCCGTCGCACCCCGCCACAAACGCCCGCCCATCACGGATCGCGGGTGTCGCGTGCACGTATCCGTCCGTTTCAGTCTTCCACTCAAGCGAGCCGGTCTTCAGCGACAAACAATATAGATGATTGTCATACGAACCAAACACGGCTCTGCCTGCGTGGGTACTCGCAGAAGATTGTATGCCGCCCTCCGTCGTGAACGACCAGATCTCCTTTCCCGTATCCCGGTGCAACGCGCGAAACCTGCCATCCTCGTCACCGAACAGCACCATCGAATCGATCACCGTGGGTGAAGAGGCGATTTCGGTTTCGTAGGTATTCGACCAGACGGGTTTGCCAGTTCGCCAGTCGAGCGCGTGAAAACTGCCATCCAAAGTCGCGAAGTAGAGACGCGTCTCGTCCACGGCCGCAGTAGACTCGATAGGCTCGTCGACCTCGTATGTCCAAAGCATTCCGAGATCGACTGGAAGCGTCGCCTCGGCAACCCCGGTCTGGTCCGCGTTGCCCCGGAAGCTAAGCCACGTCTGTCCGGACACAGGCGTCACAATCAGCCAAGCTGCCAGTGTCATCAGAACCATCAGGTTACAAGGCCGCTTCATACATGTCCCTGCACTCGTGTTCGTCGACCGGCCTTGGGTTGAAGGTCGCCGTCCACTGTTCGGACGCCGCCTTTGCCAAACCCGGTATAGCCTCCGCGCCTACGCCAAGATCGGAAAGACGGCCGGGCAGCCCGAGATCCGAACGAATTTCAACCAATCGCCCGACCAGATCGGCGTGCTCTGCGAGTCCCTTATACAGGTCCCCGTGGGTATGTATGTTGTGCGCCACAACCGTTGGCAGCATCACACCCACAGCCACGCCGTGCGTGGCTCCATACTCGGCTGTCAACGGATTCCCGCACGCGTGGGCCGCTCCAAGCATGGACGCCTCGATCGCCATACCGGCGAGATGCGCACCTAGAAGGACGGCTCCGGGGTCGGCATTCGGGTCTCCGTGCACGAAAGGAACGAGGGCTCGATCGAGACGCCCGAACGCTTCGCGAGCATACATCCGGGACACGGGGCTACGCTTCGTGCACACATAGCTCTCGACGGCGTGAGCCATCGCATCGAATCCCGCTGCGGCTTTGACGGGCTGGGGAGCAGACCCGATCAGGTCCGGGTCTAGGATCACCGACACGAACCGCGCCTTTCGATCCCCGCAGGCCATCTTCACGTGTGCGTCCTGGCTCGAGATCAGCGCATAGGACTGCGCTTCGCTTCCCGTTCCTGCCGTCGTAGGAACACCGATCGATGGCAGCATCTCCTGGTTCGCCTTCCCAAACCCGTGATAGTCTTCGATCCTGCCTCCGTTGGTCAGCAGGAAGTTGATCCCCTTGGCGCAATCCATCGTGCTTCCGCCACCCACGGCCACTATCAACCCGATCTCGTTCCCCGACCGGGCAACGGCCAGACCGCTCTCGATATCGCGAGCCGTCGGATTCTCGCGCACCCGGTCGAAGACGCGCACATCCAATCCCGCGTCGATCAACGAGGACTTTGCCCGCTCGACGATATTAGTTCGGGTCAGTCCCGGATCGGTCACCAGCAGAACGGATCGGCTGGACAACTGCCGGGTTTGCTCGCCGAGCTCGACCAGACGACCGGGGCCGAACAAAACCGAAATGGAGGGATCGAAGTTGAAGGCTGCCAAGCGGCGGGACTAGCTCGCCCTTTGCAGAGCGCGCTGCGTGTAAAGGTGCTCGAACAGATTGCCCTCGTGGGGCTGGTCCCAAGATACGACCTGGGTTCCGAGGGCACCTATATTCAGCCGCTCGATCTTGGGAGAGTCGAGAAGCTTTCTGATGAACCGTTCATCCTCCGTGATGGCAGAAACAACGAGCGAGGGCCCGATCGAATCCAGCAGTTCCTCCTGCGGTACCTCGACCACGCTTGCGAAGGGGAACAAGAATTCCGAGTCGGCCAACGAATGTGATGGATCCTCTGCACGCACGACGGTCGGACGCAGATACGTCAGACCATCGACCTCAAGGAGACGATGGCCCGCGGTCACCTCGTGTGCGCCATCCTGCTTGAGTTGACTGTCGATCATCTGATCGATCATCTCGGCAAACCTCACGTTCAGGAACGCGCAGAGCCCCGCTTCGGGATCGGTCAGGGGGCGAGGCTGGATCTCAGCCAAGCGTTCCGCCAGCCCTTGGGCAATCTCGTCAGCGTGTGCCGGTGTCCAGACGCTCGATACATTGATGCACGACCGTCCGCCATTCGCAGAAACTGAGGACACAATGATATCGAGCGCATCTTCCCATCGATCGGCTGCATCGGATCCGAAGATGATCTTGCTCTGCCCGGGACCGTGAATCTGAACACGCGGGTCGTCCTGCCAGGGGGCAACCGTCGCGCCGCCGCCGAACAACATGGACCGGTCGCACCTCAGAAGAATTTCAGCCGATCCGGCATAGTCGGTTGGGTAGTAGCTGAAAGCTTCCGGCGGTACACCCGCTTCCAGGAACGCCTGTACAATCCGGTAGGGTGTCCAAGGCTCCTCACGACCCGGTTTCAGGACCAGAGGTACTTTCAATGGTATCGAAGGCACCCACAGGGAATGCACCCCAGGCGAGTTACTCGGCAGGATTTCGCCAAGCGCATCTGTCTGACAGATGTAGCTTAGTGTCCGGTCGCTCTGTACCGTCCACCCCTCGTCAATTACGGACAGATCCAAACCTCGTGTCAGGCCGTCGATCACGCGGTTGACGCCAGCCATCACCGACCGAATCTTTTCCATGTTCAGCCTGACCAGCGATTCGGGCATCCCCGAAGTCCCGGAGAGCTGCGTCACATACTGGTCCGGGCTCTGTGTCGTCTCACCGAGTGGAAGCGTTTCGGTGACAAAGTAATCCGCCGCCTTTATACACATCTCGATGAGCGACTCCACGGGAATCTGTGACAGCACCTCCCGGTTTGCCGGAGCATTCAAGAGGTCGCGCGCGATTAGTCCCCTATTCGCCTGACTCAGAGCGACAATCGGCTCATCCGTCTGGATGTGCCGGACCACTTTCTGATTCAGGCTCTCGTACGGCTTTCCCGCCCGCAGAATTGGAAGATGCACCATCGTCAATAGACTCCTACCACAACGGATTCCTGAAGTTCGGAGAAAAGCCTCAGGTTCTCGACACCATCCCACGGGTAGAGATCGATCGGCGCCGCACGCTCTGCTTCGTCTCGTTCGAGGAAACGCGGAACAAAGAACTCTTTCGTCAGTGTCGTCAGCATCACACGTCCCGTCTCACCGTAGCCAACGACCGTATCAGTGTCGTCTGGATCAACGAGACTAATCACGGCCCGTGGGTTCGGCGGATAATACGTGATGTCGTATCCCCCCCCGGGTTTGAAGGGCTTTGAGTGCGCAAGGCCCATCAGCGTATTCCCGTAGGTGGGCACGAAGTCAATGCCAGGAACAAGCTCCTCCCTTGCGAATCGATGGAATTGCGCGTCCATCTCGGTTCCTCCACAGA
>DPVD01000451.1:0-1714 GCA_003526745.1 Candidatus Latescibacterota bacterium
GCCGGCACGGTAAGCCCGTTTACCTGCCCCATCATTCCGACATCGTCGTGAGTGATGCCCACTCGCGCCGACATCCCGAGGGGGCCATCCGTGACGTTTCCTTCCCAGACCCAGTTCTCCAGTTCGTCCCCCTGAACCAACTCGACGGTTCAAGCCTCGTACGCAACGAACGGCCTGTCCGAGTCACCCATAATAAACAGGTTGTTCGCAATGATACAGTCCTTCGGTGCGGTCCCGTTCAGGTGTTTGGAGTGGTTGATCCCGACCCGCAGACCGGGCTCGTATCCCACGAATATGTTGAACGCCACGAACGCCCGCTCTGTCTGGATATACAGGTCATCCGGGGGTTCCGTCCATCATACCGACGCCGTATGAGCGGCTCTTCGAATCGCGACTGCCTTTGATCCAACGTCGAATGGACCCCAAACTCTCGATCTTCTGCCTTACATCCCCAATACAAAACGGCCCACCCACAAATTTCGTGAACGGGCCGCCGTCTTTCCAATCTCGATCTCCTACGTTCCCGGCAGGATATTGTTGAACTGATACGTCTCAACCACTTCTCCCGCCGAAGCCGCAAACTCGTTCTCTCCCCACTGCTCTATCAGAAGTGCCAGTTTCTCGGACTCATCCACATACGACCAGTTGATAAACTCCTGCCCCGATCCGCCTGGGTTAGAGCCGCCATCCTTGTAGAAATGTCCTGCATCGCTCGACTCCGCTTCATATTCTTTGCCTTCGAAGTGAATAACACTCGGCGGATCCTCATTCTCCAAGATCTCCACCCGCACATCCTCTTCGATGTCAGTCACCGCCACTTTGCGATACAGCGTCCAGCTCTCCGCATCATCTACCTCAAGCTCCAGATATCGCACCTCGCTCGACGACGTCAGTTCCCACTCATCCGTCCACTCGCCGTCGTAGTCGTAGCGATTGTGCGCCGTCACTTCCCAAGCCTTCAGGTCGTAATCGACGTAATAACCCTTCTTCAACCTCGACAGCGTCAGATCGCTGAGCGGATCGATCCCGGGCTCTTCTTCCTTCTTCTTGAAGGGATTCCAGTTCATAGACTATTGATGATATGTATGCGTGGAAAAGAAAATTGGTTCCTCAACCTTCACATCTGATATCCTCACCTCTTCTATCCTTCAATCCCCATCTTCGCCTTAAGAGCGGCCAGCCTCGCATCACTCGACCCGCCACCAGCCAGCGCCTTGTCGATCTCTTCATCTGCCGACGTCGGCTGTCCGGCGAGGTCGCCGTAGGCCTCTGCCAGAGACTCGTCTTCCTCAACTCGCTCCTTCATCCGTTCGAGCATCGCGATCGTCCCCGATGACTCCACTTTCGCCAGCTGCTTGTTGATCTTCTTCGTCGCAGCGGCGGTCTTGGCCCGAGCACGCAGCGTGATCAGATCGTTCTCGTAGCTTGCAATCGTCGACTTCAGCTTGTCCACCTGGCTTTGCAGGTTCGCTGCCGTCGCTTCCTGCTGTTGGGCATCGACACCAAGCTGTGCTGCCCGTGTCGCAGTGTCTTCCTTCTTCGACAGCGCCTCCGTCGCGAGACGATCCGCCGCCGCCGGATCCAGATCTCCTGACTGAACCTTCTGGAGCAGAAGCATCGCCTTCCGCTCGTAATCCGCCGCGGCGTGCTCGTTTTCCTCCGACTGCTTCTTCAGCCGAATCGCCTGACCTTTCACCTGAGCGAGGCTCGTCAT
>DPVD01000451.1:2081-7757 GCA_003526745.1 Candidatus Latescibacterota bacterium
TTGTCGAGGGCCGAATTGACTTCCGCCTTACCCATTCTGAACATTCGTTGAAAAATACTCATCTATCGTCTCCCATCAGTCTTGGCGGCAGCCCGCCTTTGACTCACAGCCTTTGGTTTGTGATTTGACAAATGACACCGGGCTTAGCCCTATCTGTTCGTATACGCCAACAGTTCCTCCGCATTTTCCGCTAGCGCCAATCCGAGCGCATTGATGGACCCTTCCAACTCGCTGCGATCCAGCGTATCCAGACGAAGCGTATCCCGGAACAGCACGACCCCCATCTCATCATCCACCGCAAAAGCCCCGTGAACCATAGTCCGATTGATCTCGAGGAGCCTCTTGTAGAGGTCCCCCGGATCGGACGGAACCTGAATGATCGCCTGTTCGAGGATCAGAATCGGATCTTCGCAGTCGATGATCAGGTTATTCAGCCCGCTTTCTTCGTCGTTCACTACAACGAGCCCTTCGCTCTCGTCCTCCTGGGACATCGGGAGCTCAAGCTCTTGCAGGTATCCCTTGACCTTTTCGAATGCTTCTGGCATCTAGAACTCCTGTCGATGGTCCCGGCAGCTGGCCGGGCAGAATACGCCGTATCAAGACGTGACAACTATTGGATTCACGCCGCACGGCTTAGGTTTCTAGAAACTTATGCCTCTGCGAACGGCTGTCAAGATGGTCGGATAGATCAAATTCCAGGGAGTCAGATCAATGAAATGCGCAGTCGTCGGGTTGGGTCTGGGACGTCACTTTGTAGCAGCCTTGGCCGGGAACCCTCAGATCAGCAGAATGGTTGTCTGCGATCCCGATCAGGGCAGGCAGGATTCGATACGGGAGGAACATCCCGGCATCGCACAAGGCTACGCCGATCTGGATACAATGCTGAACGACGAGCAACTGGACCTCGTCTGCCTGGTCACACCAGATCACCTTCACCGTCCACACGCCGAATCCTGCTTCTCGGCCGGATGTCACATCCTTCAGACAAAGCCCCTCGCGACCAACCTAGACGACGCCCGTGCAATCATAAGTGCCTCGAAAGGTGCGAACAGAAAGCTAATGATCGCCCATGAGCGGCGATTCCGCCCGAGCGTCCTGAAAATCAAGTCGATCGTAGATTCGGGCGAGATCGGCGATCTCATCCACCTTAGAGTCGATGCGATCCAAGACAAACGGGAACAGTTCGTGCGTGCCCCTTGGTATGCCTCAGCGGAAGCCGGCAGGAGTGCGATCAACGGTACAGGCATCCACGAAGTCGACCTCGTCCGCCACCTAGCAAACCGGGCGATCACATCCGTATCCGCCTTCGCCAACCAGCTGGGTGACCTCGACTTCCCGAAAGATAAGACCACCGCCGCCATCTTCCAGTTCGACAACAGCGTCGTCGGTCAGGTCACCGTTACTTACGAGGGTCGATGGCCACGGGGTGCGTATATCGACGATCACCTCCGCATCCTCGGCACCGAAGGCTCCATCTTCGGCAACAAGGTCTTCCGAACCGGACAAGACGATTGGGAACCCATCGACACACAGCCCGGCGAAATCGTCCAAGGCATCAAAAGCTGCGTCGATACCTTCGTCAAGGCCCTAGCCAACGACACCCCCGTCCCGGTATCCGGCCCCGACGCCTTCGCTTCACTCGCCGCCGCCGTAGCCGCCGACCACTCCGCCGCTAGCGGCACCCCCCACATCCCCGAGTCGCTTTAGGAATCCACTGCCAAAGGCCGCCCTCCTAGCCTGAGCAATACTGGTCACCTCAGTCAACGAGCAACGCAAGGAGACGAGTATCCATTGCCTAAACGCCCGGGCGGGATCCAAAACGTGTGATTTAGCCCAACCGGCATCTCATCATCTGCTGGACCTCGCGCCCGAAGCAGTAGGCCACCGCCGAGAAATCCGTTATCGAGTCGGGCGAACCGGAAATTCCTTCCGCATCCAAGTTCGTCTCCCGCTCATCGGTGACCCAACGTGGAACGCCGAAGATACGTTATGTTCCGCCACGTGGCGCCGCCGATCTCTGTGTCCGCTTTGTTCGATCGTCGGACCCAATAGGCCGTGTCCAACTGACCCGAACAGGCCCACACCTCGTCGGTCATTACATTCTCGTAGACGGATCTGGTTCTTTGATCTCAAGCGTGTGTTGCCCACCGCTGTTTTTCGACGAGACTGTGACTGAACACTTCCCCCCCGGTTCGACCGGGTCGATTTAGTTATGCAATAGAATGTGACCTGGGGATAGCGTCACCCGCATCGGCCGTTACCCAGACAGGAATAGAAATGCCCTGCTGGAGGACAGCGTGGTCCTCGAACAGGGCATTCGGCGCGACATCAGCACTGGCGACCGGCGCAAAGCCGACCAGCCCAAGCACTGTGATCAAACTATACGTTCGAAACCGTTTGCTGATCTTGCGTATAGGCTGGCCCATTGTGCTTTACCGGCGCTTGATGGCGGTTGTTCGTTCCGTTGCTTGCGCCGTTGCTTTCGGCCAGGGTTTATTCTACAGGTAATTCCTCGACCGGCTTTGAGAGAGCCTCTCGCAGGATGCGTCCCGGCTTGAAGGCAACTTTTCGTCTAGCGGGCACGTAGACCCGTTCACCGGTCTTCGGATTCCTCGCACCGGCTTTGGCGTTCGAGTGCTTCACAGTGAAGGCGCCGAACCCTCTCGCCTCAATCCGATTCCCCTCGATGATCGCTTCCGTCAGTGCTTCAAAGAACGCGTCGACTGATGCGCGTGCTTCCGTCTTGGAGTATCCAAACTCTGCGGCGATCGTCTTAACAAGATCCGCTTTTGTGACCGTATTCACACGACCCCCCGATAATCGGACATTAGATTTTCGAAGTATGGTAGGTAAGGAAAATGTGTGTTGAGTGCAAGCGCAACTCCGATGCACGAACAGGGACGAAGGCGATCGAGCAAAGACGTGAGGGAACTTAAGAGATCGCTGCTGTTGAGTTGGCGTTTGGAAGAATTTGGACCGAAGGTGGTCCTTTTTCGAGGGGTAGGAATGACTTTTATTTTTGGGGATTTCACTAGATGCCTTTAACAGGGGGAGTAGGCGATCCTAAGGCCTGCCGAAAGAGCGACCGACGCCTCAAGTTTCTCTGTCATAATAATGTGCCTACTCCGTTCATGCAAGGAATAGATCAGACACAAATCGACGATAAAACGTGAAGCGAACGCACCGTGATGTACGATCGAATAAGGGCCCTCGTAACGGGCGCAACAGGCTTCATCGGAAGCCACTTGTGTCTGCGGAACTTCTCGCCGAAGGCGCGCCCGTAATCGACTTCGATTATATATGATGTCTCTTCAAACGCGCCCGTTTCTTGCGGATCGCGAAGGCTTCACATTCATCGAAGGCGACATCGATCAGGAAGACTCCGTCGGTCGTCTCTTCGAAGACTTTCACTTCACGCACATAATCAACCTAGCTACACCGGCGGGTATCCCTTTCAGTCTCGAACAACCCCGCACCTATCTCCAGAGCAACGTCGTCGGTCTCCTCAACGTGCTCTAAGCATCGAGACACAACGACATCCGCCACCTCGTCTACGCGTCTTCGTCATCGCTATACGGGCTGAAAGAAAACCTGACCTTCAGCACGAGTCATCCGACGGATCATCTCGCATTATGCTGCAACAAAGAAGCCGAACAAAATGATGGCGCACACCTACAGTCGTCTGTCCGCTTGCCGACCACGGGCCTGGGGTTCTTCACCGTCTACTTGCCCCGGGGGCGTCTCGACAAAGCGCTCTGCATTTTTACAACGACGATTCTGGAGGAGCGCAAGATCGACGACTACGATAAAGGCCCGGGAAGGCAGCCCGTCACATATAGATGACGTCGTTGAGGGGATTACTCGGACGACTAGCAACATCCCAGAGCCCTGCGGGGCTCGGTCCCTAAAAAGCCCTAACCCAAGCGAATCGTCGAGGCCATATCTTATATACAATATTGGGAATGACGAAACGGTGACCGTAAACCGCGTCATCGAGTCGCACGAAAGGATTACTGGAAGGACGGCAGAGCCGCACGGGCTGCACGCAAGAAGGAACAACGTGAGGGCCGCCTACGCCGACACGTCCGCCCTAGAGCAGACCGTTTTTTGCCTGAGTATCTCGATCGGCAAGGGCCTAGGGTCCTTCGTCGAGTGGTATCGCGATTATTACAGGATACAGGAGGCTGGCACTCCATCTTCATCTCGAGCAGGGACAACATTTTCGTCTTCAGTTACTCTCCGAGCCCTTCTTCGCCCAGCGTGTAATCGATCCACGCGCTGATCTTACCCGGATCTTCATCCCGTCCCATCACATGCTTCGACCTGATCCCCAGCTGTCCCAGCGCTTCGATCCGCTCCTTCTCGACATCATCCAACAGCACGAGCACGCAGACCCGTGAGTGAACCCGCTTGATAAATGTGATACACTCGTCTAAGCTGATCTCAGGCAGATCATCTCGCATCACCACCGCGTGGTAGAAATTCGGCGCATTATTCAGACGATCCAGCAACCCCTTCGCATCCGACACCACTTCCACGTTCAATTCCGGCTTGTCGAGCAGCTGCCCGCCCAGCTTCATCGCGTAGACGGGATCTTCAGCCAGCAGTAATTGAATCATTGGCCCTCCCATATTCGCAACGCTAATTCATAAGGAATGATAGCACCTCTCAGGGCCTGGTTCGCAGGAGAAGTCAGGGAGGGTTCAGGACTTTGGGAAACCAATCTCAACATACTTGATGGACACCCTCTCACAGGCTAGCCATAGGCGGCGTCAGACAGCATAGCAGGGGCCACGCCCAGCGGCGACGTTCTCCCTTGGCCCTCTGGTCGTTCAAAGAACCGGCCTGACGCAATCGGTGGTGGGGTAGGGATATCTGCACGAATCCGAGAGGATCCACATTTGGCTCTGCTTCGCTCTAAAGCTTCTGTTTTTGTTGCCGATAGGAATATGGGTGGAGAAGTCCGACCTCTCCTAAACAGAAAAAGTTTGCCCCTCTCCTCGAAGTGAGTAACTTCGAAGAGAAGGGCTTTGACCAAGCGGTGTCGCATTGCTCCACGGGCCTCTGACACCAAGCGCCTTATCCCCTCCGAGAAATCAGGATAAGACGTTGAAGCCTGTTTATTGAGATCGGCTTCTCCACCTCTTTTTTAACTCTCCCCTCAAATCGCCAGCATCTTTCCCACAATCGGGCTGCCGGGGTCTCGGTTTCCGCGTCGAGACTCCCTTTATTGGGTTGAGCGTTTAAGGATCTCGAAGGCTGGGTTGTGACCCCCCTACTCAAAGATATCGGCAACCACTTGAGCGATCTTTAGTCGAACACGAAAAATGCATCGCTACCCCATCTGGAAAATTAAACATCCCGGCGCTTACGAGTCGATACGGGACGTTTATCTCTCCAACCGGAACCTCACCAGCAACCAGATCGACAATTCCACGGATCATCTTCACGACCCGTATCTGATGCATGACATGGAGCGAGGCGTGTCCCGGATCGAGACGGCCATTCGATCCGGGGAACAAATCACGGTATTCGGCGACTACGACGCCGACGGGGTCACCAGTACAGCTCTGCTGCTAGATTTTCTCGACACGGTCTCTGCCACTGCAAAGCCTCTCCTCCCGGACCGGTATCGTGACGGATACGGGATGAAAGCATCGACCGTGGAAAAGGCGT
>DPVD01000451.1:8050-11645 GCA_003526745.1 Candidatus Latescibacterota bacterium
CCGTGGAAAAGGCGCTCGCCGACGGAACGCGTCTCATCATCACGGCCGACAACGGGATCTCGGCCTTCGACGCTACCGAAAAGGCGCAGGGCGTCGGTGTTGATGTGGTCGTCATCGACCATCATCACCCGCAGGATCGGCTACCCGTTGCCCACGCGGTTATCAACCCAAATCGACCCGATTGCGAATACCCGTTCAAGAGTCTCGCCGCGGTCGGTGTGGCCTTCAAGGTCGTCCAGGCGCTCTCCGATCGATTCATGGAGGGCGATGAGCGACGCCAATATCTGAACGGTCTGCTCGAGTATGTGGCGCTTGGTACGGTCGCGGACATGGCGCCGATGGTGGGCGAGAACCGCATCCTCACAAGGCGCGGGATGCAGATGCTCGAACGCTCTCAACGTCACGGGATTCGTGCGCTCAAAGAGATCGCGGGCACAAAGGGGAAGATCGACTCAACATCGATCGGCTTCTTCCTCGGTCCTCGGATCAACAGTGCGGGACGTATTCAGAAGGCTGATGCGGCCCTGGACTTGCTACGAGCGAAGACGGCCATCGAGGCAATGCGATTGGCGGAAGACTTGAATGGGCTGAACCTGCAGAGACAGGAGCTCCAGCATACGTGCAACGACGAGGCTGAGCGTCAGGTGCGTGAGGAAGGCCTCGCCGACCATCGCTTGATCCTAGTCCGGGGAGACGAGTGGCATCTGGGCGTGATCGGACTGATCGCAGGGCGACTCAAGGAGCGGCACAACCAGCCTTCAATTGCCGTATCGGGAGCAAAGGGAGATACGCTCGTCGGATCCGCTCGTTCGGCAGGCGGCTACAACATCGTCGAAGGCATCTTCAGAGCGTCGAAACACCTAACCGAGTATGGCGGACACGCCGATGCCGCCGGCTTCTCGATGAAGCCCAAGAACTTTGAAGCCTTCCGGGAGCAGATGATGGCCGATGCCGCAGAGCATCTCTCGGACACGGACCTCACCCCGATGCTCGACCTTGACCTCACCCTGCGACCAGAAGACATCTCCCTCAAAACGGTCCAGGACCTCGACCACTTCGCCCCCTTCGGTCCACGCAACGAGGCGCCCCTGTTCGCCGCTGTGCACTGCAGGCTAAATCGGATCGACACAGTCGGTCAGGATGCCGCGCACTTGAAGATGCAGGTCGAAACGGATAAGACCCGGTGCGAAGCGATCTGGTTCCGTGAGGGTGAGCTGGTTTACGAGCTCACTCGCGGCGACATAGTCGATCTCGCCTTCTCAATGGAGGCCCGAACCTGGAACAACCGCACCAGTCTCCAGATGGTCATCCAAGACATGAAACCCACCGCCTAGAACTAGCCCTCTCTTTCTCTCTTCTCTTCTCCCGTCTTCCATCTATCTTTTCCCCGACTTTTGATTCTCAATCCTCCATTCTCAATTCTCAATCTGAATGTCCTACGACTTCGTCGTTGCCGGCGCCGGAATCGGCGGCCTTGTCGCTGCTAGATCAGCACAGGAACACGGTGCTCGCGTGCTCGTCATCGAGAAAGCGGATCGTATTGGCGGGTCCGCCGCTGCCTCAGGTGGCACCGTATGGTGCGCTCGCGACATCAATGAATGGCTGAAGGTTCAGCCTGATGGTGATACGGAACTCGGGCAGGCCCTGATCGACGGTTTCGAAGAGGGCATCGAGTGGCTGACAAGCCAGGGTGTCGTCGTCACGCCTGTTCCAGACCGACCATATAAGTTCCTGCGAAACATCTACCGTCTCGACCCGGACCCTCGGACCGCTCTCACGACGCTCTACGACAGAATCCAATCCGAAGGCGGCGAGGTCCTCTGCCAATCTACGCTCCGGGACATATTTACCCAGGACGGACGGATAGACTCCGTCTACATCAGCACATCGGACGGCGATCGACGGATCGAGACCCTTTCACTTGTACTCGCTACGGGAGGCTTCCAAGCGAATCCCGAGTTGAGAGCGCGATACATGGGTCGCTGGGCAGACCGAATGATCGTGCGCGGCGTCCCTGAGAACACAGGGGACGCTTTCGAGGCTGCCCTTCGAATCGGCGCATCTACAGCGGGGGCCTTCGGAAGGTTCTACGGGCACTATCTTCCAGCCGCCCCGGCTCAGGTCAAGCTCCACAACTTCGTCCTCGTCAAACCGGACTTCAGCGAGTACGCCGTTACGGTCAATCTGCTCGGAGAACGGTTCGACGACGAGTTCCTAGGCGACGAAGTCACCGTTCACGCGCTGATCCACCAGCCGGAGGGTATGGGCGTGCTCGTATTTGATCAGCATATCCGCTCGAACATGGAGCAATACTCCCAGTGGCCCACGGCGGATGTCGATCGTGTTGTCAACATCCGGGATGCCGGGGGAGAAGTCCTCGAGAATGACACGCTCAGGTCGCTCGCCGCGCAAATGGCGTCGAAGTGGGGTGTTCCTCCTGGTGTGTTTCTGGAGACGATCGAGGGCTACAACACAGCCTGCGAGGCGGATGACGCGTCTATGC
Source organism: Candidatus Latescibacterota bacterium (assembly GCA_003526745.1). Lineage (GTDB taxonomy): Bacteria > Latescibacterota > UBA2968 > UBA2968 > UBA2968 > UBA2968. The sequence goes on from DPVD01000451.1 coordinate 10,554, forward strand.
TGTCGATCCCGAAGTCTGGCGGTCTGATCAAGATCGCTGAACCGCCCTTCTATGCGATTCGCGTCGTAGCAGGAGTAACGTTCACCTACGGAGGGGTCAAGGTGGACTCCGAAGCCCAAGTCCTCGATCGATCGGGCGGCCCGATCGGCGGACTCTACGCTGCCGGTGCAGACTGTGGCGGGATCTACACGCGCGGCTATACGGGAGGACTGTCTATGGGACTCGCCTTCGGCCGGCTCGCAGGGCGAAACGCAGCAGCCTACGCAAGGAGAGATTCTTGAGCAACGATTGGGAACCACTTGAGCCTGATATCAAGACCATCCTGTCAGCAGACCCGGATCCGCTTCGCAGTCTTGCGGGTGGAGAGACACCCGCGATAGTTTTCCGGAACGCCTACAGCGAGGCAGATAGCACGGGACTGATCGACCGGTTCATAGAAAAGGGTCTAATTGTTGACCCATCCGGCCCCGACGCAGGAGGGCAAAAGAAGCGGATCGACATTGGTACGAGTCTGGCGCAGCGCGGAAACGACCAGGAAGCCTTCTTCGAACACGCTATGGAGACAAAAAAACTCTTCGGCACCCTTTTCGACGGTTTCGCGAACCCGGTCACCTTTATCTACGAGTCGCTCGCTGCCCTGGACGTCAACAAGCAGGTCGTCACAGCGCACGAGAAGGATGACCGAGAGTATGGTCCGGCCATCTTCAGGACTCACTACGAAGGTCATCGCTACCCACCACACATCGACCACGTCACCCTCCGCGAAAAGCGCTTCGACTACGAGGTCTCGCGCTTCAAGCATCAGTTTGCGGGCGTACTGTGCATGCAGAACACGGCGACCACGGGCCAGGCGACCCAGGCGATTCTCCATCGCTGCTTCTGGACCGAAGAGATCCAACCGCACATCGCGAACGATTCCTTCTATAACTACGCCGCTGATAACGACATCCCGAAATTCCAAGTGGACCTCGAACCCGGCGACCTCTACTTCTTCAACACAGGCCTGATCCACGAAGTCCCGGCTTTGGAAGGCGACGATCCCCGCATAGTCCTCGCCGTCTTCATCGGCTACTCCGAAGACGACCCCGAAAT
>DPVD01000451.1:12068-28900 GCA_003526745.1 Candidatus Latescibacterota bacterium
CATCGGAGCCTACGGCCCTGATCACGAGTAGAACTTCAGTAACTCTTGAGGTCCGAAACTCCGTATCTGGACCCTGCCCTAAGCAGAGTTGAGGGGTGTCTTCCGTCGCTCCCGCTAAGAGCAAGCATCCAACAGTACCGAGGGTTAGTCGCCAAAGCCGTCATCCTTCACCTGGGGCTCAGGATGACCACTATGCACAACTCACTGGTTTTCCTCCCTTTTCCTCTTCCCTTCCACCCTATTCTTGTTGTCCTTGGTGGTCACCTAGTTTCCAACCGAAAGTGCGAGCCCGTAGATGAGCAAAGACAAGCCCCTGATCGGCATCACACTCGGCGATCCTGCCGGTATCGGACCCGAGATCGTCATCAAAGCACTTTCCAATCGCCTGACATACGAAGTCGCCCACCCCGTCGTTTACGGCGATCGGTGTATTCTCGAGCGGATGATCACGGACCTGAATGCCTCCCTGGATCTCAACCCGATCTCCGATCCCTTGAGCGGACGGTTCCAGATTGGTTCGGTCGACTATATCGATACGGGTGTTCTGACAGAGCCGGTCGAGTATGGACAGGTATCCGCGGATGGCGGCAAAGCCGGGCTCGCCTATCTCGATCGGGCAATGGACGCCGCTAGGGCCGAGCAAATCGATGGTCTCGCAACGGCACCCCTGAACAAGGAATCCCTTCAGGCCGCTGACGCGCCTTTCATCGACCACACGGCAGCGCTCAAGGCAAAGGTCGCCCTCCGGGAACCGATGACACTGTTTCTCGTCCGGTCGCTCCGAATCTTCTTCCTCACGCGGCACATCTCATTCCGAGAAATCGCTGACGCCATCACGGAGGATAGCATCCTCGAGGCTGCACCACTGTGCGACCTCTACCTCCGCCAGCTCGGAATTGACACGCCCTACCTCGCGATCGCAGCACTCAACCCGCACGGCGGAGAGCAGGGTCTGTTTGGCACTGACGAAATGGACGTGATCAGACCGGCCGTCGAGAAAGTGAGGCAATCGGGCCAGAACGTCGCGGGGCCTGTTCCGGCAGACTCGGTGTTCCACCAGACAGCTGAGGGGAAGTATGACGGCGTTCTGTCGCTGTATCACGACCAGGGACACATTGCCGCCAAGACGCTCGACTTCCACGGCACCGTGAGCCTCACGATGGGCCTCGAGTTTCTCCGCACCTCCGTCGACCACGGGACCGCTTTCGACATTGCGGGACAGGGCACCGCTAGTGAGCGAGGCATGATCGAAGCCATCAAAGCAGCCGGCCAATACGCCCTCTCGGTCAAGTCCAATCTCCACTTGACCCCCTAAAACCAAGAAGGCTTGCCCGTTAGGATCTACCTCGACTCCCACGGCTCAACATTCGCGCCGTTCCTCCTAAATGCAACCATACCTGACACATCGTGCCGTCTTCGCCTGGCTACTACTCCTCGCCGCAACAACTGCGACTCAATCCGCAAGCGATGTTCTTCGAGCGATTTTCCGCGCAGGATCCGAGCATCAACTTCAACGTCGACGGTGCCTCCGATTTCAACGACTTCCTCCTCTTCGCTGCCCGCTATGGCCAGAGCGGGCAAAGCGCTTCATTGTAGCGCACCTTTCATCCCAAGTGCCCGAAGCCGTTTGTTCACACAACGTAGGCTGTATCGATGGATGGTCATACACCAACAGAACAAGAGGATGAACCAGGCTAGCAGCTAGCACTCGTTCTCCTGCTCTGGTTCCCGTATTCGCGTCTTTGGGGTTCTGCCTTCAAATCCCTAATCACCAATCAGGTCTCCACCCTATATTTCGTAACAGTCCGCATCCTTGAGGAAGGATCCGCAAAATGAGCCAACTCATCCTTGCCTGCCTGATCTCCATCTCCGTTGGCTGCGCACTCTCGCCAGCCATCGCCGAGATCACCATGCCGACTCCTCCAACCCCCCCCACGCCACCGTCGATCGTCAACGCAAGGCCGACCGCCGATCGGCAGAGCGATCCCGTGTCGCCGAGCCTCACAATTGTCCGAATCGACAGCCTCAGCAACGCCATCGCCGAGCTTGAAGACAGGTTGCATGCGCTCAAAGAGGAACGGACCGAACTGGAGAAAAAGCTTAGCCCAGCATCTCGAAATGACCGCGTATACAGTCAGGACGAAGTCGAAACCCGCGCCATCGCAGTCCGCAGACAGATGCCTGTTCTGCCGGAGTCGACCTATCTCGAAGTCCAATTCGTCGTCTCACCTTCCGGCAAAACACAAGAGATCCGCCTCCTATCCGGACCGACCCAAAATCTAGCGGAGATCGAACGCACTGTCGAAACCTGGCTCTACTCTCCAGCCATCCGCGAAGGACGCCGAGTCCCTGTCCGGATCACCGCATCCCTTCGAATATCTGAACGCTGAGTTGTGGAAGGGCTGGGTAGGACCTAAGCCTTGGGCCTCTCCCTATAAACAGCACCGAAGCATATCGTGCGAAGACAGGAACCCTGTATGATGCATTCAAGAATCCAGAACCCATCTGATATCACTGAGCCTTTATGACACGCTTTGCTTTTGCTGGTTTCGGCCACGCCCACATCAACAGCCTCTACAGGACCGTTCGAGACTCCGACCATCTTGAGATCGCTGGTGCTTGCGAGTCGGATGAACACCTCAAGAAAACTGCTGAAGCAGCCGGGATCGAGATCAACTACGCTTCCATCGATGAAATGCTGTCCACCGTCGAGTGCGAGGTCGTCGCCATAGGGTCTGTCTTCGGTGATCGCGGCCACCTGGCGATCCGGGCCCTCGAGCACGGCAAGCACGTAATCGCCGACAAGCCCCTCTGCACACGTATGGAAGAGCTGGACGAGATCGAACGGCTCGCGAGCGAGAAGGATATTAAAGTCGGCTGCATGCTTACGATGCGGGGCTCACGCACATCTGCGGGCATACGTCACCTGATCCAATCCGGGCGGCTTGGAGAAATCAACGCGATCACCTTCGGAGGCCAGCATCCGCTCAACTTGAATACGCGCCCAAGCTGGTATTTCGAGCCCGGCCGCCACGGAGGTACGATCACAGACATCTTCATCCACGCAGCAGACGGCCTTCCCTGGATTACGGGCTTGAGTTACGATCGCGTCCTAGCAGCTCGCTGCTGGAACGCTCTGGCGTCTCAATATCCCGATTTCGAAGATGGCGCTCAGCTCATGATGACAATGGAAAACGGGTGTGGTGTCCTAGGTGACGTCTCGTATTTTATGCCCTCTAAAGGTGGCTACAGCCTCCCCTATTACTGGCGCACAACGTTCTTCGGATCCGACGCCATCGCCGAGGTCTCGTCGGTCTCCGACACCATCGACCTCACCGTCGACGGAGAAGTCGTTGCCAAACAGCCCGAAAGTCCTGAGCCAATAGGGTATCTGGCGGGCTTTCTCGCTGACCTCGAAGGGTCCGGATCAAGCGAACACCTCCTGACGAGCGATGTCATCAAAGCAATGCGAACGGCAATACGCGTCCAAGAAGCAGCAGATAATCACCAGTTCGACGTCGCTCTCTAGCGAACCGTGCGCTTTTTCGAATTCCTACTGTTCCTGATTAGCGTGATCGGTGGAGCGGCACGCATACGATTCGCCGAGCGACGCCCGACCTGGACCAGCACCATCCCGCTGGCCGCCTTCCTCTGCGCGATCATACACGTCGCCGGTGAAGGTGCTCGCTGGCAGATGATCCCCGTTTACCTCGTCGTACTCACCACGTTCACGACAACACTGGTCAGGGCATTCCAAACGAGTGAGATACCGGTTGGTGGCGGAGTCCTTTCCCGCGTCACAGGGTCGATTGCGATCTTGTTCGGGATCCTGTCCCTCGTGGCCGCGACATCCCTTCCCGTATACGACCTGCCAGCCCCGACAGGTCACTATGTCGTGGGTGTTCGGGCCTTAGATTTGGGCGACGATCTCGTGATCCGAGTGCATTACCCTGCGGACAGATCCCTGAGTGCGCGGATACCTTCTGGCCTCGGAGAGCTCAAGGGTTACATCGATTACGTCTCTGCCAGATACGACATTCCCGTATCCCTTCTCGGTCATCTCGGCCTTGTCAAGACACACGCGTACCCGAACGCGCAACTCTCCGATGAGCTGCCGATATATCGTGTCCTGATTCAGCAACCGGATCCAAGTCACCCTTCGATTCACGTAACGAGCTTGACCGAGGAGCTCGCCAGCCACGGGTTCATCGTCCTGTCTATACCGTCACCTACAGAAACGGATACAACCGAAGCGTTCACATTCGACGCTGAAGGGCTGGCTGAACGGTTGGAAGTGATCGATCCGGAAGGTCAGGGCGGATGGCTTGCGGAACGGCTAGACTTCGGTCGTATCGGCCTTTACGGCTTCGGAGACGCAGGTCAGACTGTAGTGGAGTCCTGCAACGGCGGGAACTTCAGGGCAGGTGCCGCCATCGGCTCCTCGATCCCCCTCGGAGATCCCAATATCCCCTTCCTCTATTTCCGTCCGGAAGGAAAGGAGGACGCCCCGCTCAGCGACATCCGGGCAACGACATACGTCGTGACGTCTCGTGGAATGCTTGAGGACAACTTCGGAGACAACGCTCGTACTAGCCCGCTGCTCGCCGCTATAGGCGACTTCGGCAGCATAGACATCGACCGAGCAAACCAGATCACTCGAGCGTACGTCCGCGCATTCTTCAACAAACATCTGACACGCGGCACACTTGAATCAATCCTGGATGGCCGGAGCAACGAGTATCCAGAGGTCTCGATCCAGGTCTATGACGCACAGAAATAAGTGGTGGTTTCTGACTGGATGAACGTAGCACCAAAATTAACCCATCTCCTACAGAGCGGGAGAGGGCAACTTGAGGATCTGTTCTTGCACTCGCAAGTCGGGTGAGGGCCCGTCACCAAACCGACTCCTTGTTTGCTGCCAAGACTCTCGGGGCCGAAGGCACCCCACAATTTAGGATTCCCATTCCTACAAAGTCACACGTCAACCCAAAGGCACACCCATGACCCCTATCCTTATATCCAACACCGGCTCCGACCGAGCGACCGGCTACAGCATGAGCAGCAAAATCATCCGCACGGACGATCTTCTCTACGTGGGCTGGCTGGACGCGCCGTCCGACGCAGGTGATACGGCGACGATCAGGCTCGGCTGTTTCGATCCGTCGACACTCGAGCAGAAGTCGACCTTGACGCTCGGCGAGGGCATCGACAACCACTGTGGTCCTGCGCTCGCAATGGACCCGGACGGTAGTATGCACACCATCATCGGCGCACACCACGGCCCCTTCCTTTACAGATGGAGCAACAACCCATCGAACGATTCATCGTGGAGCGAGCCCGAACCGCTCGGACCCGACGACACCTACCCCTCTCTTGCAATCGATGCTAATGGGACGCTTCACCTTGCACATCGTGAGAAAACAGATCGCTGGCAGTTATGGTATAGGCGGAAGAAGAAAGGGATGACCTGGGAGGATCCCGTTTCAATAGCGGTCAGCCCGACTCCGGGATACAATCACTATATGATGTCACTGACCGTCGGTCCGACCGGCACCCTTCACCTGCTCTTCCAGTTCCACTACGCTGACACGGGACGCGCCGAGGACTGCAAGGGGCGTGCGGCCGTGTATCTTCGTTCTCTCGACAGCGGAGAAACCTGGTTGGACGACGCAGACGAGGCACCCGAGCTGCCCATCACGATCGAAACCATGAAAGCGATACGACACGTACCGGATGGAGGCGACGATCGACACGCGGTACGAGTCGGCAACCACACCGTCGACGCGGACGATCGTATGTGGGCCTTCGCATCGTTCCAGGGATACAAGAGCGGAATCCTCTTTCGGCGTGACCCGGACGGCTGGAAGGAGTTCGACCTGGCTCCGATGATCGATGCCCGCAACATGGAGGGCGGTCGATCGACGTCAGTCTCTCAGAGCCCAGACGGTCGTATCCACCTCACGTTCTCGACACACCCAGACGGACAGCGCACAAACTGGTATGACCCGTCTCTTGAGCTCTTCAGTGTCTCCTGCGATCAGGCCGGCCGGGACGTCCGTCTGGAGCAGCTGACCGAAACCGATCCGAACGCCGCCCACTGGCTGCCCAGCCTCGAGAACTGGGACTGGAACTGGTCATCCCGCTGCTGTCGCGACGGCCACTACTTGACCTACACCCGCGGCCTCAACGCCGGCGGCATCGGCGGCGACAATAAGAGCCCCCTGAAGACCGAAGTGTATCTATGTCGTATCTAGGCTCAACTTCGACTCGTCGCTTGATAATCGAGATCTTTCGGTTACCTCGTTTCTCCAGTCCTGTGCCCTCCGTGTCTTTGTATCGGCCCTTTCCCGAGCGCGAAACAAGGGGCTTGGTGACCGCCACCCTTCTCGTTGACTCCCCCTCTCCCATTGGTTACAGTTCTTAAGATTTCTTATTGATTTTATTGACATTGTGAGCCATCCACATTTGCGAACCCGACCCAGCTTCATCCTCATACTGCTTGTCATCTGTCAGGCTAGCGCTTTGCCCGCTCAGACGACACATCAGTCCGGTCTCGTCCTTCTGACAGACCCCGTAGGTGCCCGATCTGCGGCCATGGGCGGGGCGATGACTGCTCTCCGCGGCGATCAAACAGCAGTTTACACGAACCCATCCTCCGTCGCTCTCCTGAAACGCAAGGACTTCGTCCTCACACACCACTCAACCATCGCCGGGATCCGTCAGATTCAGTCCGGCTGGGCGTACGGCACGGGACGAGTCGGGCTCGGCCTTAGCGTCGCCATCCACACCGCAGACGGCTTCGAGGCGAGAACAGGTCCCACGCTCAACCCGATTGGCACCTTCAATCTCTTCGAATTCAACGCGGCTTTCACCTATGGTCAGCGGATCGCGAGAGATCTTTACGGCGGGTTTACCACGCGGTTCCTGCATGAGGACGTGGAAGCCGATCGAGCCTCGGGCTTCGGACTCGACCTCGGGCTAACATACCGACCTTCGGAGAGTCCTTTCGCCATCGGTGCGTCGGTCTTAAATCTCGGCAAGATGGATAGACTCGATCTGGTCGCTTCCTCACTTCCACGAGAGATCAGGTTTGGTGTCACTTTGGACCAGACACGATACCAGGCGAGCGCGGATTATCGATTGGCTCGTTTCGGCTCGAACGGGATCCACGTGGGCGGTGAGGTCGTCCCAGTCGAGATCCTGACAATCCGGCTCGGATACCAATCGGGACACGACACGCGTTCGATGTCCTACGGGCTGGGCCTGCGCCGCAAGAACTGGCGCCTCGATTACGCCTTCGTGCCCTCAAGCCACGGCTTCGAGGATGCTCACCGGATCACTCTCGGCATTCGCTGATCGAACGTGCGGACAGACCCGACGGACAACAGCGTCGCTTCCGGCCCATCCTCGCACCCGGACGTCTTCTACGAACGCGGTTGGATCGCGCCCGAACCCGGCCCGATCCAACCTGAGCGGATCCAGATCCTCCTCTTTCTAGCGACCTGTGTGACCACCACACTGGCGGGCATACAGGCTTCACCGATTTTCTACGATCGATATTCGAACCAGGACATCTCCTGGCATCATCTCTTCCTTCCCGAGAACTTGCTTCTCGGCCTCCCCTTCTCAGCGACCCTGCTCCTCATTCTCGGCGTCCACGAAATGGGCCACTTCCTCGCCGCGCGACGCTGGAGGGTTCGTGCAACACTACCATACTTCATCCCGCTACCCACAATCATCGGTACGATGGGTGCGGTCATCCGTATCCGATCGCGAATCCCGAACAGGGTCGCTCTGTTCGACATCGGTGTCGCCGGTCCCCTCGCGGGATTCGTCATCGCCGTACTGGCGCTCGCCTACGGCCTGTCCACCGCCGAAATCGTCGACACGAGTCGCTTGGAAGGTCAGGGCACCCTTGTATTCGGGGATTCCATCCTGACTTCGACACTCCAATATCTTATTGTTGGTAAGATGCCCCCAGGACACGACCTGATGCTTGATCCGATCGGGTTTGCCGGTTGGCTCGGTCTGTTCGTCACCGTGCTCAACCTTCTTCCAATCGGACAGTTTGACGGCGGACACCTGATCTACGCGCTCTTCGGTGAGCGACACGATCGGGTATCGAAGCTGGCTATCGGTTGTCTCTTCGGAATGTGGGCGCTGGGTCCTGAATACGGCTGGCTCTCGGACGAAGACCCCTTCTCCGCGTGGCGCGACAGCAGGTGGCCCGGCTGGCTGATCTGGGGCTGTATCTCGATCGTGCTGGGACGGAGTCATCCCTCGACCATCGACACCGTCACCGCGCTCGATACCCGCAGACGGTGGATCGGTGTCGCGACGCTAGTGCTCTTCGTCGTCTGCTTCATCCCCAACCCGATCCGCTGGATCTCTCCCTAGACGCACCTCAAGCGCTTGGACACCGTTCATCCCGCTTGCCTTGCCGTAGTGTTGGCAAGACAGTAGTGCCCGAGACCGCCTTTGCGGCAGAGAATGTCTCGACACCTGCGCCGAGTGGAGCGGGGTGGGCGGTCGTAGACCACTAGCAGTGTTACTGGCCTCCAACTCGCACTGACATGGCAAAACCCTCACGCAAAACCACGCGGAAGACCTCTGCGATTTACAAGGGAAAGCGCCAACGCATGGCGCGAGGCCGGACCACTATCGGTTCGGTCAAGCCCATGCATGTCGCTGGCGTTATGCTGACCGCATCAGTGCTCCTTATAATATACCTCTGGCGGCCGAGTCCCCAGCGACGCGCAGATGACCTCCCCCCCCCCGTTGTCACGACAGTCGCCAACACCTGGCGAGCCGGTCCAGGCGACATCGTAGCTTTCGCCGACACGATGGCTCAGCGATCCGTCCACGTTCTCTCCGGACTCGGTGTCCCCGAAGAGAACATCGCCGTCCGCCGACTGCCCGAGCATCGCAGCAGTACTATGCGTTGGGAACTGTCCTCTGATATACCGGCAGACATACCCTTGGCCGTCTCCAACCTCTGGCTCACACGTCTGACCAACCGACTCGGTGGCTCCGTAATTGAGGGAACCGAGAACCTCAAAGGTACGCAGCTCTCACTCCGCGTCGGGCTCGACAGCAAGCACACGAATCTCATCACGCTCCGCCGAAGCCAGTATGTCAAACGCAAGAACGGTCGTATCGCCCTGATCATCGACGACTGCGGCTACCAGTCCCGGGGACTCCTGCAAGGCTTCTGTGATCTGCCTGTCCCGATAACGGTTTCGATCTTTCCCGGAGAGCGAGAGACACGCTGGATGGCCGAGCGCGCCATCCATTCCGGCCACGAAGTCATAGTTCACCTCCCGATGGAACCAATAGACTACCCGAAACGCGACCCAGGACAGGGCGCAATCTTCTCCCACTACGACTATGACCGAATTCGCAGCGTCACCCGAGAAGCGATCGCCGCCGTCCCGGGAGCGCGTGGTGTCAACAACCACATGGGTTCTCGGGTCACCGTGGATCGGCGAGTGATCGGCTATGTGCTCGACGAGATCAAGTCACAGGACCTCTTCTTTATCGACAGCGTTACCAGCCCACATTCCGTCGCCTACAACGTCTCTCTCGAGATGGGAATCCCTTCTGGTCGAAACGCGAAGTTTGTGGACCTGACGGACGACCCCGTTCGGATACAAGAGGACATGCGCTCGCTGTCGATGAACGCGCGTCAGCACGGCACCGCCATCGGTATCGCCCACGCAAAGGCGACCACGCTCGACGCAATCAAGGACGCGATCGTCGCTTTGAAATCTGAAGGATTCGAGTTCGTCACGGTCTCTCAGGCGATCCGCTAACATGTCCCACCGTCGACTCACCGTCGTCTCAATCGGCCTCCTTCTCGCCAACACACCCGTGTGGACTACCAGCATTACTAACATCCTCGGTTTCCCTGCCTGGGCATTCGCCGTCTTCCTCAGTTCCGTCGTCTACGCGGCAGTTATCGCTTACCTGCTGAACCACGTCTGGCCGGATGAGAGTGACGGGACGCCGTGACCGATCAGTTTGGAATCCTCCAGAGATCCGCGATTCTCATAGCCCTCTGCATCGCTGCCATCGCCTATCTCGCAACCACGGTACAGGACGAGACCGTCTTCAAAAAGACAGGCCTAAACGCACCCGGCAACACGCTGCAAGCCGCTTTTAACCACGCGGTCAAAACCGGAATCGGGGTCGTCGCATTCAAACCAAGTTTGGATGGGCGGCCGCTCATCCAGTCACGCACGCACAACCACATACGCGCAGCCTTCGTGCTAAAGGCATACGCCTTCCTCCGAAAGCTCTGGACCGCCCCCCTGTGCAGCCCTCTGAGAATGGTGAAACTCGTGTCTCACTTCACCACGAAGCAGCCTGACAGCGGTATCACGCTCAAGCCGTGCGCAGAACTCACCATAACCAGGGAGCAAGCAAAGCAGGTCGATTGGTCGTCCGACTTCTCGGAACTCGGACGCTTTAAAGTCTCCATTGCTGAGCAGGCAACGCTCCACTTTGACCCTGCATCCGTGCCCTAGGGGCTCTCGTGTCAGGAACAAACTCCCTACTCGGTGCCACAGGCACGATCTTCCTCCTAGTCTATCTCGCCTCGCTTATCCTGATCGGTTGGGCGGGACGACGAGCCCGTAAGGAAAACTCCCTTTCCGACTTCTACCTCGGCGGACGAGGACTTGGAACAGTCGTTCTCTTCCTCACTCTCTACGCCACCCAATACAGCGGCAACACACTCGTCGGCTACGCTGGGGTCGCCTACCGGTCCGGATTCAAGTTCCTGGTCTCCGTCATCTTCATGATGTCGATTGTCGGCGGATACCTTCTTTTCGCCCCGCGTCTTCAGGCGCTTTCCGCCAAGCACCGATTCCTCACCCTCGGCGACTTTCTCCAACACCGCTACGGGGACAGACGACTCACGATCCTGGCCACGGTCTTAGCGACTTGGGCTCTTGCGAACTACATCCTCTCAAACCTCAAGGCCATCGGTTTCATCGTCGAGACGACCACGGGTGGTCGAGTGCCCTTTGTATACGGAGTACTTTTGTTGTCGCTGATCATGGTCGCCTACGAGACGCTCGGTGGGTTCCGGAGTGTGGCTTGGACGGACGCGATACAGGGCATCCTTCTGCTCTTAGGATGTATTGTCATCTTCGTCGCCATTCAGATCCAGTATGGTGGTTTGTCCAAGGCCACAGCAATCCTGGCGGCACAGTCACCCACGCTTCTCGAAGCACCTAACGCAACCGCCACGCTCACCTGGCTCAGCACGATCGCCATCATATTCCTAGGGGTACCTTTCTACCCTCAAGCCATCCAACGTATCTACGCGGCAAGGAGTGCACAGAGCCTGAAGCGTGCGTTTCAGGTCATGGTCTTTATGCCGCTCGTCACGACCTTCTTCATCTTCTACATCGGAATCGTCTCGGCTGCACACATCCCGGGACTAGACCGCGCGGCTAGTGACACGGTTGCCCTGCAGATGCTCAACGCGCTCAGCCACGGCCTCCCCTCACTAAACTGGATGCTCGTCCTCTTCGTCGCGGCTGTCGTCGCCGCAATAATGTCGACCGTCGACTCCGCCCTGCTCGCCATCTCGTCGATCGTCACCCAGGACATCTACCGCCCGCGGCGGCCTAGCGCCCCCCAGGCCCGACTGACAGCCGTAGGCAAAATCTCCTCTTGGGCCATCATGGCCGTCGCAGCTGCGCTCGCGATTGTCCTCCCTCAGACCATCTGGCGTCTCACCGAGATCAAACTCGAACTCCTCTGCCAGGTCGCCCCAGCCGTCTACTTGGGCATCCACATGCCTCATCTCTCCCACCGATCGATCTTCCTCGGCATGCTCTCAGGTACACTCCTCACTATCCTCCTCATGTCCGCCCACTGGCTCGGCTTCGATATCTCCACCAAACCGTTTGGCATCCACGCCGGCATCTGGGGTGTAACTTTGAACTTCTATTTCGTCTGGCTCCACCATCGTTTTTCAGCTCACTCCTAAGCACATCGCTTTGAACTGGTTGCAGTCCTCCTAGTCACCATCCCCACCGCCTCTCTCCCACAACCCTTCCCACATAAAACAACACCCTCTCAGTCCAGTGGACCAAGAGGGCGCATTCTTCAATCTGTAATCCTCGATCTTCGATTCTCTATGGATCCACCGGTATCGGCGGCAGCTCCGCATTTGTACTGTCCGCCTTTGGCTTTTCGCCCCAGTAGGTCGCCCTTGGGTACATCATGTGCGCCACGCTTGTATCGGTCAGATAGACCTGATCCACACCCACGGTCCGCACGTAGTTGTGCGACCAGTCGGTAGTTGACCGTCCGAACACAGTGTGAATCATCTCGTCACCTGATGCACTCAGCAGACGAACGTGTGTTCCCATACTGTCGTCGACCGAGTACTTCGACCATTTCTCCGGGTTCTTCGAAATCAGCGTTTCACGCTTCACCTTCAGCGCCTGATCCAGAAACGTATCCATCCGGTTCGGTCGCATCGTTAGCGAATCGTGGCCGACGATCGACCAGCTGTCGCCCGACCGCTCGATCGTGACCGTATCGGCCTGCGTCCAAAGCTCGATCGTATGGATGTCCCCCTGATTCTCCGGGAACACGGCTGCCGACTGTGTCTCCAGGCCACTCTGCTGCATCCGGGTGAACAGATACAGAGCGATCAGCACACCAAGCAGGATGGCAATCCACTTCAGATTACCCATAGAGCTCCTCCAATCGCTTTGTCCGGTTCGCTTCCAGCTTCCACTGGACCAAACCATACAGAATAACAAGCAGAGCTGGCAGCAGGATATTGATCGTCTTCCAAGTCGCACGGCCCGCATCGTTCACGGGTGTCAGAGGACGTGACGTGATCTCGCGAGACCGCAACGACACGAGATCCCTATCCCCGATCAGCACATCGCTCGCGTTCATCACGAATACGACGTTCTCCGGCATACGACCACCCGCCTCGTCCAACAGAAACTGTGAGTCCGGAACCAGCACCAACTGGCTCGTCACCGTGGATGCGCCGATCTTTGACGTCGCGTAGACACCAACAACACGACTCGCATCAGTCAGGGTTTCAAACATCGCGTTTTCGATCGGATTAAGGTTGTAGAACCCTGCCGCGATCCCTGATCTGTCAGAGGTCTGTAACAGAGGCTGAACGGTGGTCGTCGAGTCGGTCGAATCCCACGTGATCTCGCTCGGGAACAGCAGGTGAACCTGCTCCAGTCCCTCTACCATCGCGTGATCCCCGAACGAACGGATAAGCGGGAAGAACGGGTAGGCAACGGCCGTGTTGATCCGGAAGAACCCTCTCTGCTGGGTCACCGTGATGTTGTTACACACCTCGTCCAACACAAGGTTATCTTGGAGCGACACCCCGTAGATGTCGAGGATCTCGAACAAGTTCGACACGATCGGCGTACCTCGCTGCGATTGAAGACTCGCATCGATCTTGCTCTGAGCGAGGAACAGATTGCCTCCCCGGTCCACATACTCGCGCAGGTTCTTCATCTCGTCTTCAGAGATCGAATCCGTCACACCGCTCACATACAGCAGATTCACGTCGCGTGCGATCCCGTCCTTCACACGCACCTGCTGAACACGATACGACTCGGAAAGCTGCGCGCGGATGTTCTCAGTCGTCAACGACTGACCTTCGAATTCTGCAAGACCGATCGCCTGCTTCTGTTCGTCGACCATCTTCTTGATCTTACTTGTGATCTCGTATTCCAGTCCCGTTGTCGTCTGCACGACAGGAATCACCTCCCTCTGATCCTCATAGAGGAACACGACACCCATGTGCACGCGCTTGATCTCGAGCTTGTCGTTCTCGACGACCTGCAACTGAACTGGTTGGATACCGTATTTCATCGCCTCTTCGGCCAGCTTCTGGTCATCACCAGGCTGATAGAACTCAAACCGCAGATTTCCGTCCGAATAGGCCGCATACTCCTCCAGGATATCCTGCAGGAATCGCTTGTTGTTCCCATACTGTCCGGGAAGATTGTCTGAAAAGTAGACCTTGG
This sequence comes from Candidatus Latescibacterota bacterium, assembly GCA_003526745.1. Classification (GTDB taxonomy): domain Bacteria; phylum Latescibacterota; class UBA2968; order UBA2968; family UBA2968; genus UBA2968. The sequence continues at coordinate 26,099 of DPVD01000451.1, forward strand.
CCGTTAGCAGGTCATCGACCTTGCCAAGAACAGACTTGCTGGAGGGCGAAAGCGAATAGATCTGGCTGTCCGTCAGATCGATCCGGAAGAACCAGGACCGCCCGACCACGTTGAGCAGCGCGACGGCCGCAATCGCCACGCAGACGTATATCCAAAGTGTTTTCTTGTTCGTCACCATATCCCTACCTCCACTTCCGCATTTCGACCGTCCGGATAGCCAAGGCCAAGAACAGCCAGATCATCGTGCCGAAGTAGATCAGGTTGCGTGAATCGATCACACCGCGCGATATGTTCGAAAGATGATGCTCGACTGCAATGTACTGGACAATCGCTGAGATCGAGGTGGGGACAAAGATCAGAAGCTTGTCCATCAGGTAAAACACGAGGACGCCGAAAGCGCCGATGATGAAGGCGACGACCTGATTGTCCGTCAGACTGCTCGCAAACGTCCCGATCGCAGCGTAGAATGCTCCCACGAACAGCAAACCTAGATAACCGCAGATGTTGGCGCCTACGTCGATGTTCGTGCCGACGGCCAGCAACGTGAAGAAGTGCACGAACGTGAAGGCCAGCCCGGCAGCGATCAGCGTGATTGCGGCGAGATACTTTCCGACGACAAACTCATGGTCTCGAATCGGAAGTGTGGCGATCATCTCCGACGTGCCTAGGCTGTTCTCACGTGCTATCAGACCCATCGTCACGACTGGACAGAAGAACAGGTAGACCATCGGAACGATACCGAACAGCGATCGCATATCCGACTGGTTAATCAGGAAGAACGTGTTTGTGAAGAAGTAGCCGTTCAGGAGGACGAAGGTGACGAGGAAGATGTAGGCCATCGGGCTCTTGAAGTAGGCCGAGAGCTCTTTCCCATAGATCACACGGATGTTACGCACGGGCGCCCCCTTCCACCGTCAGGTCACGGAAGACGTCTTCGAGCTGAACGCGATAAGGGCTCATCTCAAGAATCACCCAATCCGACACCTTGGCGTGGTTGAAGATCGCCTCTCTTGGGTCGGCATCCCGATCATACTCGATCGAAAGCACCCAATGACCGTCGCCTTCGGACTTCGAGCCGGTCAGCTCCAGACCCTCGACTTGCGTGGTCAGACCGTCTAGGCTCTCCTCCGAAACACCTTGGACTTCCAAGGTCAACTGAGTCTTCCCCTGGAAGCTGGCCATCAACTCCTGTGTTGTACCGTTAGCAACGATCTCACCCTTATTGATGATCACGATGCGGTCCACCGTCGCTGCGATCTCCTGCAGGATGTGGCTCGACATGATCACCATCTTCTCCCGACCGAGATCCTTGATCAGTTCGCGGATTTCGACGATCTGATTCGGATCCAAACCCGACACTGGCTCGTCCAAAATCAGAATCTTCGGATCGTGGATCATCGCTGCAGCTAACCCGATACGCTGCTTGAAACCCTTCGAGCAGGTGGTGATGGGCCTGTGAATCACCTCTGAAAGCCCGCACTGCTCTACGACCCGGGCAAGCGCCTCTCGGAAGGCCTTGCCTTCCAGACCGCGGACTTCTGCTGTGAACTGAAGATAATCGAACACCTTCATCTCGAGATACAAGGGGTTGGTCTCAGGGAGGTACCCGATCTGCTCCCGAATCTCTAATGAGTTGTCGACGACGTTCTGACCATCGACAAGAACGTTTCCTGCGGTCGGTGCCAAGTAGCCGGTCATGATCTTGAGAGTCGTGGACTTCCCGGCTCCGTTTGCCCCCAGGAACCCCAGAATCTCTCCGTCGTGTATGTCGAAAGAGATCGATCGCAGGGCCTGGATGTCGTCATAGTTCTTGACGAGGTTATCAATACGAATCATGCTCGATAATGCCTCCTGATACTATGGATGTAGATAGTGGTTACGTCGGATCCGAGCAGTGGCCCGAGGGAAAGAATTCAAGTTCTAAAAGAAGTAAAAAAAATCCGGCGCCCTGAACAAGCGGAATCAAATTAAAAACAGCATCTTCGCACCGTAAGTGCAGCAAATTTCTCAGTCTATAAGCACTCGTCCAAGGCGGAATACGGACCCACTTCTGGTCTGCAACGAACATTAGGCGCCATCCTAAAACGTCGGGAGCGACTCAGAAATGCAAAAACTTATACTGCTATTTGGCCTGCTTGCAGGCCTGCCGGACCCTACAACAGGTCAGACGACCGAGCAGGACATCCGGCTTCTCGAGCGCATGAGCGACACCTTCGCCGAAGTCTCCGCACGCGTGCAGGCCGGAGTCGTTGCAGTCTCGACAGAGCGCATCGTCGCTTCGTACACCCCGTTCCGCGGCCTCCCCTTCGACAATCCCCGCTTCCGTCGTTTCTTCCGCGTCCCCCAGAGACAGAGAGAGCGTAGAACACAGGGCCTCGGATCCGGCGTGCTCGTTAGCTCGGATGGATACATCCTTACCAACCACCACGTCATCGAGAATGCGGATCGAATCGTCATCGATCTCACCGATGGCCGATCCTACCAAGCGCGAATCGTCGGTACCGACGAGAGCAGCGACGTGGCTGTCCTCAAGGTCGACACGGATGAGGACCTTCCAACCGTACCCATCGGCGACTCCGACCAGCTGAAGGTCGGGCAGTGGGTCGTCGCAATTGGTAACCCTTTCGGCCTCCAGCATACGGTGACTTACGGGATCGTCAGCGCAGTCGGTCGCGGAGACGTCGGAATCGTCGACGTCGAAGATTTTATCCAGACGGATGCGGCGATCAACCCCGGAAACAGTGGTGGTGCATTAGTAAATATCAATGGAGAATTAATTGGTATCAATACCGCTATTACTTC
>DPVD01000043.1:0-3654 GCA_003526745.1 Candidatus Latescibacterota bacterium
CGGAAGTGGGATGCGGAATCGCTTCTTCGAGCGGCGAGCGATCCCGCCGTGAAGGTCGAGGAGACCCAAGAGCGTACGATGGACGGCGAGCCGGTCCTCTCAGTAAAAGCGACCCGTCTCTCTTCACTGCGACGAACGGCGGATTCGGCCTTGGAACAGGGCATCCGTACATACGAGGCGGACTTTAGCCCTGCCCGTCAGTATGCCATCCATCGACAGATCAAGGGGGCCGTTCGCATCGAGGGTGGGTATCGCTCTGGGAACGGCGTCAATCGGGTCTACACGGACCCGAAGCTTACACCGATCGATTACGTGCCCGAGCTGAGCATCGTCTCACTCGACATCGAGACAACGGCAGATGCCAATCGCATTCTGGGGGTCTCTCTTGTTCCATTCGGGACGCTCGATGCGGAGGATCGAGTGCTACTAGTTGGCGACCCGAGACCCGACGATCCGGCTCTGGTCGAATGCCTCCGGACAGAAACGGCACTCTTCGAGAAACTTGCCAATCAGATTCACGAGTGGAACCCCGATGTTATCACCGGCTGGAACTTGATCGACTTCGACCTTCCCGTGCTGCAGAATAGATCGAAAGCCCTTGGTCTCTCATTCACAATGGGGCGCACAAAGGACGAGGCGTGGCATCGGAGCGGCCGAGGCTGGGGTGGCAGTAGGATGGTCCTGCCGGGGCGCCAGGTCGTAGACGCCATGCGAATCGTGCGGGCCATACCGCGTCGTTTCGATGACTATCGCCTCGACACGATTGCACGTAAAATTCTTGGGCGCGGGAAGACCTTCGACATAGCGAAAGAGGAGACCGCACCAGAAGCAATTCTGAAGGCCTACGAAAACGACCGGAGAGACTTCTGTGAGTATGTGCTTGAAGACAGCCGACTGGTCCGGGATATCCTCGACAAGGAGGGTCTGTTCGACCTGACTTTGCGACGCAGCCTTCTAACAGGTCTTCCGCTCGACGGCGCCTGGGGCAGTATCGCGGCCTTCGACTTCCTCTACACTTCCGAATTGCACCGCAGACAGTGCGTGGCCCCAACACTGGGTGTCGATCGGGCTGGTCAAGGCGGTTCACCTGGTGGACTCGTCTTTGCACCGGAGCCTGGCCTCTTCAAGCACGTCTATGTGTTCGACTTCAAGAGCCTGTATCCATCGATAATCCGCACCTTCAACATCGACCCGCAGTCGAACATCGAAGCGCGAGCCAGAGAGTCCGGCCTTATCCAGGCACCGAACAACGCCACGTTTTCTCGGGACCCGGCCATCCTACCCTCACTGATCGAAACGTTCCACCAATCCCGGGAGCAGGCCAAACGGGAGGGCGACGATCTTGCCTCATTCACATACAAAATCATAATGAACTCCTTCTACGGTGTCCTCGCGACCTCGTCGTGCCGGTATGCCTCGCGCGACCTAGCGGGCGCCATCACCGAGTTCGGACACCATCTACTGAGGTGGACAAAGCGCAAACTGGAGGAGCAAGGCGTTCGCATACTCTACGGCGATACCGATTCGGTCTTTATCGAGGCCGACATCGACGCTGAAGCAGACGAAGAGACCGCCAGAAAACGCGGCATCGAGCTATGCGACTGGGTGAATGTCGAGGTGACAGCCTACATTCGGAGGCAATGGGACGTCGAATCGAAACTCGAGCTCGAATTCGAGAAATACTACGCGCGTTTCTATCTGCCGGCTATGAGAGGTTCGGAGGGTCGCGCCCGTGCGAAGGGATACGCCGGCCTGCGGATCGATGAGGGCGTGGAAAGTGTCGAGATCATCGGTCTTGAGGCCGTACGTCGAGACTGGACTGACTTGGCCCACGATTTGCAGAGAGATCTGCTGAACATGATGTTCAGGAATGTGAGTCCGAAAGAGATCGAGGGTCGCCTAGTCGAGTGGGTGGACCTAGTTCGGGGAGGTAAGAAGGATGATGACCTAGTGTATCGGAAGGCATTGCGGAAGGGCGTCGACAGCTACACCAAGTCTAGTCCCCCTCACGTCAGGGCAGCCAGACTGCTGCCCCATCCCCGTGGCGTCATCAGCTATATGATCACCGTCCAGGGGCCGCAGCCGCTCGGCTACATCACGGCTTCTATCGACTACGAACACTACATCGACAAGCAGGTCAAACCTATCGCTTCCAACGTCGCTCAGGTCTGCGGTATCGACGTGAACCGCGCGATCTCGCTCGAACCGGATCTGTTCGCGGGACTCGACTCCCGCTGATCTACGTGCCATATTCCTCCAGCCACCTGTTCGCTTGATCCGCCGGCTCCCACAACTGAGTCTCGTTCAACGTCGCCGCTATCTGAGCCATCGCTTCAGGCACGTCGCAATTGGCCGTCGCCAGATATGCTTTAACGTGCTCGAAGTAGCTCTCCCACTCCTCTCGCGCCTTGCAGACACCCGCCAGCCCCAGATGTGGCGTCGCCAGTCCCGGGGCCAGTTCAACGGCTCGCTTGAAGAGCACCTCAGCTGCTCCCAGTTCCTGCTTCTTCCCTTTGACCGAACCGAGTATCGCCATCTCAGGTGCAGCGACCTCAGGGTAACGCTCGATGCACCGCTCAGAAAACGCAGCAGCGCCCTCGAGATCACCAAACTGCAGGAGCAAGTGTGCGAACCGGGACAGGTTCCCGTAGAGATTAATCTCTTCGTTCGAGATGGTCTGCTCTATGCGGTCGATCGCCTCATAGATATCCGCGAGCGTGGCATCCTCTTCTAGGTTGTACAGGATGCCCCCTGGTCGATCCGGAACCATGCCCTCAAAACCGGAGACAAACGCGTCGAGAAAGCGGCTCCCTCGCGACCCGGAGTAAATCAACAGTGTATGCGTCTGCCCCTCGTCTCCTCTGTGCAGATATGTCTCGAACCCGTGACGGTCAGCAACCTCTACGATCTCGTCGAAGGCGACAGCCCAGAAGGCGCACAGGCCATACTCGGTCATCATCTCGCTAAACTCCATGGCGCACGAATCCACGTAGCCGAAATCCGTGATCGCAATCCCGCTCTCTTCAGGCATCTGACCCAGTATGCGGCAGAGATCGTGAATCGTCTGGCGTCTCGAGTTCAGCAGGGTGCTGCCTGACGTCAGACCTTGTTCTTCGACCCAGGACCATTCCTCCACGAGCAGCGACACGAGCTTGCGGCCAAGCGGTGGAGACACGTTTTCTTTATTCTGGAGCACGTGTGCTATATCTTCTGCCCTCATCAGAACGGGAGGCCAGCTACCGCCGTCAAAGACTGAGCAATCCTCAGGAACGTAAGTCGCGACACGCGCGGTTTCCATCACCCCTTCGCTCTTTGCCACGTGAACGGGCGGAATCGCGTCCAGCAGGTAGGACAGGATCAGCAGACGAGGCTGGTGTGACACGATACACGATGCATCTCGCAGATCCGCGATCGTAAACTGCGATCGCTCTCGATGGTCTCTGAGGACGCCTCTGGACTCAGCGGCTTCGACTAGGGACGGCTCTCCATCGCTGACAAGAAAGGTCGAGCGCTCGTATGCTTCGGGGAAACGGTCCCGAAGTGCGTCGAGGCTGAAGGCAGACAAATACCCGATCCCGGCACCCAGCTCCATCACCGTGACGTCATCGTGTTCGGCAAGTGCGTCGATAAGGTGAGCCAGCCCACCGGCAAGCA
>DPVD01000043.1:4022-6528 GCA_003526745.1 Candidatus Latescibacterota bacterium
CTGGGCAAGGCGAGTGCGAACCGACTCTCCGCGGCTTACAGGGCCTTGTACGAGTATGTGTTCAGGTTTCATAAGACAGAGTCGATAGGATGTGTATACGGGTTCAATCACGATAGGCTCCCATACCAGGGGCGTCAACTATCGGGGCCTACAAAGTTTGTGCGAACTCCCAGCCTGAGCATAATTCAAGATCAATGGCTTCAGGCCAGACAAACGAAAAAGGGCGGCAGCCTCAATAGCCACCGCCCTCCTTACCTTCTATTGCTTCCGCTAATATTGAAAGAGCTTCAGATAGTCACCATACCCTTCGGCCTCAAGGTCTTCCACCGGCACAAACCTTAGAGCCCCCGAGTTGATGCAATATCGCAACCCAGTTGGCTCAGGACCATCGCTAAACACGTGCCCGAGATGTGAGTCCGCGTGCTTGCTCCGGACCTCTGTCCGCGGCCAGATCATCGTGAAGTCCTTCTTCTCGACGATACGGTCAGGCTGGACAGGCTTCGTGAAGCTGGGCCACCCCGTACCGGACTTGAACTTGTCCGTTGAGCTGAAGAGCGGCTCACCCGACACGATATCGACATAGATGCCAGCCTTCTTGTTATCCCAGTATTCGTTCTGGAAAGGTGGCTCCGTACCTTCGTGTTGGGTCACCTTGAACTGCATCGGTGTCAGCCGAGCCTTGATCTCAGCCTGAGAAGGTTTGGCATAGTCGGACGACTTCGAGCTGTAGTCCGCCTGCCCCCAGTGCTTCTCGATGAAACGGTCACGCCCGGACCCGACCCTGTAGCGCTGGTAGTGCGCCGGTTTCTTCTTGTAGTAATCCTGATGATACTCTTCGGCCGCGTAGAACGGCACCGCATCCACGATCGGTGTAACGATAGGCTTGCTGAACCTGTCCGATTCATCCAGCGCCTTCTTCGATGCCTCTGCGATCGCTCGCTCTTCGTCATTCGCCACAAAAATGGCGGACGTATACTGATGCCCTCGATCATAGAACGAACCGCCCGCATCAGTCGGATCGTACATCTGCCAGAAGGCCTCTACCAGATCTTCGTAGGTAACCTCATCCGAATCGTATGTGACCTGAACCGCCTCGATATGCTGCGTCATCCCGGAGGACACTTCATTGTATGTAGAGGTTGACTTCTCGCCCCCGGTATAACCGGACACCACCGCCTTGACACCTTTGACCTTCTCGAACGTCGCCTCGACGCACCAGAAACAGCCACCTGCAAATGTTGCTTTCTCGTATCCCATTGCCACTCCCTTGCTACTTGCACTAATCACAAGAACCACCGCAGCCACCGCCAAAATGTGCTTCATCTGTCGCTCCTTTCACTCGAAGCCATCCTCGACTCCGTGCCTTCTTAGGGCGTCTGATGACGACTGCACAAAAGGTATCTCGAAATCAAGTTCCGACAACGCTTACGCCCAAAAACTAGGGACGCTGGTCGAGAAACGTATCACGAATGTATAGAGAAAAGCTTGCGAATAAGGGTTGTTTCGGGCAGTTCAGGAATCACCTAGCCAGCGGCCCAGAGAGCACCGTTCCGAACCAACCGCTGCATCATCGGGTGCTCGAAAGTACCTGGTCCGTGGCCAAGTGCCGTATAGAAGACCCGGCCCTGCCCATAAGGTTGCGTCCAAGCCAAAGGATGTCGCTTGTCTGCCCACGCCGCAGAAGCAAGGATGTGGATTCCCGGGTCCCAGGCGGACATGTAGATTTCGTCGTCCACCTCGAAGTTCTCAACGCCTTCCGTAATTTCGTGCTCTGCATCGTCGACCTCAACCTCGAAAGTCAGTCCCGGCGGATGCCAGTTCGCGTGACCACCAATCAGGGTGACCGCGCGACTCGAAATCCACCAGGCCGTCCCGTGGACACCGACCAGTCCACCACCCCCTGAAACAAAATCGAACACCCCCTTCTCCTGCTCCGCGCTCAGGTCATCCATTCTTACAACAGAACCGTCCTCCTGCTTTACCGACCTCGTAAACCCGGTGCCGAGAACGCAGACATTATATTCACCTAATGATTTCAATGCGTCCTTGTCGTCCACGAGTTCGGCATCGATCTCAGAGTCCGCATCGAGAAAGGCGTGGATGATCGGAGCACTCTCGTTAAATCGATGGTTTTCACCTGACAAAACCAGAGCTTTCATCTATACCTCCCGAGCTAAGTACCGAATACTGCCACAAAAAAGAAGGAAGTCTAAGAAGTCGACCGATCCGCTCTCATCCAGCTCTGTTCGGCTACGGAAGCTGTCACAACAGTCCACGCGATCAGGTCAGCCAGTTGCGTGCGGAAAAACTTTGATTGCAGCGATAAATTTTTCTTGAGGCACCCCCCGCGGGCACCAATATTATTACGCCCTATGCCTATGTCAACGCAGCCACCACGGTCCATCCTGATTTTCAGGTCGGGCGCAGTAGGTGACCTGATTCTCACGACGCCCGTGCTCGCCTCACTACGTTCCGCATATCCGGAAGCAACCATCCAACTCATGGG
>DPVD01000431.1:0-3818 GCA_003526745.1 Candidatus Latescibacterota bacterium
TTCGGTTGTCCGTAAGGGTCTCAACAAAAAGCGCTACGCCACCTGGACCGTACCCCTCAAACACGGCGCTCTCGAAAGACTCGCCTTCGAGCTCGCCCATACCCTTTTTGATCGCCCGCTCGATGTTGGCCGCCGGCATGTTCTCGGACTTCGCATTCAGGACAGCCGCCCTCAGCCGGGGGTTAGCATCTTCGTCACCTCCGCCTTCACGTGCAGAGACCGTAATCTCGCGGATCAGCTTTGTAAAAAGCTTCCCCCGCGCAGCATCCTGACGCCCTTTGCGGTGTTTGATGTTCGCCCATTTGGAGTGGCCGGCCATGCGCTTTCATCGACTCCGTTGCAGCGTGATCGATTTATCGTAACTGATTGATAATTTAGCAAGAAGGGTTTGGGCGGGCAATACGAAAGCCCCTTACAAGGACGGAGAAATCAGCACAAACCGCTCAGGATTCCTGCCCCTCGATTCGAGTCCAGGATCCACCACCGCATCCACGCTGCAACCAGCTTCTCCAAGGCGGTCTGCCACCTCCGCTACCACCCTGTCTGCCGTCTTGTCGTCTACATACCCATCTATAAGTTCCGAGCGATCTGCCTCGTATTGAGGCTTCAGAAGGGCGACGAAGAGTCCGTTGGTCTTTAACAGATCGAGCGTTTTGGGCACATACCTGAGCAAAGACGTCCAACCGACGTCGGCAACGACGATATCCACTGGTTCGGGAAGCTCAACGTGAAGGGCATTGGTCCGTTCCATCACCACGACACGCTCATCCTGTCGAAGCTTCCACTCAAGGACGCCATAACCGGTCTCGATCGCGTAGACCTTGCTGGCTCCCCGCTGGAGCAGGCAATCCGTGAACCCACCGACGTTCGCACCCAGATCAGCAGCAACCATCCCTTTCGGATCAATACCAAAGCTGTCGAAGGCGCGATCCAGCTTATCTCCTCCTCGACTGACGTATCGTCCGCTTCTGTCTCGCTTTCGCTTACCCATTCCGATACCAAAAAAGGCGGCGCCCTATGGACACCGCCTCCCTGATGTTGCAATTATCTGGGCTATGTCAGGCCTCGACCGCCTCGATCTCCTTCTTCGATTCCGCGACGATCTTCTCTGTCTGTTCGTGGGGGACCTGCTCGTAGTGCGACAACGACATCGAGTAGTCACCGGTCCCCTGCGTGATCGAGCGCAGGGACGTGGAATACTTGTAGAGCTCGGCAAGCGGGACCTCCGCACGAACGATCTGGAAGTTCCCATCCGGATCCATGCCCTGGATCCGGCCACGTCGTGAGTTGAGGTCGCCCATGACCTCGCCCATATACGGTTCTGGTACCTTTACCTCGATCGAATAGATCGGCTCGAGCAGGATCGGCTTCGCACCCAGAAATGCTTTCTGGAAAGCCTGCGATCCCGCCATCTTGAAGGCCATTTCCGACGAATCGACCGGGTGATGGGATCCATCATACACCGTCACCTTCGTGTCGACGACTTGGTAACCGGCGAGCGGCCCCTCATCCAGCGTCTCGACGATCCCCTTCTCCACCGCAGGGATGAAGTTTCTGGGGATGTTGCCGCCTACGACAGCATCCTCGAACTCGTATCCATCGCCACGCGTCTTTGCCTCGATTCGCAGATATACCTCGCCAAATTGTCCCCGACCACCGGACTGCTTCTTGTGACGGTGGTGCCCTTCCGCCTTGCCCACAATCGTCTCACGATAAGGGATCCTCGGCTCTATTGTCTCAACCTCGACTCCGAATTTCTGCTTAAGCTTGCCAAGCACAACAGTCAGATGAAGCTCGCCCTGTCCCTGAACGATGATCTGCTTGAGCTCGGGATCGTATCCCGACAGAAAGCTCGGGTCCTCCTCGTGGATCCGGTGGAGTCCGATGCCGATCTTCTCCTCGTCACCGCGCGCTTTTGGCTCAACTGCGATTCGGATCAGCGGACTGGGAAATTCGACCGGCGGCACGATCACCCCCCCGGTCTTTGTCGTCAACGTGTTACCGGTATGGGTGTCCTTGAGCTTAATCAGAGCACCCATGTCTCCTGGCCCGATGGAATCAGCATCAGACCTGTTGTGGCCGCAGAGGAAATACGATTGACCGACTCGCTCGGACTGATCGAGAGTCGCATTGTGTGTGTCCTGGCCGGACTTGAGATCACCGGAGAAAACACGGACGTACGACAGATCTCCGACCGACTCAGAGATTGTTTTGAAGACAACGGCAGCCAGAGGGCCGGTCGCATCAGCGGCCATGGATACTTCCTCGTCTCATCCCAGCTTCTTGCCCTTCGCGGTGCCAACGTCGGCGGGAGACGGCATCTCATCGCCTATGAACTCCAGCAGAAGGTCGATCCCAATGTTGTTCGACGCAGCCGCACATAGGACCGGCTTGACGGCCCTTGAAGCGATACCACTCTTAAGACCCTCGGCGACCTCTTCATCAGACAGCTCCCCCTCTTCGAGATACTTCTCAAGCAGCTCGTCATCACCCTCGGCGATCGCCTCGACAAGTTGTTCGCGGATCGACGCAACCTGATCCTGCAGATCGTCCGGTACGTCGCTGGTCTTTGACTTGCCACTGCCGTCTGTGGAGTACGTATGAAGTTTGTTGTGGAGGACGTCGACAATCTGGTTGAACCCGAGGCCCGGATTCACGGGAATCTGCAGAGGGGCGACTCCGACTCCGAAGTGGTCTTGGAGCGTCGCGAGTGTCCCGTCGAAATCGGCTTGTTCCTTGTCCGCGTGGTTGATCAGGAACAGGACGGGACGTCCATATTCCTCCGAGAACGCCCAAGCCTTGTCTGTCCCGACCTCAACCCCGGCTTGTGCGTGCACCGCGATGACCGCGTTGTCCACCGCCCAAAGCGCGGCTTTGGCGTCGCCGATGAAGTCCGCATATCCCGGCGCATCGACGATGTTCACCTTTTTATCCTTCCAATCGCAACTCACAAGCGAAGCTGAGATCGAGATCTTCCGCTCTTTTTCGGCATCTGTAAAATCAGAAAGCGTCGTCCCGTCATCCACACTACCTAGTCTGTTAGTGACGCCGGCTGAGAAGGCCATGGCCTCAGCAACCGACGTCTTGCCCGTTCCGCTATGGCCAACCAGAGCGATGTTACGAATCTTGTCAGGGGAGTGGCTGCTCACGGTCGTTCTCCTTCTACGTGAGGTCCAGAATCTGTTCGATTTTAGGGCTTCAATTGTGTTTCTTAAAGCGGCCTAATTAAGGGCCCACTGATCGCAAGGTCAAGCAACATGACCACATAATCGTAACAGAAGACGCCCGACCCTCAATTGAGGATCGGGCGTCTCGTAGATAATCCCGGCAGCGACCTACTCTCCCACAAGGTCACCCAAGCAGTACCATCGGCGCAGGAGGACTTAACTTCTCTGTTCGGAATGGGAAGAGGTGTGACCCCTCCGCTATAGCCACCAGGAAAAATACTTTGGGAGTCGGCCTAGGCCAACTCGTCGGCAACGCGACAGCGTTGCCCTGAATACGGGTATGTTGTGACAAACACCGAGCACTCTGTGCTTTGGTCCTGCACAGATCATAGGAGCGATCTGCTGAACATATGTTTGAAAATGATCAAGCCTCACGGCTGATTAGTATCGCTCGGCTGAACACATTGCTGTGCTTACACCTGCGACCTATCGACCTCGTGGTCTTCAAGGAGCCTTCAGGTGGCCGAAGCCACGGGAAACCTTATCTTGGAGTGGGCTTCGCACTTAGATGCTTTCAGCGCTTATCCCTTCCGAACATAGCTACCCAGCGGTGCCTCTGGCGAGACAACTGGTACACTAGAGGTTCGTCCA
>DPVD01000211.1:0-3742 GCA_003526745.1 Candidatus Latescibacterota bacterium
CGCACACGGGTGAGAATAGGATCTACCCCGGCACTGTTCAAGTCTGCAAATGGGAGACTTTCTGAGTCGTTAACTTTGCCAGGTTATAAACAAATGCCTAGACTAGACCTCCTATGGCTGACAAGAACTTTTCATCCGGGTGGAAGCCGAGTCGCTATACCGTGATGCTGCTGATCGGCTTCACGGCTCTGGCCCCGCTCTCGATAGACATGTTCCTGCCATCCATGCCCCGGATGGCAGAGCAGTTCAAGGCTGCACCCTCCAAGGTACAACTCGCAGTAACCTTCTTTATCATCGCTATGGCCGTGAGCCAGCTCCTGTTTGGGCCTGCCTCTGACCGTTTTGGTCGTCGCCGGACAATGCTGATCGGTTTGGGTGTCTATGCCGTTGCAGGAGCCTTCTGCGGACTGGCTACGACGATCTCGGTCCTGCTTTTTGGGAGGATCTGTCAGGGATTCGCCGCGGGATGCGGTCCATCGGTTGGTCAAGCGGTTGTTCGGGATATTTATGGGAGGGAGCGGACGGCTCGCGTTCTGGCAACGATGACGACGGCCATGGCACTGGCGCCAATGCTTGCGCCGGTCGCGGGTGGATATCTCCAGGTTACATTCGGCTGGCGATCCGTGTTTGTCGTGCTCGGCGGGTTCGGGACGATCTACTTTCTTGCCTACCTCTTAATGATCCCGGAGACGAACTTGCAGCGAGATCCGGAAGCCATGAGCCCATCCCGGCTGTTCGGTAATATCAAGGAGCTGGTCGGCAACCGGATATATATCGGAAACGTTCTCTTAATGACGACACTCTTTGCCGGGTTCTTTGCGTTCATTGCGAATTCGTCCTTCGTGCTGATCGAGATACTCGGTCTGTCACCGGACCTGTTCGGTTATTGCTTCGGTTTTGTTGCCTTCGGTTTTATGTGCGGCGGGTTCACCTCGAGACAGCTGCATGGGCGATTCGACCCAAGGCAGCTAGTGTTCGGCGGGATGGTCGTGGTGTCGGTTGCTGGGCTTTCGCTTGGCGGGCAGGCTCTGACGGAGACCTACGCTGTGCTTCCGATTGTAGGATCGATGTATCTCTGGGCGGTTGGGGGGGGCATGGCGATGCCGATGGCCGCCGCAGAAGCCTTGGTCCCGTATCCGGAAAAAGCAGGACTCGCGTCGTCCGTGATGGGGTTCCTGCGGAATTTTGGTACTGGGCTGTCGGGCGTGATCTATGTGTTTGTCTACGATGGCACGCCTAACCCCATGCTGTTTGCGATCACGGGTGCCAGTCTCCTTGGTCTGATCCTGTGCACTATCCTTCTGAGGAGTACCGAGACACCACGACTCGCTTCCTAGTGTGCGCCTTAGAACGAAGGGTGGCACGGACGTTTAGAACCATGCCGCCCGTATTGCAGTTCTACGTTTGAACCCTAGCCCCCCTTCTTCTCCATCGGCCACCCCGGGTTCGTTCCCGCCTCCCAGTCTTCCGGCAAGGGCTCCACAAGCTCCCCGTAGAGATCCGGTCTTCGTGCTCGTAGATACCTGTATCCTGAGGACACGGTGATCTTGTCGGGTGTGCAGAGCCCGACAACGATGTCGTCCTTGAGGGCTGCCGATTCGATGAGGATTTCACCAAAGGGATCGATGATCATGGCGTTGCCGTTCTTGATCGTGTCGTGGTCTACTCCGATTGGGTTCGTGTAGACGGCGTAAACACCGTTCTCATAGGCTCGTGTCGGAAGCCAACGCATCAGCCAGCCACGACCCTTCGGCCCGAGAAACTCCTGTCTTAGGCTGACGGGATCCCGATGCCGATTGTCCCATAGTGCTTTGTCGACCTTGCCGCGCCCCGGCATCGCCGATTCGAGACCGCACGTGACGTGAGGCATGAAGATGATTTTCGCCCCCTTCATGGCCGTGATCCGGACGTTCTCTGGCAGATTGTTGTCGTAGCAAATTAGGATTCCGCAGGTCCAGCCACACAGTTCGAAGGTGGTGAAACTGTCGCCTGAATCGATGTGGTCGCTGATGAAGGCGTGCAGCTTCCGGTGCTTTGCGACGAAGCCATCCTGTTTGACGGCGACATACGTGTTGTACATCCGATCGCCGTCGCGCTCAAGAAGTCCGGCCAGGATGGGGACTTCGTACTGCTTCGATAGCTCGATGAGTTTTTGCGTTGAGGGGCCGTCTGGGACAGGCTCTGCAATTTCGAGGAGTTGATTCCGAGTGAGGGTCATCAGGAAGGTGTATCCCTGGATGCAACACTCGTGGAAGGAGACGATGTTGGCACCCATTTCGACCGCACGCGCTGTCAGCGATTCGATTCGGCTGAGGTTGTAAGCGGTGTCGTTGTCGCGCGGCTCGAATTGGGCTGCCCCTATTCGGATTTCTTGCATCACAACTCTGAGGCGGTCGACCGGCCGCCGATGCGATTGGCGCTGAGCCTCAGGTTACCGTTCGCAATCAGTCTGATTTCCTTGGTTGCCATTTTCTGCTCCTGTGATTCTGGTCAGTTCCGGGAAAACCTTGCCACAAAAGGCACGAAAGAGAAGTCAATCAGGTATCGTGGTCGGACCGGATTCGCTCGACAAATAAGCTGCCTCGACAACAGCCATCGTTTTGTAGGCGTCGTTGGACGAGGTCGGAGCCTCGTTGATCTCTCTTTCTGCTGCCCGCATCACGCTGGCCGCTGTACCGATGAACGCATGAGGAAACCACGTCCCTGTCAATGGTACCTCAGACCAGCCCTCCCCGTCCGCTGAAATCTCCAGGATGTCCGGCTCACCCACAGGATAGTCGAGCAGTACACCCATCTGGGCCCGGATCGCGCCCTCTGTTCCCTCCCACCGGATGTAGCTTTCTTGGTGCTTCCGTCCATGAGCGTGCCCGTGGTTTGTGACGATGTTCGCTGAGACCGCATCACCGTAGTCCATGATGATCGATGTACGTGTCGCCGCAAGCGTCGGGTTTGCCGGGTGACGCGTGGTCTTGGCGTAGACGCCTGAAGGCTCGTCTAGAAAGTGGCGAACGAGGTCGATGTAGTGGATGGAGTGGTAGAGGATCTCGATCCGCGGTAGCTGGTCTAGGAAGGTCCACAGATTCCAGGGCGTATGGACCGTCACGCGGACTTCAAGGCTGTGAAGATCCCCAATCTGGCCCTGCCCAATCAGGTGCTGGGCTGCGAGGACGAATGGTGCGAAGCGCAGCTGGAAATTGACTGCAGTGGTGAGATTCTTCTGCAGGCACAGATCCAGGATACGACGAGCGTCTTCGAGGTTCTCACCCATGGGCTTCTGCATCAGGACAGCCGATCCGTCCGGTATGTGTGTCAGAACGTCGTGCAGCGCACTCGCAGGTACGGCTACATCGTAGAGGACGGACTCGGTAGGTCGATCGACTGCCTCCTCGAGAGACGTGAAGATGGTCTCGACATGGAAGTCTGCCGCGAGTTGTTCTGCCTTGTTCCTGTCGATGTCGAAGATGCCGGCAACGGGAAAGTCAGCAGACTGATATGCGGGGTAGTGTGCATCCCGGACGATTCCGCCTGCGCCGATCGAAAGGATTGGGCGAGGGACTGCGGGCATAGGTGGAGTCTGAATCGTGTGGTCTGGGTTGCTCATGCAGAGACAACGTACGGCGCAGACATCGGGAACGCCAGTACGTGTCGTCCAGGCTGTCTCCGGCGGAAGTCAAAGTGCAAAACTTAAAATGTAAACTCCGGTTTTATGTGGCCGCGGGGTTCAATTTTGTCTTCTGTATTT
>DPVD01000211.1:3903-8477 GCA_003526745.1 Candidatus Latescibacterota bacterium
TCTGGGTTGCTCATGCAGAGACAACGTACGGCGCAGACATCGGGAACGCCAGTACGTGTCGTCCAGGCTGTCTCCGGGGGAAGTCAAAGTGCAAAACTTAAAATGTAAACTCCGGTTTTATGCGGCCGCGGGTTTCAATTTTGTCTTCTGTATTTTGATGGCTGTGCTTAAACAAGCGTGTGCTGCCTTAAGTATACCTGCTTGCCCCAATCAAGATCCTCCGGAAACAACACCATCCCACCTCCACGCCACAACCCTCCGGCATTCAGTAGGTCCAGATAGATGCGGCGCATGACTGTGTCACGAGGAAGCGCAGACAGATCGTCGTGCGTGAAGAGACGGAAGAAGCCGCTTCGTCCTCCTCCCGGCTGATTTGGGAAGAGGTAGCACTCCTTCTGGAAGCGGCAGATGTTCGAGGTTTCGGGCATTCCGTCTTGATACTGCGGATCTAGGAGCCAGGATCCGCAGACGATTGCTTGGAAGGGCTTGTCCGGGATCCAGGTAGCGTAGTTTCTGATGGCCTCGCGAATCGATTGGCCGCAGTCATCGAACCCCATAGGCCCGTCCTCGGGGATGTGGACCTCGAGAATTGGATCTCCTGGTGCCAGGATCAGGTCCCACTCGTTTGTGTCGAGGGTGATAGGGGCGTTGTGGGCCCGGCCGTCGGGTGTAATCGGGGTGGCTCTGATTCGGTTCCCGTGAGCCGTCAGTTCGGAGGGCCAGAAATCGTTGGCGTCACGTTGGGCTTCCCATCCCTCTTTGGTAAAGCGATGTCCTTTCCTCGCCAGAAGCTGAACCTTTCGACTCTTTCGGTGGCGATACGCTTGGTAGTCCGCAGTGAATGTGTTGTGGATGAACTGCAGTCGACCGATTCTCAGGATCCGTCCGGTCAGACTCCCTGTTATCCATCTGAATCCGCGTGTGTGGAGCCCCCATACAGCTGGCTCGAAGGTATGCACGAATCCGTGATCCGCCGGCTCGCCCAATGTCTTGTACTCGTTTGCCCAGATGTGAATGTCGTAACAGTTCAGCCGTGTGACCTCCACAGGGATGCCGTGGGTCTGATGAAGGGTACGCATGTGTTCGATACCTGCGAGCGCGAGGATCAGGTAGAACGTACCCGTATATGAATCCAGTGAAGGGATCGAGCGGGGCCAATCGTTGATTTTAGGACACGGATCTTTACGGTAAAGGAGGCGGTAGGCGTGCCACGCGAGCTGACGGAGTTCCGTATTGCCTTTTATTCGGTCAGCCGCCGCCAGACAATCAACGATTGCGTCCCGTGAGAGCTCCGTCCACGAAGCGGACTCCGTGATGGCTCCGTGGGTCAGGAAGCGAATTTCGGATTCATCGAAGCTCGAGAGCGAGTCCTTCCAGCCAGTGGCGAGACTGGATTCCCCAAGCGTGCTGATGTCGAAGTCAGGCATGTATGGAAAAGGATATTTGATCGAATGCAGTGGGAATAGCTTCGATGACCAGATGGATTTGGGGGGCTGTCATCCAGGATATGTGATCAACGGATGTTGCGGACGTATTGGGCGGCGTAGGAGCGGACTTCGCGGCCGTTCAGGACGTGGAAGCGGCGGAGACGGTCGAGCGTCTGGAGAGAGAAACGGTTCATCGGGATGTAGACGAGACGCTTCTTGCCACGCTTGGCGATGCGTCGCCACGAGGCCTTGGGGGCGGTCGGGGAGACGAGGGCGATGCGCTTCTCGTTGGAATGGAAGGTGGCGCTCATGATGAGGCGTTCCTCGAGCGTTTCGGCCGAATTGAAACGCGGGTCGGTCCAGACGTCGGGGATCGATCGTGGCGGAAAGAGCAGGAAGCAGCCCCCATAGATCGCCTGGGCGATCCCAGGGCCGAGGATGTTGTCGCCGAAGTTGGTCGCGTAGAAGCAGAGCGTTGATTCCTCGTTGTGTTCGGCATACCAGGTCGTGTGCCAGGGATACTTTTGGGGATCCGCCGGTGTGTCATACAGGAAGACGACGGCGTCGATCGAGCCCTTCGATGGAGGAAGCTCCTTGACGTAGAGATCGCCCGTATGCCAGTTTCTTAGCGTTTCGCGGATGTCGAGCCCGTCCCTGAGCGAGGATGTGAACTTCTCAGATTTCGCGAGATCCTCACCGATCAGGATCCTGGCCTGCTCCCGGACGTGGGTATTGAAGCTTTCGATCCGGTCGTCCTCTGGCGGATACGAGCATTGGCGATACGGATCCCACTGCCTCTGCCACTTCTGCTGCTTCTCTTCTGGCGGGCTCGGTCTGAGCGGCAACTCCCGCCACTCCATCTGCGTTCCCAGTAGTCGGTTCTTCGTATCCGCATCGCCGAGCGGGAAGATGCCCATGTCGAACCGTATCGAGACTTTCGGGTAGGGCGATGCGATCTGAGGCGCATACTTGCGTGCCGTTTCGATCAGCATGGCCGCAAAGTCATCACCACCGATTTGTTTGCCAGCAAGCGCCATGTTGTAGAGATCCGGAGACATGCGATTGTCTAGTAACGTCAGGTTCCGGATGTATTTGAGCATCAGCTTGAGTGTCTGCGGCGTTAGCCAGTGTGAGGCCAGATCGTGGCGGCGGATCCATTCAGCACGAGCTTCCAGTATCAGAGACTTGATTCCGTCGATGGCGAGCGTCTCGTCGGGAAGCATCTCGGCCCGACGATGTTCGTAGAGGTGCGTCAGGAAGGGTAACTCACCAAGTACGAAATAGAGGCAATTTTCTGCGACGTAGAAAACCTCTGGATCCCATACAGGAGATCTGTCCTCCGGGGGTGCCTCACGCTGGTTGTATGCATCCCTGATCCACGGCCAGTCGAGCACCGAGCAGACAAACAGAATGTTCTCGTAGTCGAGTTCAAGGAGATGGAGCTGATGCGCCATCCACCGTATCCGAGCGTATCGCTGGCTCCCGGCTTCTGGACCGGGCAGACCCGGGATCAGAGCCGCGTCGAACTTCTCAAGACTGACCGTTTTGAGGGCATACGGGTCGGGGAAAGTCGATGTGTCCTGCTCGAATGACTCGACGCCCAGGTCGACATAGGCGCGTGGAATGCTGCGGTCAATCGCTTCACGAATCGCCGCGATCACGGGCTGGCAGGGATCTATCGGGACTAAACTGTATGCCGACGCCTCCTCGCCGACGCCACCCTCCCGCTGAGCCACGATGTGGACGCGAGGAAGTTGTTCGACTGCTGTCTCAACGCTTTCCTCGAAATCGTCGGGGATCGGGACCGCGACACAGTCATAAGGTTCCGCGTAGATCCGGCGACGGACCTCAAGCGCGAAGTCACCGCTTCCGTGAATGACGGGGAGGAGCGTGATGCGATCGGAGAGGTGTAGGACGGAAGTCAAGGGGTCAGGATTCAGGAAAGGTGAGAGTTCAGGGGCGTCACCAGGCAGAGCCTGTCGATGAGAATGCATTCATGCGTTTTGACCGGACTCCGCTCGGATGGCCCTGGTTTGGGCGTGCAATTCGCCTTCGTGCCCGCACTGGGGTGTACGGCTTGTGCCCTCGGTGTTGAAAGATCTTATTCGTCCTTGTTCGGGTTGAGGGGATCGTCGGGTCCGAAGAAGAAGTCGCTTAGGTTGACGCCCGGAATTTCGCCACCCAGGGCTCGGCTCCGTTCTTCGGCCATTTTGCCGAGATCGAGCGCTTCTTCGCCGAGGACTCGTTCGAGAGCCTCCTGCCAGGCTTCGTCTCGGCTCAAGGGGTGGTCGGGATCCTGCCGCAGACGCTTGATCGCGAACTGAAGGATGTGGATCCCGTCTCTGGGGGAGAACTCCAGGTTCAGGTCGTGGGCTCGCTGGAGGAAGTCGACGGTCATGTTGAGCATCTCGGCTTCCGCAAAGGGCAGATGATACTGGAGGATGGCGAGCTCGTCCCGGCGGTTCGGGTAGCCCACTTCGAGCGTCGGCTGAAGACGCGAGATGATGTAGTCCGGAATCTCGTAGGTCGATTCGTCATCGTTCATGGTGACGCAGCAGCGGAAATCGCTGTGTGCTGGGATTGTGATGCCGGCGATCACGCTCTCCACGTAACGGCGGTGGTCTAGGAGCGGAGCGAGCGAAGCCCAGCTCTTCTCGTTCATTCGGTTGCCCTCGTCGAGGATGCAGATGCCGCCAGTGATCATGGCCGTGACGAGTGGGGATGCGTGGTAGGCAATCTTGCCCGACTCGACTAAGACTGGTGTGACGAGCAGGTCCTCGGGTCGGGTGTCGCTTGTGCACTGATATATATAAAGTGGTTGTTCCTTTTCGCGAGCTGCCGCCATGGCGAGCGTTGTCTTGCCGATGCCGGGGGGGCCGATCAGACGTGGGGAGAGGGGAAGATCTTGCTCATGAACGACCAGCCAGCAGGCAAGAAGCTGTCTGATTACGTCTCCCTGTCCGATCCACTCCTGCGACTGATCGACAGCCGGGCTGAGGGAAAGACTGACGCCGTCGATGACTATCTGCTTCTGGGCGAGTCCAGACTTGGGCATAAGAGGATCTATCCAAATTGCTGTGGATATCTTCTATATTTCATTAGGTTTATGGGCAGCGGAAATATAACCGGGCCCAGATGATGTGTCCA
>DPVD01000211.1:8771-9387 GCA_003526745.1 Candidatus Latescibacterota bacterium
GGGCCCAGATGATGTGTCCAGGCAGCCTCCTAACCCCGATTGACTTCCGCGCACAATTCCGCTAACTCTACAAGTAAGAAGTAAGTGAATGGTTACACCATTTGGTAGGATCTAGCGTGTTAAGTGACCGTAGCAAATCCATCCTGACTTTGATGCTGCTGGCATTTTTGATTGCGGGCTGCTTGGCAGAAGACCCGTCCTCGTTCCGTTCAGTGGACACCCTTCTCTCAGGCCTGTGGTTCCAGGATGCACCCTCTAGTGAGGTGCTCCCAACCATCGATCTTCGACCCGATCAGAGCTTTGAGGCCTACAGCAGCGCTGTACCTGGGATCACGGTGGCTGGCTACACGGGAAAGTACTGGCAGGCGAACGGCGTGATCGCCTTCAGAGGAACCAGCTCGGTTCCGGGCATCCATGTACAGTTCGTGACTTTCCGGATAACTGACTCACCGGTCCTTGTCCTGACGCTGACGGGGATTTCAGATGCCTACGTGGCCAAAACGGTGGGTGTCGAGGATCTGTCCTCGCTGAGTGCTGACGACGTACAGTCCGCGATGAGGCGACTCGACGGTCTTCCCGTACCCGACACTGCGCTTGAATATTCCTGGACATACAG
>DPVD01000211.1:9697-13452 GCA_003526745.1 Candidatus Latescibacterota bacterium
AAATGAGACGCAGCGACCTCTACAAGATTTGGGCTGCCTGTCTATCGCTCTTCATAACTGTTTCCAGTCTGCACGCCCAGACTACAACTGTCTCCGGTATCGTTCGGGATGCATCCGACGGATCAGTCCTGCCAGGGGCAAACGTTCGGTTATACTCGTCCCGTTCTTCGCTCAACGCGATCACGGGGATGGACGGGACGTTCAGTTTCGACAGGATCTCGCCTGGTATCTACGGCATGGAAGTGTCTTTTATCGGATACCGTCAGTGGCTTCTGACCGAGATCAAAATCACAAGCGACGAACTGACACGTCTTCAGGTTCGGCTCCGATCGACTGCATTGTCGCTTGACGAGATGGTCGTGACGCCTGGTCGTTTCTCAATCCTGAGCGATGCGCCAGCCGCGCCGCAAACGTTGACGCGCAAAGAGTTCGAAGCGATGCCTTTTGTCGGTCAGGATGTCTATCGCGCGGTATCCCGCTTGCCCGGAGTGACTGCCAGTGACTTCTCGGCACGGTTCACCGTTCGTGGTGGGGACTACGACGAGATTCTCGTTACGCTAGATGGGCTCGAGCTCTACGAGCCGTTCCATCTGAAGGATTTGGGCGGTGGTGTCATGAGCATCATCGATGTAGGGTTGATCCAAGGTGTCGACCTAATGACGGGCGGGTTCCCTGCCGAGTATGGTGACCGCGAAACGGCCGTTCTCGAGATGCGGACCCGAGCGCCAAGAGAGGGTGCTCTTACACGTGCCGAAATCGGGATTATGCAGGCGACCTTGCGAGCGGAGGGGGCGAAGAATCGGCTCTCATGGATGTTCTCCGGCCGGGTCAGCCACCTTGACCAGGTTGTCAAGCAGTTCAATCCCGACGACAATTTCTCACCCGATTTCTACGACGTTTTCGGGAAGGTCACTTGGCAGGCCAACGACCGGCACGCGCTTTCGCTGAACGGTCTTCTTGCGGCCGACGACATCCTGGCTGTCGAACAGGGTTTCGATCGGTTCGAGAGCCGGTATGCAAACGGGTATGTGTGGGGGACGTGGAACGCGTCGCTCGAGAACGGCGCACGTATACGGACGATCGGTCATCTGGGTCAGCTGTATCACCGTCGGCAGGGTACGGAGCTCGGTTTCAGCAACCTCGAGAACGGCCGTTTCGCGGTCACCGCGACCGGCAACGTGGCAAAGCTCGTTGACGACTGGCGTAACACCTATCTCTATGGCGTGAAGACCGATGTTCAGATGACGGGAAGGGAACGGCACGCCCCGAGGTTCGGGATCGATCTGAAGCGTGGGCAGACGGACTACGATTTCTTCGAGCGGACTCTGGTCCAGGGGGACCGAATTGGCGGAGTCGATCAGCTGCGATACGACACGCAGTCGGCCTTGATCGTAACGACGGGGCACGAGATTGGTTTGTATGCGTCGGACAAGGTACGTGTGGGTAAGGCTTTGACTCTTGATGTGGGCCTCCGATACGACCGACAGTCGTGGACGGGTGACTCGAAGATCAGCCCGAGAGCCGGTGCAGCCCTGAGCCTTGACGATCAGACGGTCGTTCGGGCAGCCTGGGGACAGTATTACCAGGCGCAGGGGATCCAGAAGATGACGGTCGAGGATGGTGACCGGGATTTCCAGAACGCTTCTCTGTCGACGCACTATGTGGCCGGGATCGAAAGACGAATCGGTCGCGGACTGCTGATCCGCGCGGAGGTATATTACAAGGATCTGTCGGACATCAAGTATCGGTATGAGAACCTGGATGACGAGACTGACTTCATACCGGAAGCAGAGGGCGACCGTGTCCAGCTGTTCCCGCTTTCCGGAGTCTCAAAGGGTCTTGAGCTGTTTGTGAGGAGGGACACGGGTCGTCTCAACTGGTGGATGAACTACGCTTTCGCCAGCGTCGAGGAAACGTTTGATTTTTCAGGTGCAACGTTTGAGGTGTCGAGCGATACGGCTCCCAGACGGTTCGACCAAAGACACTCCTTTTCGGTCGACATGATCTACCGGCCCAAGGACAACTGGCACCTTGGGTTGGGTTGGGAGATCCGCGAAGGCTGGCCTCACACACCTCGATTCGTGGAGACGGTCACCAACGCGGACGGACAGCAGACGCGCTCGCTCGTTCGCGGGCCATTTCTGTCGGATCGATACCCTTTGTATCACCGGCTGGATGCGAAGATCAGTCACTGGTATGACTACGGTCGCGTCCAGATGCGGTTCGCTTTCGGGTTGACGAATGTATATAACCGTGAGAACGTCAGGCGCTACACCTACACAGGTGGGGGCTTTGGTGGTGGTGGTGGTTTTGGGGGGGGGCAGGCACCCGGTGGCCAGATACCTGGAAACACGTTCTCACAGTATACAGAGGGATGGCTTCCCGCCCTTCCGTTTGTCGACATCGGCTTCGGATTCTGAGAATTGGGCAGAGTTCAACCGCCGTGGTCTGATAGCATAAAATGAACCTCAATCAATCCTGCATAAGCGCTCTGATCAGTCTAAGCCTACTCAACGGCTGCTTTAGCTCCGAGCGCGACAACATCCAGGATCCTGCCAATACACCGATTCTCCAGCTGGGTGATGTTTCCTTCGACAACTCGGTCGGGAGTGTGGCTGTGTCGTGGTCTTATCTAGGTCAGGGCGCAATCTCCGAGTTCCAGGTCCAGCGACGTATCACAGGACCCTATGAGCTCGTCGGTTCGTTGCCCGGGCCTTCGGGCGGGTCACTCAGGCGGGACGCCCTGACCTACCGGGATACCGGTGTCCCTTCGGGTGAACGTCTGTTTTATCGCATTTCGGTCCCGAATGATCGCGGTCTGGCCACTTACACGGAAGGTCGCAGTGTGCAGGTTCCGGGAGCCCGTCTGACCTCTATCACGCCCAACGAGGGTGACGGGAGCATACGAGTCTCGTGGAAAGCGCTGGATGAAGTTAAATCCGTGTCGGTATACCGCCGGCAAGAGGATGGCGATGTGCTGGTTTATCAGACGAATGATTTCCAGGTTAGAACCTTCGTCGACGAGGGCCTGACCGGTAACGTTGCATACAACTACTATATCCGATCGACACTCTCCGGGTTCACCCTGGATAGCCTGCCCGGGACAGGGGTCTTCTACGAGTCGCTTGGCAGACAGTTGACGACCGTCTCCTCAACCAGCAATAAGCAGTCCTTCCTGATTGTGCCGAAGCTTCCGAATTCGACCGGGTCGCTTTACGTTTACAGCCACGGCCTTAGTAAGACGGAGGAGCGCAGATATTCGGTCTCCAGATATGGAACAGGTCGACTGTCCGAGTCGAGAGGGTCGCCGCGGGTTCGAGAGGATCGGGATTTGGATCCGGCAACCTTATCGGGTGACACCCCGGGTCGTGAGTTGCGAGTGTCCAATGGTTCCGCTTCTGCTTCGGTTGAGCTGTTCCTGAGCGGAATCACCCTAGATGCTGATGAACTGGTCGCAAGGGCGCATACTTCAGGCACGGCTGTTTTGACCCACAGGTGGCCTCGCGATCAGGCGGCCAAGACTTCTTTATCGGCCGAGTCTTTCTCGGGCAACGTCTATCTGGCTGCTGGCAGGAAACTTCGTGTTCTAGACAATACCTTCACGCCTGTCGCCGAGTTCGACATGTCGGCTGAACCGAGCTCCATAGAAGCGAGCGAGGGCTTACTTTGGATGACCATCCGTTCACCAGCGCAGTTGCTGCGTGGTGAACTCGATCTGACGGGCAGCATACCAGCAGGCGTTACTTGGACCCCGA
>DPVD01000211.1:13734-14030 GCA_003526745.1 Candidatus Latescibacterota bacterium
ATACCAGCAGGCGTTACTTGGACTCCGATCCAGCTGCCATCCGGTTCGGACCCGGTTGCCGTCGTATCCAACAACCGTAAACAGGCCATTGTGCTGGACGCCGGTCTCAACCGTGTGCATGTCACGGATTTGCAAGGCGATGTACTGTTTTACTGGGAGCTGCCCGAGGGCGTTTACGATCGTGGTGATATCGCCGCGACGTCTCAGAACGTCTTCGTGCTCGATAATTCTGGCACTATCACGACCTACCGTCCTTGAGCCTTCTCATCAACTGCCGATCTATTGTCTTGGTACGT
>DPVD01000317.1:0-2592 GCA_003526745.1 Candidatus Latescibacterota bacterium
CGGCCCAACTCCGGTCATTCCCGCCGCTCTGATCTTCGTATCCACAGGATTCATACCTCTGGGTGTAGGTATATCGAACCTGCTTTTGATCGTGTCGCCGTCGATTGCGCAGCGGGCAACGGCGGCTTCGCGCCCCATCTTGGACATTCGATAACTCTGGTGGCTTGCCCAAAAACAGACATCGAGATCGTTGCGGGGTGCCGATTTAGATATCAAGGCTCACGCAAAGCAGGATCGTCTTGGTTTACATATGGGCAACCAAGATATCGAGTACCCGGCTCTACCCATTGCGAGAGGCGCAAAACAGCGAAGGGCAGCAGCAAACTACTCGATCGTATTCGGATAGCCATTCGCCACACTCGACTTTCAGTTGGCAACCGGAGGACTTCGTATTGCTATGGTTAGCAGCGCCATCGCAGCCTTCGTGACATGGTGGCACTAAAGAGTTCAGATCATAGTTGTTCGGAACCAATGCCATCGACCTTGTTTTTGTATGTCATGGCCGAGGCAAGGTTGGCGTTTTCCGCTGAACACGCTCTGTGCCCTTCAATGGAAACGTTTCTGGCTGGGAAGCTATGGAGGAAGCGAATGAGGACTTCGATGAAATCACTTTTACTAGGCTTTACCGGTGCGATGGCGCTTCCTGCTCTTGCGCAGGAAACCGCCGGAGCCACCGGAGTTCAGCGCAGACGATATCGCCACGCCTGACCGGGAGGCATTGGCTGAAGCCTACGCCGCGACGACCGGTGCGCCGAAGTCTAAGGCGATCGAGCAGCTCCGGCTGCAGGAGCAAGCGGTGAGCTGGGTGAATGATCTCGTCTCCTCCTCAGTGGGTGAGACGATCGTCGACGTAGAGATCCGCCATGCCCCAGGCTTCAAGGTGGTCGTCTTCTACGAGAACGGGTTCGAGCAGCAGAACGCAACTCGTGGGGCTCCGGTCGAACTTCGTCGATATCTGATATTCAGGTCCGCTAAGAAGGACAAGAACTCCGTCCAGACCGAGCGCCGTCAGATCGCTCAGGCCCTACGCACAGCGCGAATTCCCTTCGGTCTAGGATATGAACCGGAAAGCGAGCGCTTCATCGTGACCATTCCCGATGGATTTGACGAGCAATTGGTCCGGAACGCGCTACCGTCCGCCGTCGCTGCGAACGTGGAAATTAAAACCGGTGCGACTTCCGTGGATTCCGCGACGCTCTACGGCGGCTGGTTCTACGAGAAGAGCAACAGCGGCACACACTGCACGGCCGGCTGACCGATCCGAGACAGCGCTGGCAAAGAAGCTATCCTGACAGCAGGACATTGCCGGACGCCAAGCAATACGATGAATTTCTACTATCAGAACGCGGTCCTGTCCGAGGTGTCGGCATACGCCGACAGCAACAACGGTTGGCAGACCCTGGATTATGCGATGTATCGCCTGGGAACCCATGCGACCGCTCCCTACATCAACATCGAGAACGGAAGGACAGTGGAAGGGGAGTACGTCTCCGTGCCTGGTTACGCCACGAATTATTACCCGATTGACTATCCCAAGGAACCCGTGCGGGGACAGTTCATCTGCAAGATGGGTGTGAACACCGGTCTCACTTGTGGGCGGATCACCGAGCTCAACTACACCGATAGCGAATACAGCAACCTAGTCAGGATGAGCGAATCTGCTCAGCGCTACATCGGCTTGAGAGGCGACAGTGGAGGTCCGGTGTTCGCATTCCGTACATCGGATAACGCGGCCGTCCATCCTATTGGACTTGCGGTGAAGGCATCCGTCATTGAAACATATCGCGGGACCGAGAAGATCTCGGAGCGCCCATGTCGAAACACCTCCACCGTTGGGGCGAACAACACGACATGCCATGTTCTCTTCATGCGTCTTTCGACGATACGTGGCTACTCGCCTTACACGATCAACACCATCTCGGGATTCCGTGCGCCGTGAACGTTCGATCGCTCATGCTGGCAACGTTCGCGGTCTTGGCTGCGACGGGTTGCTCGAATTCGAGCTTCGAACTGAGGAATGACGGCGTCATTGTGTTCGATGGCAAAACTTCATCCTTGCGGAACATGGACGAGAGCACGGGAGTCTTCGTTCGTGAAGGTGGCTGTGTTCTATTCGAGACGTCCGACGGGAGGCGGGTCGCTCCAGTTTTGTTCGAAGGTATCAGGTTCGGCGATCAGGACCTACCCGAAGAGGGACTTTTGGTATTAGGTCGGGAGTACCGGGTGCAGGCCTTGACTAGCGGCAGTCCATTACTCGAAGATGATAGCGCCGACCAACTCGCCGCGGAATGCGGCGCACCGTTGGCTTTTGCCGGCGCCGTATCCCCGATCGAAGATGGTTTCGACCCAAAATTACCCCCGACCCCGAAGGCGTTCCCATAAACGGGGACTGATGCGAAGTTGATTGCGTGCCTTGGAGGCCGGGCGCGCAGAGCGGCCTCGTGTGGTTCGTTCATGCCTTGGAGCGGCGATCACTGGGCTGACTGTTCTGCTCTGCTCGATGAGGATCCCAATTGCGGACCGTCTGCATACGGCCCAAAACTGCCATTGCGGGGCCTCTTGTCGAATGACTGGAATGGGGCCGGTGATTGA
>DPVD01000427.1:0-5160 GCA_003526745.1 Candidatus Latescibacterota bacterium
GACATGGCGGTTGATAGTATCATTGAAGAAATTGAAAAGCTGACGGTGCTCGAGCTTGCAGAGCTCGTTTCGGCTTTGGAGGAGAAGTTCGGCGTGACGGCTCAGGCCGCCGTCGTGGCTGCACCTGTCGCTGGTGCTGGAGCGGATGGCGGCGCCGCAGCCGCCGAGGAGAAATCGGAGTTCGACGTGATTCTCTCGGCTGCCGGTGACAAGAAGATCCAGGTGATCAAGGTTGTCCGAGGGCTCACGAACCTGGGGCTGAAGGAAGCCAAGGCCCTTGTCGATGAAGCCCCGAGCCCGGTTAAGGAAGGCGTGTCGAAGGATGAAGCGGAAGAGATTAAAAAGGAGCTCGAGGAGGCCGGAGCCGTGGTCGAAGTCAAGTAAGCAGACATCTCAGTGGTCTAGCTTCAGAAACGACCTCTACGACTCCTGGCCGGGCCGGATTGCCGTGTGAATCCGCGTTCCCGGCCTTTGGTCTGAACCACCACGAGAGAAGGCGATACCTTGACAGAGAACGGATATATTGACAGAAAAGGCTACGGTCGCATCGAAGCCGCGATCGACATGCCTAACCTGCTGAACATTCAGCTCAGCTCCTACAGCGAGTTTTTGCAGAGGGACGTTTCCTCGTCCGAGCGACAGGATCAGGGCCTGCTTGCCGTGTTCAAGAGCATTTTCCCAATCACCGATGCCCACAATCTCTTCTCCCTCGAGTTTGTCGAGTACGCTGTCGGCACACCGAAGTACGAGGTGGACGAGTGTCTTGAACGCGGCACAACGTATGCGGCTCCGTTGCGAGCGACACTACGTCTCGTCGCACGCGAGAAGGTGGGTGACAATGATTACCGCGTAAAGGACATCGTTGAACAGACGGTTTTCCTTGGCGAGCTTCCCCTGATGACCGACGAGGGAACGTTCATCATTAATGGCTCCGAGCGCGTGATCGTCAGCCAGCTCCACCGGTCGCCCGGTGTGTTCTTTGATGAATCGATTCACCCGAACGGCAAGCGGCTGAACTCGGCACGTATCATCCCTTACAAGGGTGCGTGGCTTGAGTTCAGCATGGACATCAACGACATAATGTACGTCCACATTGACAGGAAGCGGAAGCTGCCTGTCACGACGTTCCTCCGTGCACTCGGGTTCAGCAAAAGCGAAGAAATCCTGTCGATTTTCCACGACACGAAGGAGATCAAGGTCGACGAAGAGTCGGTCGGCGAGGTCGTGCTCGAGGATGTGGTCCTGAAGAAGACGGGTGAGGTAGTCGTCGAGGCCTACACGACGCTGACCGAAGAGCACCTCGAGGCTTTGAAAGAGGCCAAAGTTAAGAAGTTGGCTGTTATCGACGTGAACCTTGAAGATGATGGCGGGGTGGTCACCAACACGCTCGCCAAGGATCCGTGCGCTAACGAGGAGGAAGCTCTCTCGCGGATTTATAGCCTGCTGCGTCCAGGCGATCCGCCGAACATCGAGACGGCCCGCGGCCTACTCGAGCGCCAGTTCTTTAGCCCGCGTCGATATCATCTCGGCGATGTGGGTCGATACCGGATGAACGAGCGTCTTGACATGAAGGTGCCGCTCGATTTTACGACACTTTGCATCGAAGACTTTCTGAAGGTCATAAACCATCTGATCGACCTATTCAAGGGTGATGGCTACACCGACGACATCGACCACCTCGGTAACCGACGCATTCGGTCGGTCGGCGAATTGCTCGGGAATCAGTTCTCGATCGGTTTGTCCCGTATGGCGCGCACGATTCGGGAGCGGATGAGCCTGCGAGATTCCGATCAGCTGACCCCGCACGACCTCGTAAATGCGAGGACGGTGTCGACGGTCGTCCAGGCTTTCTTCGGGAGCAGCCAGCTGTCGCAGTTCCTACAGCAGACGAACCCGCTCGACGAGCTGACGCACAAGCGTCGTCTTTCCGCGCTCGGGCCGGGAGGGCTTACCCGCGACAGGGCCGGATTCGAGGTCCGCGATGTGCACCACACGCACTACGGCCGGATCTGCCCTATCGAGACGCCGGAAGGACCGAACATCGGTCTGATCGCCTCGCTGTCGACATACGCGATCGTGAATCCTTTCGGGTTCTTGGAAACACCATATCGCATAGTCGAGAAAGGGAAGCTGGTCAACGGGGGTATCCAGTATCTCTCGGCTGATCAGGAAGACAAGCAGACGATCGCACAGGCGAACGCGGCCGTCGACGGGCGAGGGCGCTTCCAGGAAGATGTGATCCAGGTTCGCCGTCGAGGCGACTTTCCGGTCGTCCGTCCCGAGGAGATCGGGTTTATGGATGTCTCGCCGTGCCAGTTGGTAAGCGCAGCCGCGGCTTTGATTCCGTTCCTCGAGCACGACGATGCGAACCGCGCCCTTATGGGGTCGAACATGCAGCGCCAGGCGGTCCCGCTCCTCAGAACAGCCGCTCCCTTTGTCGGGACGGGTATGGAGCGACGGGTTGCGATCGATTCGAAGGCCGTCGTCACGGCACGCCACGAAGGCAGTGTGTCCTACGTGAGCGCCGACCGGATCATAGTGAAGCGTCGTCGTTCGCGGTCGGGTGAGCTAGTCGGGCTGACCGACGAGGATGTTTATAACCTGACGAAGTTCAAACGCTCAAACCAGGATGTCTGTATCAACCAGAAGCCGATCGTCCGGACGGGCGACAAGGTGGAGGAGGGGCAGGTTCTGGCAGATGGGTGCGCCACGGATCGTGGCGACCTCGCACTGGGTGCGAACGTAATGTGCGCATTCATGTCCTGGAACGGCTACAACTTCGAAGATGCGATCATCATCTCGGAGCGGCTCGTCCGGAAGGACATCTTCACCTCGATTCACATCGAAGAGTTTGAGCTCCAAGTCCGGGACACCAAGCGTGGCAGCGAGGAGATAACTCGCGAGATCCCGAACGTGAGTGAGCAGGCCGTGGCCAATCTGGACGAGCACGGGATCATCCGGATCGGGGCAGAGGTTGGTTCGGGCGACATTCTTGTTGGCAAGGTGACGCCGAAGGGCGAAACCGAACTGTCGCCTGAAGAGAGACTGCTCCGGGCAATCTTCGGTGAGAAGGCCGGCGATGTGCGGGACGCGTCGCTCAAGGCGCCGCCCGGCATGGATGGCGTGGTGATGAACCGGAAGGTCTTCTCACGGAAAGAGCGTGACGAGAAGACGCGGAAAGCAGACAAGGAGAAGAGCAACGCCGCGAAGAAGCGTGCGTCCGAGAGGATTCGCGCAATCGAGGAGAGCCGGAACGAACAGATCTTAGATATACTCGATGGCGTGAAGCTTGGTACGATCCGTGACATCGAAGACGACTCGGTCGCCTTCAGAGCTGGGACGATGTTCAACGAGAAGCTGCTAGAGAAGATCGAATTCGAGAAACATCGTCCCGAAGAGGCTTGGGTCGACAACACGGCGCAGAGCAACAAGATCGATCGTCTCATCGCGCTGGCGTCTGATCTGACGCGCCAGGCGGACGAGGAGCTTGAGCGTGAGCTCGAGAAGATCCAGCGCGGTGACGAACTGCCTCCGGGCATCGTTCAGCTGGTCAAGGTCTACATCGCCCGGAAGCGCAAGCTGATGGTCGGTGACAAGATGGCCGGACGCCACGGGAACAAGGGTGTCGTGTCGACGATCGTCCCGGAAGAGGACATGCCGTATCTGCCCGATGGTAAGCCGATCGACATCATTCTCAACCCGCTCGGTGTTCCGTCCCGAATGAACCTCGGCCAGATCCTTGAGACACACCTCGGCTGGGCAGCGGAAGCACTAGGGGAACATATCGCCACACCAGTCTTTGACGGTGCCTCGTTAGAGGATATCAAGGATTCGCTGAGACGAGCCGGGCTGCCTGAGTCGGGTAAGAGCGTTCTGTATGACGGAAAGACGGGTGAGCGCTTCGATCGGGAAGTGATGGTGGGCTTTATTTACATGCTGAAGCTTTCGCATCTCGTGAGCGACAAGATGCACGCCCGCTCGATCGGACCGTATTCACTCGTGACACAGCAACCGCTCGGTGGTAAGGCGCAGTTCGGAGGTCAGCGATTCGGCGAGATGGAAGTGTGGGCCCTCGAGGCCTACGGTGCAGCGCATATGCTGCAGGAAATGTTGACGGTTAAGTCCGATGATGTCGCTGGACGCTCTAAGATCTACGAAGCGATCGTGAAGGGCGAGAACCCGTCAGAGCCGGGGGTTCCGGAGTCCTTCAACGTTCTCGTCAAGGAGCTCCAAAGTCTCTGTCTCGACGTGGTCCTGGAAGATGGACAGGTCGACTGACGGCAGTCCTTGGATTCTGAGACACTAACCGCGATCGCTCATTAAGGGGGTATTCCTCGTGGCTGAAGCCAAAGCATCGACAAGACCCACAGATTTCAGTGCCATTCGCATCCAGCTCGCATCACCGGAGACCGTCCTCAGCTGGTCCCGAGGTGAGGTCACGAAGCCGGAGACGATTAACTACCGTTCATTCAAACCGGAACGCGATGGTCTCTTCTGCGAACGGATCTTCGGACCGGTCAAGGACTGGGAGTGTCACTGCGGCAAATACAAGCGCATCCGGTATCGCGGCGTCGTTTGCGATAGATGTGGTGTGGAAGTAACGCAGTCGAAGGTGCGCCGTGAGAGGCTTGGACATATCGAACTGGCCGTGCCTGTCACGCACATCTGGTATTTCAAGTCCCTGCCGTCACGCATGGGCTACTTGCTAGACATCTCGATCCGGAATCTCGAGCGTGTCATATACTATGAGTCCTATACCGTACTTGACCCAGGTGACGCGCCGGACCTGAAGTACAAGGATCTGCTGTCCGAGGACGAGGTCTACGACCTTCAGGAAAAGGGTTACAACTTTACTGTCGACATGGGCGCGGGCGCTGTGAAGAAACTGCTCGAGTCGATGGATATAGAAGAGCTCTCGGCTGAGCTCCGAACTCAGGCGCGCATGGAGACCTCGGTCCAGAGGAAGCAGGAAGCTCTGAAGCGCTTGAAAGTAGTCGAGGCGTTCCGTCAGTCGGACAACCGCCCGGATTGGATGGTGCTCGACGTGATCCCGGTGATTCCGCCTGATCTGCGACCACTGGTTCCACTCGAGGGCGGCCGGTTCGCGACGTCGGATCTGAACGATTTGTATCGCCGTGTGATCAACCGGAACAACCGCCT
>DPVD01000354.1:0-2701 GCA_003526745.1 Candidatus Latescibacterota bacterium
CTGTTCTCGGGCATCCGAGATAGGTATCCCGAAATTCATCAGCATTGTCTGTCGGCGACCGAAATTCTGTACATCGCGCATATCTCGAAACTCTCGCTCGAAGACTGCATACGACGACTGCACGAGGCTGGCCTCGACTCGATTCCGGGAGCAGGTGCGGAGATCCTGTCTGACGAGGTTCGGGACATCATCGGGTTCCGCAAGGACCGCACACACGAGTGGCTAGAGGTGCACAGGATTGCGCACAATCTCGGCGTGCATACATCCGCGACGATGATGTATGGACACGTCGAGACGATCGAACACCGTCTCGAACACCTCGAACATATCCGGAATCTTCAGGACGAGACGGGCGGATTCACTGCTTTTATTGCCTGGAACTTCCAGCCTGATTACACCGATCTGGCTTCGGATCCGGATCGCTGGGATGGGAAGAAGGCGACGGGATACGATTACCTCCGAACGATCGCTGTTTCAAGACTGTATCTTGATAACATCAAGAGCTTCCAAGCATCCTGGGTGACCCAAGGCCCGAAGATCGCTCAGATCGGACTTCGATACGGTGTAAACGATTTCGGCTCGACGATGATGGAAGAGAACGTCGTGAGCGCTGCAGGAACCAGCCACACAGGCGAGATGACCCTATCAGAGATGGAACGGCTGATTCAGGATGCTGGATACCAAGCCGTGCGCCGTAACACCCGCTACGATATTCTTAATTGAATCCCGTGAGCTACCGTTTATCCCGAGTAGGCTCGGGGGGAGTTCAGGTCGTAACGAGGGACTGTTCTTGCGATTAATAGAATCTTACTCCAAGTATGCCATCCAAATCTTCTGAGCCGTCCATTCGGCTCGGTGTCGTCCAATATCTCAACACGAAGCCTCTTGTTCTCGCGTTCGAATCGGACGTAATCGAGCACCCTTTCAACCTGGTATACGATGTGCCCTCTGAGTGTGCACGAAAGCTGCACGCCCACCAAACCGATGTGGCCATCATACCCGCAATCGAGATCTGTCGTGCTCCCGAGCCTTATTCGGTCGTCAAAGGTGTTGGTATCTGTTCGGTGGGACCTGTTAACAGTGTATTCCTTGTCCTGAAGAAGGATCCAGAGGACGTGAAGTCCGTGGCTCTGGATACAAGCTCTCGTTCGTCCGTTGCGTTGACGCAGATCCTCTTGAAGAAGCGTTTCAATGCATCCGCGGAGCCGATCGATCACCCGCCTGACGTCGATCGAATGCTCGAGAGAGCTGATGCGGCGGTTCTGATTGGCGATCTTGCTCTCGAGCTCGATAGGGATCGGTATCGCGTTCTGGATTTGGGACAGGCCTGGACAGATTGGACGGGACTTCCATTCGTCTATGCGGTCTGGACCGGTCGAGCAGGTGCACTCACAGGGGATCAGGCCCAGCTCCTCGTGCACGCGAAAGAGATCGGATCCACGGCTATCGACGAAATCGCAAAAAAATACGCAGAGGATCGGCCCTTTCCGCCTGAGTTATACAGCGCGTATCTGACAGAAGCGATCCATTTCGAATTCGGGGACCGTGAGCAGGAGGGCATTTTGCGGTTCTACTCGTATGCCCAGGAACTCGGGCTGGTTCCTTCGGTGCCGAAGTTGAGTTTCTACTAGGGATCCCACAGGATAAGATGTTCAGGCGAGTAAACGAGCTTGAAGGGTTCCCGCCTATGCACCGCGTGCTTCGGCATGGTGCCCAAGGAGAGGATAGGGTTCAGGGAGACCCCAATGAAAGTGGCCCCGGAAAACTACTCCGGGGCCTTCTCGTATCCTCCAAGTCCCTTTTTACCGAACTATCGAGCCAGGTTCGTCCGATTTTCTCTCTCGCCTTTTTTGGCTCTCCTTGTGCGCTTGGTGGCCCACCTGTCTTTGACGCTTAGCCGGAGACGACCGGATTCTTTAGTACACCGATCCCTTCGATCTCGCCCTCGACGTTGTCACCGCCCTTGAGGAAGTCGCCTGTGGTTGCGCCGACTCCTGCTAGCGTTCCAGTGGCAATGATGTCACCCGGTTCCAACGTAACGAGTTCGGAGATCCAAGACACGAGCTCTCCAACCGAATAGGTCATCTGGCCGGTGTTGCCGTCCTGCTTGGTATCGCCACTCACACGCAGCTTGATGCTCAAAGCGTGCGGGTCCGGGATCTCGTCCTTGAGGGCGAGAACGGGGCCGCACGGTGCGAAGCTGTCGAACCACTTACCGTTCAGCCAGTCGAACCAGTTGT
Source organism: Candidatus Latescibacterota bacterium (assembly GCA_003526745.1). Lineage (GTDB taxonomy): Bacteria > Latescibacterota > UBA2968 > UBA2968 > UBA2968 > UBA2968. The sequence goes on from DPVD01000354.1 coordinate 2,241, forward strand.
CTCCATCCCGATCTTCGCGCGCGTCCGGGACCTTCAGGCTGCGTTCGGAGACATCGATCAAAACGGTGTAACCAGCTACGCAACCAAGGCCTTCAGAAGGTTCTACGAACCTCGCGTGTTTCCCGATCACGACGGCGAGCTCGCACTCCCAGTCGATCTTCTGAGCGTTCTGAGGGAGAACGATATTGTCGCCATCCCCGATGATCGTCGTGCTGGGCGGTTTCATGAATACGCGCGGCCACGTCTTCTCTTTGCCCGGGAAGTAGCCCCCACCCTCTTCGACGTGGGACTGGTAATTTCCGGCAAGGCACAGGAGCTTGTTGGGGTTCAGAACTGGTGGTCGATACCGGACTTCGGATTCGGGTGTCGTATCGGATGCTTCAGCAACGGCGGCTTCCGCCCTCTGGATAGCCGAATCACCACCTTCGAGGATAGCTTTGACGGGACCGAACTCGTCCGTC
>DPVD01000204.1:0-7820 GCA_003526745.1 Candidatus Latescibacterota bacterium
GCGGGGGGGGGGCAGGGACTCTTTGAACAACGGGGGAGGCATTGTATGTCGCATGCGAATGTGGGAGACCCGGTGTGCAGATCTTGGCGGACATCTTCCATATGTGGGAGGGGAGCGGGCACCACCATGGCTTTGAGCACTTTGGGCCAGGCGTTCTTGGACTCGTTCACGTGAACGATTATCCTGAGAATCCGGGACAGAATGCCCTAGCAGACGCTGACCGAGTCTACCCGGGAGACGGGCTCGCCGATTGGCCGAGGGTTTGTCAGGACCTGATTGCGCTGGGTTACGAGGGATATTTATCCCTCGAGTTGTTCAATGAATCATATTGGGCAAAGGGACCTGAATTGGCCGCTAAAGAAGGCTTTGAAAAACTGAGGGCCTGCGTAGAGAGATAGCCCCATCGCGGTGGGCCTCAGGTGTTTCAGAGATCCATAGAGACTTGGTCCCGTCCGAATGTAACAGGCTGAAATGCAGCGTCGGTTGCTTCTCGAAGATGTGAACTGCTTCAACGAGCCGGTCTTGGATGACGGGAAAGAGAACGTGTATGATAACTTCCGTGCGATTTATGAGGTGGGTTATGAGGGCGGCGTCCATCCGAATCTTATCGGTGGGTCAGAGACCGGGAAGCGGGCAAAATTTCTGATCGGGCAGTTATGGACCGATCGGCGAACTCTTCCGGAAGTCATCAGATACCGAGGGATCTTCTGGTCGTTCTGCTCTGGGCGCTACTCCTGCGTGTTCTGAACTTAGTACAGTTTCTCGGACAAAGCCCTTTTTCGGATCAATTGATTTCGGATGCATACCTGTTTCACAGTTGGGCGACTCGGATCGTTGCCGGTGACTGGGTGGGCGAGCCCAGGCTTTTCAGCCTTCCCCCGCTCTATCCCTACGTTCTCAGTCTGATCTACACCGTCGCCGGACCCGCCTCAACGATTATCCTTCTGCTGCAATCAGTGATCGGGATCGCCTCTTCCGCTCTCATCTGGCGTCTGGGTGCGAAGAGATTCGGTAGGTGGGCCGGGTTATACGCCGGGCTTCTATTTGCGTCTACTGGAACTGTCCTGTTTTACGAGACCATGCTTCTCGGAACGACCCTCGCCGTCTTCCTGACGGTGAGTGCACTCCTACTGATCGACCTCTGGTTGACTGAGACCAGAGCGAATGCGCTGGCGCTGGCTGGCCTCTGTCTGGGACTCCTGTCAATCCTGCGTCCCAACTTCCTTGCAATGATACCGGTCGTGCTGGGGATAGCCTTCTGGAAGAAGAGCATAGGCGTGCCGAGAACCGTCCTGAGAGCCGGTCTGGGTTTTGTAATCGTCGCTCTGCTGCCGCTTCTGCTCCTGCTCGTAAGGAATGGTCTGGTTGCAGGTGAGTGGACATTCCTGAGCTCACACGGAGGGATCAACTTTTACATGGGAAACCACGCTGGTGCGCCGGGCTGGTTCGCACCACCTCGCCATATGGCAGCCTCGATCACGCCTCAGGGACCGGAAGGAAACCTCGTGGGGCCGAGAAGACTGGCTGAGGAAGCCGTCGGTCACGCTTTGAGCGATCGGGAGGTTTCCGCCTACTGGTTCCAGCGAGGGGGCGATTTTATAGTGCACCACCCGCTTGATGCTGTTAGGGTTATGGGTCGGAAGATCCGACTGTTTCTTTCGGGCTACGAGACGCCACTCAACTACAGCTACGAGTATCACAGGAAACATTCCTTCGCTCTCAACCTCACCTTTGGCCAGCTCTGGCTTATCTACCCGGCTGCTATGGTCGGACTTCTGGCGGCATATCGGCGCAAGCAACGCGTCTTCGACCTACTCTTGTTTGCGGCCGGGTATGCGGCGAGTGTGATTCTCTTCCACGTGTCCACGCGGTATCGCATGCCGGTCGTTCCCGTGCTCTGCCTGCTAGGGGGGTGCTGCATCCAGTATTTGGCACAAGCTGGCCGCCGCGACAGGCTTGTCGTGGGATGCGTGCTGATCGTGTTACTTGGGATATACAGGATCGAACGTGATACCTGGTCGACTCAGATGGCGATGGACCCGTTTAATGTGGGGACTTCGTATCTGTATTCGGGACGTCCTGACAAGGCGATTCCGTTTCTTGAGGAGGCGCGGGCTTGGGGAAGTCCCGTCCCGGGGCTGCACTACAACCTCGGGCTCGCCTATGCCTCTGCCGGCTTGGCCGACAGTGCTATGAGGGCATACGAAGCAGCGATCCGCCTACGGCCTGAGCTTTCACAGGCACACACCAACCTTGCCAATATCCATTTTCAATCTGGTCGGTACACTGAAGCTGAGCGGGCCTATCGTGCGGCGATCGCTATCGATCCCGGCGCTCTGAACGCGAGGGCGGCGCTCGGTTGGGTCCACTTCACATTAGATCGGGTCGACTCCGCACGCGTTGCTTGGAAGATGGTTTTGGCTGTCGATCCCGAACATTCTTCGGCACGTGAAGGGATGAAGCGACTCTCGCTGTAGGTCATTACTTCGGTGTCTCCCTGTATGCGTCCATCATCTGCTAATCCGCTAGCGGCTGGTTTCGTATCACTTGCCACTCATCGATGAGCTCTGAGTAGAACTCTGGAAATGACCCCAGTCTCAGCTTCAACTGCGCCTGGTAGAGCGATGCAGGCTCGACTGGGCTTCCGAGGGACTCGAGCACCTCGAGGTTCTCTTCGTTGAACGTGACTGGATCTCCGTGGAACCCGACGACAATAGGCCGAACAAACCTGTTGCGTGCGTTCGGGCCGGAAACCCAGAAATCGTAGGCGGTGTGGGATCCGCGGTGATTGAAGTTCCAGAGCGTGTAGTGCTTCAGGTGATTCGGCAGATTCTGGATCGAGGCTCCGCTTCCGTAGAGGACTCCACCGTTCACACAGTCAAGTAGGTTAGCGTATGGCTGACCCCCGTGGGCGTCGATCCGCTGTTCCGGCTGCATGTCATAGCGCCAGTAGACTGTCCCGCACGACCGGCCTGATGAGCCCGGGCCGTGATGGTGCGCGGCCAGATCCTCTGTGAGGCCGATCCATACCCCATAGCTGTCGTTCACGGCAATCGAAGAATGCCCCTTGTTCCCGGCTTGCGTGACGTGGTAGATCGAGACGCCTATGCTGTTCCCGATTGCGACGGCGCGGTTCACGTCTAAAAAGCTGCAGCGGCGGATCCAGCTGTCGGCGACACGGGTCATCCGGACCAGGCTCCAACCGCCGTCGTGGATGGCGTCCTTGTGGTGGACAAAGAAGTCTTTCCACGTGCCCTTGAAACATATGTCTTCAACACCCACCCTTTCTAGGTGCTGATAACCGGTGATGGTCCAACCGTAACGGGATTGCACATCTGTGTGCAGCGGCTCCACGAGCCGGACTCGGGGCCCATCGATTTCAGCGATCGTATGCTTTTCCCGGACTCGGATTCCAGCGTCGGAGAGAGCTGTCCAAGAAGGCTCAGGGCTGTAGGGCGCGATGAAATCGTTTACTGCCGCTGTGCTGGTCATCACAAGCTTGACGCGGTCCCCGACGTTTAGCTTCGAGCTGTTGTCTACAGATATCCAGAACGTCTCCCGGTCCGAGTCGGCTGTAATGGTCGCGAGCGTCGGGTCAGATGTGGACGTCGGAATGAACTTGAACATGTATGGTGAGGTCCACAGGTTCTCGGGCTGCGTTGGGAGCATGTAGTTAATCTGCTGGATCACAGTGCCGCCCTGTCGGCTTCCGGCCCCTTGGAGCACAACGTTGCTTGCCTGTATGCGAATCTGCGTTCTGACGTCCTTGTCCGTGTTGACGAGAAAGCGTCCTGCCGGGAATACAACGCGACCGCCGCCGTTTTCTTCGGCTGCATTGATGGCGGCTTGGATGGCTGTGTGGTCGGATTGCCCATCGTCGGGGATGGCTCCGTAGTCGCGTACATCGAACACAGTGCCCGTGGCTGTCGGCACTGGGTGTTCACCGTGGCGATAGCCTGCGTAGGAGAAGCGAGGCAGGATTGGCTCCTCACCCGCTGCCGTAGCGTTTACGAACTGTTGCCACGTGCGTGATGGCCCCGTTTGCGGTACGAAGGAGAACCTACTCGCACGCGTCTCGGCAATACCCATTACTTCTGCCCATAGGGCGACTTTGTGCGAGTCCGAAGCGTCTCGGCCGGCCATTACTGTCGGTGGTAGTTGAATGTTCAGGTTTTGCGATCCTGGTCCGATATCTGTCGTGTAGATCGGGCTTCTGCCCGACCCGATCGCGATCGACAGACTGTTCCCGGTTCTGTTCGTGAGACTGACGGGGACGTCCCATCGCCCACGGTTCGTGCCGAACCCTTGGCTGAACGTGATGAAGTCGGTAAAACCGACCTGACCATCCGAGTCAAGATCAAAGCGTGCGTCGAACCCGGTATCCGTCGAGATGGTACCGAACGCCGCAGCAAATAGGAGGAAGTCCGTGAAGTCGGTCAAGCTATCGCCGTTGAAGTCGACGTCAGGACCCGCCGTCGGGTCGAAGACGGGAATTCCGACGGACCAGGTGAAGGTCTCCGGCAGCACGACGATTCGGTCGATGAAAAGCCTGACACTTGAGCCCGGAGTGGTGACGGTTCGGAACGTGATGTAGCGTCGGTTCAGATCGGGGTCGCCACCCCAATCGTCGAACTGGGGCTTCGTGACCTTTGCTGTCGCGAGTGTCCAGTCGGTCGGTGCGGGGCCTACGCTGTGGATGGTGTAAACGGCCTCCATTCCTCCGGCGAGAGGATAGTTCCTGACCTTGATCTTCAGGTCTTGGAGACCTTCCCCTTTAACTTTCCACCAGAAGGCGATGCGGTCGTAGGCGGAGATGTCGACGCCCGTGTCCCGATGATCGAATGACAGGAACCCCGTTCGATCGTTGGGAGCGTCGAAGGCGACGGCAAATTGGCCTTCGTAGGCATCTCGACTCAGGACGGCGGCTCGTCCCCAGCCGTTACGGCTCTCGGCCAGATTGATGACCTCGACTTGTGCTTCCGTCGGCAGCGGGGCAAGAATGGCAATACTAAAGAGTGTCTTCAGGTATCGCATAGATGAATTATAGATCAGGCACGGTTAGACGCAAACCGCCGCTGGTCTTTGCGCTTGATCCATCTGCCGGACCACGGCAGTTTGGGCACGGCACACTGACGACTTGACCTCGGAGGATACGCAATGGCAAGCTTCGAAACCGTCGATATCTCTCTTGCCTGTAATGCAGGCACCACAAACATCGAAACAGATCTCGGCTACGTCTGGCCCTATGGTGGGGACGATCCCCAGAAGAATGTGCTCGCCCGGCTTCCGAAGGGAGACGAGCTGTTCTGGGGCGTGCCCTTCAAGCTGAGCGCTTTCGAGGGATGGAATGCGAGCAGCACGTTTGTGGAGGTACGCCGGGGTGGGGATTTGAGCAGGTCCATTGGTATCGGAAAAAAGGCAAAACGGCTCTTGGTCGCGCACATTTGCGCCCCTGTCGATTGCGCAGGGATCACGATCGAAGGGGCGGGCGAACAACTCGGTACGGGCAGAGTTACTCTCGAAAACGGAGCGGTTCATGAGTTCCCGCTCCGCAGGCGATTCGAGATCCATGATGTGTCTGTTCCCTGGGGGCACCATCCCTTCTTGTGCCGGAACTGCCGTGAGTTCACTTCTGTGGCCTTGGATGACAAGACAATTCCCTGGGGCCGAGCGCAGGTTGGCACTGAAAAAGCGAGCAACGACACTGATGGATGGTGGATCTTCGATTGGGTCAACCCGGAGCCGGATGTCCAGATTACGTCACTGACCTACGAAGCATCGACTGTCACGCCGATCCTTATAGGCGGCGTGACGCTAAGCCACGAGAACGATGACCCGCTTGCGTGGCCGCCACGTGAAGAGGTTGCCGTGACCGTCGACGGCGACTCAGAGTCATCCATGAAAGTGGAGGTCGAACGGGGTGTCTTAGCGAGACAGGACAATTTGTTCATCCCGAAAGATGACTTCCTGGAAACTGAGGAAACCGGGTGGGGTGTCGGCGGGCAGGAAGTCAGGGAGGACGGGTATCTCGAGATACACGGATCACACGAAGGCACAATCAGGGTCAGTGTGGGTGAGGATCGCAAGGCCAGCTTCCGTTGGGGTGACTTGCTTGCAGAGAAGTCCGTCAGCGATGGGCCCGTTCACGTGGAGATGGTCTCCCCTCAAGGCAAGCAATGGCTCCACGTTCACGTGACCGATGCTGACACGGGCGAGCAGGTTGGCTGTCGCGTGCACTTTCGATCGCCTCAGGGTGCCTACTTTGCACCGCACGGACACCAAGCCGATGTAAACATAGCCTGGTTCGAAGATCTCGGAGGCGATTGCAAGGTGCGCGGGACCCCGTATGCATACATAGACGGGAAATGCCAGATTGAGCTCCCGATCGGTCCTGTCTACGTGGAAGTAGTGCGTGGGTTCGAATACACGCCGATTCGGGAACTCGTCCATATCAAACCGGGGCAGCGCGATCTGTCCCTAAAGATAGGTCGGGCGATGGATATGAAGACGCGCGGCTACTACTCGGGAGACACTCACGTTCACTTTCTGACCGCGCAGTCGAGTCATCTGGAGGCAGCGGCAGAAGATCTGAACGTCACTAACCTATTGGTTAGCCAGTGGGGGAGACTTTTCACGAGCTGGGAAGAGTTCACGGGAGGGCTGGCGCCGACGAGCAGCGAAGACTACAAGATCTGGGTCAGCCAAGAGAACCGTCAGCACGTCCTTGGCCATATCAGCCTGCTCGGATTGAAGGACATGGTTGCACCTATCTGCACGGGTGGCCCTCAGGAAGACTGGATTGGTGGGGAGATCCAAGTGCTGATGGCGGACTGGGCGGAGGAATGTCGACGTCAGGGTGGGCTCGTGATCATGCCCCACATGCCCGTGCCCGATTTCGAGAACGCTGCAAATATCACAATGGGGCACGCGGATGCCGTCGAGATGTGCTGGGTGTGGCAGGGAGAGCAGATTGGGCAAGGCGAACGAGGATATTACCGGTGGCTTAACGCAGGCAACAAGCTACCGATCGTTGGCGGAACGGACAAGATGTCGAACGGACGGGTGCTCGGCGGTTCACGGACCTACGCGAAGCTGAAACCTGGCGAGGCATTCACGTTTGAGAGCTGGTCGCAGGCTGTCCGTGGTGGCAACACGTTCGCAAGCACCGGGGCCATGATTGACCTGTCGATTGATGGAGAGGCGATGGGCCAGGAAGTCCACCTTCCGGGTAACGGAGGCACGGTCGAAGTAGTCGCGACTGCCGAAAGTATCTGGCCGTTGACTGCGGTCGAACTGATCGTCAACGGCGAGCGATCGGCTCGGGAGACTGCAGATGGAGACCGTCGCCAGATTACCGTCCGGTTTGAGATGGATGTGAGTAAGCCGTGCTGGGTCTGTGCGCGGACTTGGGGGGAATACGCAACGGATGCGGGCCCCGTGATGGCGCACTCTTCACCGATCTACGTGACTGTCGGTGGGAAACGGCCATTTGTGGATGCCGACGGCGAGTATCTTATGACACACATGGAAGGCGGAATCGCTTGGGCGGAGAAGATCGGTGTGTTCCGCAATGAGGACGTTCGGTCACGCCTGATAGCCCTGTTCAACGAGGCCCGTGCGGAGATCCGCAGGCGGGCGACTTGATAGCCAGAGTTATGAACTGAGCCCGTCGGAGCAATGCTCTGCCAGCTGCAGATCTTGAAAGATGCCACAATGGCACTTTGTTCGGCTCTGCGCCCCGGGAAGGTGCCAAAATGGCCGTTTTTTTGTGCTGTCTACCTTCTCCCCATTCCTACCTATATTCTATAAAACATTATTTT
>DPVD01000396.1:0-1541 GCA_003526745.1 Candidatus Latescibacterota bacterium
TCCAGCTGCCCGGCTTTCGGGTTCGTCTCGATGGAGTATACGGTCAAGTTCAGCCAGGCACCGTTCTTGAACCGAACCACTGCTGACGCCACATCCTCGTTCGTGTCCTTCTTCCAAGCTGTCTTCCGCGCCCAGAACCCGGTTTTTGCGTACCCGGTAACCTCTTTCATCTCGTCGTCGATGATCTGAAGCGCATACTCGAGCAGGTGCACGCCCCAATCATAAAGGATCCCACCCGAGATTGATTTGCTAGAGCGCCACCACTCACGCGGCATCTGATACCCTCCGATATGCGCTTCGACACGGTAGATATCTCCGATCGCCTTCTCCCGGTGAATATGCTTGAGCGCTTCGAGGACGCAGCCGTCCCAATGACGGTTATGGTAGGTCGAAAGAAGAAGTTTCCGCTTCTTCGCCTCTCGAATCATCGCATCGCATTCGGCCGTCGTGATTGCAAGCGGCTTCTCGCTAATCACACTCCGCCCCGACTGCAGACACTGGAGTGCCAGCTTCGCGTGCGTGTTGTGCGGCGTAATCAGCACAATCAGATTCACATTGGATTTTTTAAGCATCCGTGAGACGGATGCATAGGTCTCGATCTCTGGAAACTCCTCTTCAGCAACCTGTCGTCTCTCCGGGTCCACTTCAGCCACAGCAATAGGTGTCATACCTGCGATTTGCATATCCGTAAGGTGTCGGCGCCCCATGTTGAAGGCACCACCGTATCCAATCACACCAACCTTGATGTCTTTCGCCCGCTTGAACTTGGCCATCCCATCCCCTCTCGTTATCGGTATTAGGTATCCCGCGTCGACAGAATATGACTGTGCGCACAAACAGTAAAGCCCCGCACTCCTCTGGAGTACGGGGCCGATCCCTCTGCAGAAAGTAAGGGTAAGCTATGCGGCACTGTTAGATACCATTTCACGCCTCGACCGTCAGGCATCGTGTGGAACAGTGACCAGAGGGGGCCAAGACAGACGCATATTTGCAACCGTTTCGACCTGGTTTCCGAGCTCAACCTCTGCCTAGACAAGACCGTCACGTTTGTCTGAGCTCTCCTAATCTTCGTTCAGGTAGCGATGTTCGTTCAGCGCCATCAAGCCTCCTGACGTCGAAGAAATCGTGTCGACTGTCCTGAAGACGCCTTAAGGGTGGCAGACGGAGCACTAGGCGACCAACCCAGAGATGTACTCGTGGGTCCGCTTTAGATCCTCATCGACGTCAGCGGGCTCCGTTGATCCGACGCACTCGATATACATAGGTCCTGTGAACCCGCCTGCCTGCATCTTCTCGATGATGTAGGGAAAATCGACCAGACCATCCCCAGCCGTTATCATCACATCGGGTTTGTCTCCGTCGAGGCTGCAGTCTTTGACAATTAGAGTCGACGTTCTTGACGCGATCATCTCGACCTCGGACTCTGGTCGCACCTCCCCCTTCGTGTAGAAGATAATATTCCCCGGGTCGTACGAGATTCGGAATGCCGGGTGATCCACCTGATCGTGCAGCTCGATCAGTTCCTGCGCGGTCAGACTGAT
>DPVD01000396.1:1809-8514 GCA_003526745.1 Candidatus Latescibacterota bacterium
GGGTGATCCACCTGATCATGCAGCGATATTAGTTCCTGCGCGGTCAGACTGATCCCACCGTGCGGCTTCAGGGATATCCCGATCTCGGCTTCCGCCGCGTGATCAGCCACGGCAGACATCAACTTCGGGTAGTTCGCATACTGCTCTTCCTTACTCGTTCCCAGCTCAAGAATCCACTTCGCCCCTAATGTGGCGCAATTTTTGATCAGCTTCTTGTAATCGTCTGTCGCACCGTCCAATCCTAGCTCCAGATGTGTCCGCCCCAGAACCATCGAGCAAGACAAGCCTGCATCGTCTGCCGCCTTCCGGGCTGCGGCCACTTGACTGTCCGAGCTCGCCGAATCTATAGGCATATTGCCGTTGTGAGCAAACATAGCCACATCCAAGTAGCCTGCTCCAGCGATGCGTTCACAGGCCTCTGCAAACTCCAGACTGTTATAGGGACGCGTCGTGCTTCCCAGTGTATGTTGTCCCACCTCCATATCTCCTTAGGATGATGCGTTGTCGTAATAAACTCGCCACTCGGCAATCTGCCAGTTCTCAATCCTAGCCTCGATCGCTGCCGGAACCATCTTCCCTTCAAAGGTGGTGATGGAGCCGACGAGCAGAACAATGTCCTCCTTCACGGCCATCGCCCGTGTACGGACTGCAAATTGAGATCGCGCACCGAGCAGGACTTCCCATGATGCTATTCCCCCTTTCGAGTCGACCGGTGCGTGGTTGTCCGTAATAAGTCGCTTGACCTGGTAAAGATCGTGACAATTGATGGCCTCCACGAACCTTGCGACGGTTTCTTCGTTCGTCTCAACCGGTGAATCGCTCTCCCTGGCGATAGCCTCAATGAAACCCGAACTCAGTATCCCCGCTGGAAGGGCGAACATGCCTATCCCCAGCATGGCGATCAGGATCCCAAAGAACTTGCCGAGTGGAGTGATCGGGAAGACATCTCCATATCCAATCGTCGTCAATGTCACCATACCCCACCACATAGCAGACGGAATGCTTGAGAACGCCTCGGGCTGAGCCTCGTGCTCTACGTAGTACATCAGGCTCGAGATCATAATCAGCACGATAATCAGAACTGTCGCGACAAGCACCATCTCCTGCCGCTTTTCCCGGACAACCGATCCAAGTAGACGGATCGACCGGATATAGCGTCCCATCTTGAAAAGACGAAATAGCCTGAGCAGGCGGACGGCCCCGACAAGGGTCGGGTCGAGATCCAGAAATAGATCGAGGTAGAAAGGGGCGATCGCCAGAAGATCGACCAATGCGAACCCGCTGACGCCGAACCGGATCCTACCCGCCACACCGCGTGCATATTCCGGATCCGAAGTGCACGACCAAAGTCTGAGCACGTACTCGGCTGTAAAAACGATCACCGAGAACGTCTCGAAGGCCCCGAGGAAGTTGCCAAAGGTATTCGCAACGACGTCGACTGTCTCGACGATGACCATCAGGACGTTGAGACCGATGAGCGTGACAATGAACGTGTCGAAGGCACGGCTTGCTCGATCACCGTGCTCCGCGCGCTCCATGATTTCATACGTTCGGTGCTGAATGTTCATTGCGACCGGGACTCTCAAGTTATCTTCGACAAGCGAAGCTACGTTGACAGTTTCAACGAGTCAAAATATACTGCCGACCCAACCCTTCGTACGAGGAATCATTGGCTGAGATACTGGAAAACACTTGGGTAAGATTGGGCGCAGCAGCCGGGCTCGCCCTCTTGTTCTGTGCGCTCCTTCCGGATGTAGATGGCGCCAACGGATGGGGGCTGCTTCCCCCTGTTCTTGCCATCCTCGTTGGCATCCTGACTCGGCGTCTGATCCTTGGTCTCAGCGTTGCTGTCATCACGGGCGGCATCATGACGACGACCGAGCCCAGCTTCTTCTCTTTCATCACGAACGCCGCTCAAAAAATCCTGATCACCTACCTTTACGAGCCCGTCTTCAACTCCTTCTCGGGCCACATCCTCGCCTTCACGGCCTGCCTAATTGGCATGGTACGTGTCACCTCACTCGCCGGAGGCAACAGAGGGATCGCAGTGCTTCTGTCCCGGGGTGCGGGTGGCGCCCGCTCCAGCCGTCTGGCGACGTTCCTGATGGGGATCGCCATCTTCTTCGATGACTACGCTAACACGATCGTAGTAGGTTCAACGATGCGCCCGATCACCGATCGATTCCGGGTATCACGCGAAAAGTTAGCTTACATCGTGGACTCGACGGCGGCACCGATCGCCGGAATAGCGATCATCAGCACTTGGATCGGATACGAGGTCGGTCTGTTCGAAGACCTAATGAAGGACCTGGCTACGGGATACTCCGGCTACCAGCTCTTCTTCGCAGCCCTTCCGGGACGGTTTTACTGCATCCTGACGCTCTTCTTCGTGTTGTCTTCAACTCTTTTGGGACGAGACTTCGGGCCAATGCTTCGCGCAGAGATACGGGCACAAGAGACCGGTCAGGTTCTCGCAGAGGGGTCTCAGCCGATGACTGGCAAGTATGAGGAGGTCCTCGCCGAAGGAGAAGTTCAGCCTCGCTGGTGGGTAGCTGCGATCCCCGTCCTCATCCTAGTCGTCGCCGTGATAGGCGGGATGAGCCTGGATGCGAGCGAAAACAAGGAAGTCATCACAGCTGCTGTTGAAGGCTACTTCACGTCAGACTACTGGGCGGCGGCCTTCAAGAACGCAGACTCCGCTCGTGTCCTTTTTGATGCCTCTCTGCTCGGTGTCGCCACCGCCTTCGTCCTGGCCCTCACGAGACGGCGGAGCGACGGGCAACGTGCGATCACCGTGCGGTCCGCAGTTTCCACCTTCTTCAACGGTGTATGGGGTGTCTGGTATGCCTTCGCGATACTAATCTTGGCTTGGGCGATCAAGGCTGTCTGCGACGACGTAGGCACAGGAGATTATCTGACCAAGCTGCTAAGCCCCGTCATCTCACCTCTCCTGCTCCCGCTGCTGATCTTCCTGCTGGCATCGATCGTGGCCTTCTCGATCGGCACATCCTGGACAACGATGGCGATCCTGATCCCAACGGTCGTCCCACTCGCCCATGAACTCGGCGACATGCCTTTGACGATACTTTCCGCAGCGGCCGTTCTGGACGGAGCCATCTTCGGCGATCACTGCTCTCCAATCAGCGATACGACGGTCATGTCTAGCATCGCTTCATCCTGCGACCACCTAGACCACGTGAAGTCACAGATCCCCTATGCGTTGACGACCATGATAATTGCTGCGACAGCCGGCTATCTCGGCTCGGCTGCCTTGTATCCCACTTGGATAGGTCTGCTCATCGGCGCCAGCGCCATCCTAGCGATCTTGCTGCTCTTAGGGCGAAGGACCGACCTTCCGGCGTTTGGACGGCAAAAGGACGATCCATCGTAGGCCGCGCTGATGAAAACACGCGAGCGGGCGTCCGAGCTGACCGTCGCTTCCCAGGCGCACTTGCTTCTGACCTCACGTAGCTCGAGAGATACAACCGGCCTCTCGCGAGTGTCAACCACACATTCCGTTTCATCTACACGAAGGAAACTGAACCCGGATCAAAGTGGCTCAGCGCACATCCACCGAACCCGGAGTGCATCCGTAGCCTGCTCACGCGAAAGGGGCGATTCGCCCGGATACCTCAGCAACTGAGGGATGGCTTTTTAGGATGAACTAGCAAGGCCGACCGCCCAATCTCCCTCCAGAATTATACGCTCTTCTCCTCGCCATTCAATGACGTCATCTCAGCTCCCACACCCACTCTACAGCCCGTCCAAAATCTCTCTCAGCTGCCTGATACCCTTGATCATCAGCTCGGGTGACCCCCAATGTTCGACACTTGCACAGCCTTTGTAGCCGTCCGACAGGATCATCTCGATCAAGTCACCATACGATCCGTCCTCGCTCCCCAGAATAGGGAAGATCTCTTTTTCCTTGTTCGGCTTCACGTGCAGATGTGTGACACGTCCTTTGATTTGGTCGTATCCATCAGGCACGTGAGACTCACCACATTGCACACCGTTTACGACGTCCCAGCAGAACGTGAAGCCGTCAGGCACGCCGGTCTCCGAGTCCAGTGCATCTGCGACCCGTCTGGCCTCCTCGCACGACCCAGCGATCGTTGCGCCTTCATTCTCGAGTGACAGGGTCACGCCCTCGGCACTCGCTGTCTTTACGATCGGCGCCAAGAATTCGACCACCGTATCCAGATATCGATCGAGATCTGGTCGAGCTTTGTTCGAGTTGTAGCGCTCAAGGCCTTCCTCCTTTATCCGCGGGTTCCAAAGAGCGAACCCTCGGATGATTTTCGTGTCGAACGCGAGAGCGAGCTCGACCATTCGATCGAACATCCGATGGTGTTCGGATCTCTCCTCTGGGTCGTCGTGGTGACACTTCCCCACCGGGGATCCGACCGAGTAGATCTTGACGCCCCATTTCACAAGCACGTCCTGCACGCGCTTCACCTCGTCGTCATCGATCTCTTGAACTCGTTTCCCCCAGATCCCACCGCGGAGCTCGATACCCGTGGCCCCGGCTTCCACTCCTAGTCGAACCGCTTCGTCGAAATTTTCCTTATTTACTTCATCCGCAAAGTATGCGAGTTCCATCCGTCTCCTCCTCCGAAATCACGGGGTGTAAGGTATTCTCGCAGTAGACCGTGTCAAGGTTCCGAGCGGATTCTTGACAGCCATTTGGGGCCGGTCTATACTGCGCACACAAGGGGGAATAATGGCCAATCAACCAAATATTGTGATCATCACGTGCCACGATACTGGCCGTCACTTCGGGTGTTACGGCATCGACACCGTCTATACGCCAACGATCGATGCGCTCGCTAGGGATGGACATCTTTACACGAATTACTTCACTTCGAGCCCGGTCTGCAGTCCGAGCCGAGGAGCAATGCTGACCGGCAGATACCCGCAGTCGAACGGCCTCATTGGACTCACACACTCACCTTGGGACTGGTCGTTCAACGAAGGAGAGCGGCATCTGTCGCACATTCTGCAAGACGCGGGATACCATACAGGCCTGTTCGGCCTGCAGCACGAAGATTCGGATACAAACACGCTAGGGTTCAACGAAACGAGAGCTCAGACAGGTTCTGACGGTAAGCGGGCGACGGCATTGGATGTCGCGAGTGCTTTCGCTGATTTCTGTGAGTCTGATGCTTCTCAGAACAGACCGTTCTACTCCCAGATCGGTTTCTTCGAAACTCATCGTCCGCACAACTTCGGGGATGTCCAACCGGACGCCTCAAAAGGTGTCTACATCCCACCGTATTTGGTGGACAACCAAACATCCAGACAAGAAATGGCCGTTCAGCAAGGCGCCTGCAGACGAGTCGACGAAGCCGTTACCATCATCGCCAATGCACTAGACAAGGCGGGCCTTGCGGAAGACACGATCCTCGTCTTTACCGTAGACCACGGTGTCGAATTCCCACGGGCCAAATGGTTCTGCTACGACCCGGGTATCGAAGTCGCGCTGATCATCCGGTGGCCCGGTGGTGGGATCTCGGGCGGAGAGATACGGGACAGACTGCTCAGTAATGTCGACCTGCTACCGACGCTGCTCGACCTGATCGATGTGCCGATCCCTGACAACGTGGAGGGCCTGAGTTTCGCCGACTATGTTTCAGAAACGTCCGCCTCCCCCAAGCGGGATGCAGTCTTCTCCGTCTTCCAGGGCAAGGACATCAGGAGTATCCGTACTGATCGCTACAAGCTGATCCGAAACTTCCAGGCACGACGTCTCCTCCCCGTCCCTGTCGACATGACAAAGAATTCACATCCAACTGAAAAGTGCCCTGTCGTTCAGCTGTTCGACCTCCAAAGAGATCCGAACGAGTTCAACGATGTGTCTAGGAATCCTGGCTACGCTAAGACACGAAAGTATCTAAGCGGTCGACTATGGGACTGGATGGAGAGTGTCGACGACCCGAGTCTCAGCGGCCCGCTTCCAAGCCCATATTATCACGAGGCTATCAACGAATATCGGACTCGCTAATCAGAGGTTCTGCATGCCAAAAAAAATGATCAATCTTGCCATGATAGGGTGCGGCGGTATCGCCCGGGCTCATCTCCAACGGTATCAGGAACTGATCAAGGCGGGGGAAGACCGGTTCCGCATCATTGCCACGGTGGATACGGCGCTTGATCGTGCTAGGGCCCTTGCCGACACGATCCACGCGTCGACGGGCTGGGAAGTAAAGGCGTTCCGTACGATCGACCAACTCTTGGACAGCCGCCTTAATGTTGACGGTGCAGACATCTGCGGTCCCCACGGGCTGCATCACGTGATGTCCTGCAAACTCCTCAGGGGCGGCGTAAACATCCTGTGTGAGAAACCGATCGGTATCACGGTCAAAGCGACGAAGAAGATCATCGCGACCGCCAGGCGGACCGGGCTTGTCGCAGCGAACGCCGAACAGTGCCGACGCAGCATCGGTCAGCGCACGATCCATTGGGCATTTAATAGCGGACAGATTCTAGGCAAGCCCCGCTTCTGGCACGCGGCCAGATACGGATGGGACGACCCGGCGGACCATCCGGATTGGCACTGGCGGGTGGACCGAAAGCTTGGCGGTTGTGGTATGGCCATGGACAGCGGCGCGCACTGGGTCGACACAATGCGGTACTGGTTCGGCGAAGTCGATAGCGTCTACGCGCGTGTGGAGCAGATCGAGAAGCGCCCGCACAAGAACGGCGAGC
>DPVD01000200.1:0-4068 GCA_003526745.1 Candidatus Latescibacterota bacterium
CTGAAAAAATGATTGCTTCATCCCAGATGCTTTGAATCATACCGAACTGTTTCCTCCGACACCCGACTCCCCACGCCCGACTCACGCCTCTAGATCTCCTCTTCCCAGTCCACCACCGCCCCTGCCTCACACAGCGCATCTCTCAACCGATCCGTATCCACTTCCTTATATGCAATCGCATCCTTCACCACCTGCACCGAGGCCAACCCGGCCGCGTGTCCCATCGCATAACACGGACCCATCTCACGCAATGGACCTAACACATCACGTTCCACACTGATAGCTCTGCCTGGACAGATCACATTCTCAATGGGTCTCGGGACCAGGACTCGGTAAGGAATCGGCATCGCCAGTCGTTTCAGTTTCGGCGCGTCCTTCCGGCTATGCATCGGTTGATAGCTGGGACGCTTCGGATCGGGCAAATCCCAGCCATATCCGCTGAACCCAATCGTGTCCGGAAACGCCAGCTCATCTGCAACGTCAGCCACTTTATAAACGAAAGCCCCCACGATACGACGGGTCTCACGAATACCAAGCACCGGTGCAACCATTCGGATGCGTGCATTCTCGAAACCCGGAAAGTGCTTCTTCATAATCGCGAACAGTTCGGTCACTTCGCTCCGGCCCTGCATCATCCCTTTCGAAAGAGAAACACCGTCGGTACCATCGACATCGCAGATACGCGTTGTATTGATCATCAGTGTTCCTTTCTCGTGAAGCTGAACGCTGATAAAGATATCGTATGGGAAAGGCCATGCATCCTGGTCCTTGAGCGACTGAATCAGTTCCCGAAACCGATTTGAATTCGACTTATAGATTTCCGAAGCCAGTACATCCTGATCGACATTGTTTACGTGGAACATCAGTGTCGCGGGGGTCATCAGGTTGTCTTCTTCGCGCCCCTTCACAAACGCACAGCCGCTACGTGCCGCCACATCGCCATCGCCGGTAGCATCAACTACGGCCTTTGTTGGGATTGCCCGCAGCCCACCTTTGTTAAACACGATGATATGTGTGATCCGGCCGGCCTCGATGACAACGTCGACCATAGATGTAAAGAAAAGGAGATCGACACCCGCCTCGAGCATCTTCTCGTCAAGAATGGCCGTCATCTGAATCGGGTCGAACGGGACGCCATAGGTGATGTTCGACACTACTCCCGTCCATCCGTGAGGACTGAACTTTTCACCCTTGATATCGACAGGATTGATCGCGCCACCACGAGCGGCCAGATCCTCAACGATTTCCTTGAAGATACCTGCCACGCACCAGTGCCTGTTATCCCGTGTTCTTCCACCGAGTAAATGAGAAACACCGGCCGACGTTCCGACGCCTCCAAGTTGTCCCGTTTGCTCCAACAGAAGGACTCTCAGCCCCGCTCGCCTCGCAGCAAGAGCGGCAGGAATCCCGGACGGCCCACCCCCACAGACAATCAGGTCATAGGGTTCCCCTATTGGGATCGACTTTTCAAAACCAAGCGTATTCACGATTGGGAAGATCCTCACCTTGTAGGGTTGCTTCGTATACCACGAGTTTTCACCTATTGAGCATCCACCATTACTATACCAAACGTTCTATAGGCGGCTCCGGCTGATAGAACGAATAAACATTAGAGACCGCACGTCTTCAAAGACTAAGCCAACCCAGTGATACAGCCAGGATCTGGGTCACCAATAACTAAAAACGTTCGAATTAGGACACTAGCCCTGCTAGATTTGATTTCAGCAGGGCTGGTTCTTTATTTAGTCACCCAGACCTTCCTAACGCGCCCTTTTCGATGCATTCATCTGTTCAACGAGTATCAGATCCGCACCATCGATAGCGTCCCCCGCTAAGCCCTAAAACAGAAAGGTAATCGGTCGGACTCATTCTCGATCTGCTCCTGGAGTGACCACGCTGGTGCGGTTCGGTGAACCCTTCTTGCATCACTGAAGTCTGATCTTTTCCTTTATGGGCCAAACGTTTTCTGTATTGGGTTGATTTTATCATGATGGTTCAAATTAATCATCTTTGAGGTAATCATATGGCGATCTGTGCACTGGGATACATTGGGATCCGTTCTGACAGGATGGATGATTGGTCAGAATTTGCATCGAAATTGATCGGGATGCAGCAGGTCGACCGAGCGGGTCAAACCTGTGTGTTTCGGATGGACGACCGTAAGCAACGTCTAATCGTTTCCGACGAACCAGGTGACACGCTCTCTTTTTTAGGATGGGAGGTAGCCGCATCGAGCGACTTGCAACATTTGGCAACACGGTTAGAAGCCGAAGGTGTCGCGGTGAAGTGCGGGAGTGACAATTTGTGTGACCGCCGGTTCGTTAGCGAACTCATTTACTTTCACGATCCTGATGGTAATCGAATCGAATTGTTTCACAATCCCCAACTAACGGACGCTCCATTCCAACCAGGGCGATCAATCACGGGTTTCAATACAGGAGCCCTCGGGATGGGGCACGCCGTGTTGAACACCAAGGATGTCGACAGGATGCTGTCCTTCTATCGTGACAAACTTGGTTTTTCTGTAAGTGACTTCGGTTTGAGTCCCTACCCAATGTATTTCTTTCACGTGAACGAAAGGCACCACAGCCTTGCGCTGTTGGCAACGGGCGGATCAGGATTTCATCATTTCATGGTTGAGTACAAACACCTCGATGATGTGGGACAAGGCTACGATATCGCACAACAGCAAGAAGGGCGTATCGCATATACGTTAGGGCGCCACACAAACGATTATACGACTTCATTCTACGCACATAGCCCCTCCGGTTTTTTTGTGGAAAATGGCTGGGGGGTGCGCCTCATCGATCCGACGACCTGGGTATCTCACGAGACTTTCGATGGCCCCAGTTTTTGGGGACACGACCGCCTCTATCTGCCTGAAGACCAATGCATCACCATGCGTGATATGCGTATGGATGCTGCGTCGCGAGGATTACGCGCACCTCACTTAATTGAGTGTCCCTGGCTGTACGGACAGATGAGTTCGAAGTGACCAATTTCTCACCCCCTCAAGACTTGGAATCACTACGCACCAGTGACGTGTCTCACCATTTCGATGTCGTCATAATCGGCTTTGGGCCAACTGGAGCAACACTGGCCAACTTGCTTGGGCTCACCGGGGTTCGAACCTTGCTCCTAGACCGAGCGAAGGGCAGCTGTGCACTCCCAAGAGCTGTTCATTTCGACGGTGAAGTTATGCGTGTCTTTCAGACTATCGGTGTCAGTGATCGAATAGCCAAGTGCGCCATTGTAAATGCCGGAATGCGCTTTGTTAACAAAGACACCGAAGCATTGCTGCTCGATTGGTCCAGACCCCAAGAAATCGGTGAACACGGCTGGTATCCCAGTTATCGTTTCCATCAGCCAGATCTCGAGCGTGAGCTACACAACAACCTCATCAAATTTCCCTCGGTGGAAATTCGAACAGGCTGTGAGGCTCAGGTGATTCGTGAAGAGAAAGAAGCAGTTCATGTTCACTATGAAGAATTGGATAGCAAAAACCACGTTGTGGTATCGGGTAAGTTCGTTGTCGGCTGTGAGGGGACTCACTCTCTAACGCGCAAGCTTATCGGCGAGGCGCAGGAGACTCCCATTGAAGATTATGGCTACAACCAACCCTGGCTCGTGGTAGATGTGATCCTGCATAGAGAAAAACCGGAACTGAGCGATTACACGATACAGTATTGTCATTCTGAGAGCCCTGTAACTAGTGCCAGAGGGCCGGGTCTTCGCAGGCGTTGGGAGTTTGCCCTTACGGAGCAAGGGAGAGATCAGCCAATCGACGAGCCATTTATTTGGGAACAACTTAGCCCGTGGCTAGATCCTGAAGAGGCGATCTTGGAAAGATTCGCAGTGTATGAGTTCCACTCTAGTATTGCGCTGAACTGGAGAAAGGATCGATTGTTTGTGGCAGGAGACGCAGCCCATCAGACTCCCCCATTCTTGGGGCAGGGCATGTGTGCGGGTATTCGAGACGCAGCGAACCTGGCCTGGAAGTTAGCGTTAAGTCTGAAAGGAAACACCAATCCAAGCGTGTTGGATAGCTATGAACAAGAGCGCATCGAT
>DPVD01000423.1:0-4215 GCA_003526745.1 Candidatus Latescibacterota bacterium
TCGTGTTGCATCGCACGACCGAACATGTTCTGACGCAGTCGGGAGTGCAGATAGTCTTGCGTGATGACGGCTCCTTTGTGCTTGAGCAGGTGCCGTGCGGGACCTACGGGCTCTTCGCCAAGACCTTTCACTACCTCCGGACCCGGATTTCGACAGACAGCCTGCACGTGAACGATTCGACCGGAGTTGCAGATAACGTGGCCTTCTCGTGGGTGGGTATCGATTCCTTGTTCACGTCAACGGAGCTCCGTGCTGGTGACGCGAACGACGACAACCAGATCGACCTTGCGGACTTCGGTCTTGTCGGATCCACATTTGGACAGTCCGGATTCTCCTCGGGCAGTCCGGGATGGTCTGCCGACTTCAACGGAGATGGGATTGTGAACCTTGCGGACTTTGGTCTGCTTCAGTCGAATTTCGGGGAGGTGGGGCTTGGGCCGTCGGTCGCAGCGAAGCCAGTAGTGCCAGCTGGTGATCTGTTCGTGGTGAGTCATGGAACACGACACATTGTAAGCGCGAAGAAGGCAGGTGCAATCCGAGGATTTACCGTCGATGTAGTTGTTCCCGAAAAGCTCGCTCCAGGTACAGAAGTGTTGGTCGATGGTGGGGACTTCTTCGAGGTCGGAGAGGCGCTTCACCTGACGCGGGAACGTGTCCGTGACAGAGAGTCCATCTACCGCATCGCAGCCGTATATCGCGACGGATCGAACTTCACGGGAGACGGCTCTCTGTTCGCCATTTCGATTGGTAGTAGCGGTTCCGATGCCGTCCAGCTCGAACGCATTCGCTTTCTAGATCTGTCGGGAGCCGTCTTCCCGGGCATAGGGTCGCCGATCAACCAACTCGATGTCCTGCCGCCGCGTGAGACGCGCTTGCTTCAGAACATCCCGAACCCGTTCAACCCGGCCACATTGATTCCCTACGAACTCGGGACCGCATCCGATGTGCGGATCAAGGTGTATTCGACATTGGGTCAGGAGGTCCGTGTCCTGGTCGACGAACGCCAGACAGTGGGCCACTACCAGGTGATCTGGGATGGTCGTGACCACGCCGGTCGTGATGTGGCGACGGGTGTGTATCTGTATCGCTTCGAAGCCGGGAGTCACACCGATGTAAGGAAGGCTATCCTGCTCAGGTAGCCGTGTTCTGAAGTGGAACCCGCTGATCCCAAGGCAGCAGCGTCCCACCCCTAGACGGGACTTTAGTTGTACCGAACGACTCTACTGCTTCTGACACTTGTTGCCCTGATGAGTCCGACGCACGGCCTAACCATATCCATGCGTACGGTTGATGGCGACTCTGTGTTCTTCGCAGAGACCTTTGATACTGTTACGGTTGCAGTCGCTTTCAATTCAGGAGACGAGACCGTCACGGGTATCGAGGTTTTTCTTGCCTACGATCCCACACTTTTTCTGCCTGTAGATACAGATACATCGACGCCAGGAATCCAACCTGGCCAGACCTCGGGTGGGTTCGGACAGGTCTTCGCTGACTCCATCATTGTGGCGAACGGAATGACAAGCGTGATCCATTACGCCGAGGTGGACCTGATTGGCAGCAAGCTCGATGGGGTCGTGTTCACGGTGCAATTCAAGGTGATCGGGAATGCGACCGGTTCGTCTTCCATTAAGGTGCTTCAAACTCCCGCATTTAAAAGTCTTTACACCTTGACGGCTCGAGACGGAGAAACGGTGATTATTCCGTCGATGGTCGGGGTTACACATCAGGATTTGCCACCCGTTCTGGGCGACGCCAGCACGTTCACGATCGAGGAGGATGGAGGACCTGCGGTGTTGCTCTCGGGTCTAGTCACAGACGAGTCGCCTTTGTCGGCGCTGACATTTAGCGTCGCTATGGAGGATTCTATGACGACGGTTGAGGTTGTCGGCGACAGCCTGCGCTTTATAACACCAAGGGACTATACGGGAAAGCTGACAGGCCAGCTCATCGTGCGGGATCCTGGTGGGGGGGAGGATACGGCTCCAATAACCCTGACCGTTACGCCTGTGAACGACGCACCTGAAATCGATGCATCGGCTTTTATAGACACTGTAACCGTCGGAGATCAGCCGCTGACGATCGAGCTCACTGGGTCGGATGTGGATGACGATAGCAAGACATTGTTTTGGTTCGGTCTCGTCACCGAGGACAGTCTGAACGCCAGAACCGAAGGGTCGACGCTTACGTTGACGGCTGTTAGCGGATGGAACGGCTCGGCGACAATAACGATACAGCTGGCCGATCCGGGAGGCCTTGTGGATACACTCCCGATCGTTGTGGTTGGCGCGGTTGTGGTCGGCGATTTTGACGGCAGCGGAGGAGTCGACTTCGGGGACTTCCTTAGGTTCGCAGAGGCTTTTGGGGATCCGGATGCGGACAGAAAGTTCGACCTAGATGGAAGCGGTGCGGTAGATTTTCCGGATTTTCTGATATTTGCAGAGAACTTCGGAAGTTGAAAGGTTCGCAACGCTGAGGATGAGGTGGAAGTATAAAGTGATATCCAGGCCGGCGGCGACGCCTACACACCGTTCATCCTAAGTGCCCGAGCCGCGAGTTCACGCAGTGGAGGGTATCGAGAGACGGTCGTAGGCCTTCAATGTGTGTTCACTGTGCTAGAAACAGTTTGGCAGTGTAGGTCGGCTTCTCGATACGACCCGCAGGTGTGCAGGCCGAAGATACGATTAAAAAAAGGCGATCACCTTTTGGTGATCGCCTTTCGCTTGTTGAGAATGACTTAGGAAATCAGGCCGGGGCGCTTTCTTCCTGCGTGACGGCAACGGCGTCAGGGACGTCGATCTCTTCCTCGCCTCTGGCTATACCGACGAGGTGGTGGCTGACGCGCCTGTAGAGCAGCCAGCAGGCTGTCAGGATCAGGAGGAGCACGATGGTCAGGTTCGGGAGCTCCAGTGTCGCGCCCATGAGGGCGAAGACGTAGTAGCGCGGGAGTCGGCCGATGAAGATCGCCCACGTGTACTTACGTAGTGGGTAGCCCGTGGTCGGGCCTAGCACTCGGAAGATGTAGAAGGGGATGAAGGGCATGGCCGCAGCGATCACGAGACTCACGAAAGGAGCTTTCAGGAAGTATCGGACAGCGCCACGGTAGATGTCGCTGTCCTTGACTCGCTTAAGGTGCTTGAAGCCAAAGGCGAAGTTCATCGCCTGGTAGTCGATGAAGCAGACCATGATCGTGCCGGCAGCGGCGACCAGGGCGACTAGCGATGGTGTGTAGAATTGTCCAAAGTAGATCATGCCCAGTTCGTGCGGTATTGGCACGAAGGAGTTCGCCGGGATCGAATAGAAGAATAGCAGGACGAGCCGGCGCATCTCGGGCACAAAAGCACCTAAGGCGATTGCGGCGAGCGAGATCGGTACGACGATCGACAGGTATCTTTTCCAGTTATTACTCATAAGTATAAGCCTGCCTGAAGGATAGCAACTGTAAAACGTAGACATTCTTGCATGTCGTGTCAACAGGGGGTCGGGTTACCTTGAGCCAAATCCAGAGCTCTTTTCGCCCAGAATAGCGCATATTTGGGGTTTCGCGTAGGGATAATTCGCCCCACATTGGCCCGGTGAGAATGATCCCGGGGACGATGCAGGTCGAGATGCAAAGGCGAGAGTTAAGGGCCTAAACCACCGCTCGACTTCGCTCAGGGCAGGCTCCGGCACGAAGATACGAAGAGGGTGGTTAAGGAGGCCCGAAGGGACGCCAGCAAATAGCATGGGGCAAGCCGAAGCGGTGAAAGGGGCGGCACCCGGTAGCCGCGCAAAGGCAAGACCAACCAGAAATATACAGATGTGATCGAGAAAGGAATGTCCCCCGGCACCCTGTGTACCCAACAGCAAACACCCACACAAACACGACAGACACGAATGGAGTAAACGACCCGTGGGCATGACAGAAGCTGAACGCTTCCACTTCGACCTTTCCGGATTCCTCGTACGGCCTGCAATCCTCACGGCGGATGAGGTCGCCGAGATCCGTGACCAGATCGACCGGATCAAACATAAACCAGAATCGCTGCCACCGGAGCACCGCTGCGTGCCCGGTGGACCAGCAAGCCTGTTGATCGATCATCCGAAGGTGATCGAGGTCCTTCACGAGATTATTGGACCGAACATTCGGCTCGAAGGATGTGGCTGTGTCTGGCGCAAGAAGGGTGAGCGACACGGCGACCTGCACGGGGGCGGCCCCAAGCAGATCGACCCGATATT
>DPVD01000433.1:0-2091 GCA_003526745.1 Candidatus Latescibacterota bacterium
GATCGATGAGAACGCGCGCGAGCATTTCGACGAGCCGGGCCTTGTCGTCGTGACACGACTCGGTTTCCGAGCTCATACCCGGGATTCCATCGGTAAGGAGATACTCCGTTTCGCGATCGGTTGTGTAGGTGACGACGTTCGGAACTGCGATTCGGCTGTGCAGCCACCGCATCGCATCAGCCTCGTTGGAGAGCGGCGCCGACCAGGTCGTAGTCGACTGCGTTTTCAGATAGCGTGTTCGCCCATCCGGGCGCGTATAGCGGAAGACCTCAGACTCGGAAGCCGTCCTTAGGTTGTCGCCCGCTGTCGTGTACCCGACGAGGTACTGCTGGATAATGGCAGGCCAAGTCATCATATGTGCTTGCCGTTCGACCATCGATACGCCAGACGTGTTCACGTAGTTACACAAAAACGATATTGGGATCCACAGCGGGCTAATACTGCCTTCGCTAAGGCAGTCAGGACAAAAGGAACCTGCGTTAAACGTTTCTGTGCTCTTCCATCGCGTCCCAGTCGAATTCGACACCGTGGCCTGGACGATCCGGGGCGATAGCGTAGCCGTCCTTGACCTGAATGGGATGGCTGATGTATTTCTCGAGGCCGAACATGTGCACCTCGAGGAACGAGGCGTTTGGGACCGCTGAGAGCAGATGGACGTGAAGGTCGTGGACACCGTGCGAGGTGACGGGCAGGTTGTTCGCCTCGGCGAGATGTGCGACCTTGAGCCACGTGGTGACGCCTCCGCAGATGGCGACATCAGGCTCCGGGAATGCGATCTCGCCGTAGCGGATCATGTGATCAAACTCGTGGATCGTACGGAGATTCTCGCCGGTCGCGATCGGAACGCCGCCCTCTCTGGCGATTCTCGCGTGCCCCGCATAGTCGTCGGGGATCGTCGGCTCTTCGAGCCAGTAGACGTTGTGTTCCGCGAAAGCTCGCGCACCCCGAATGGCCTCGTCGACTCGCCACCCCATGTTGGCGTCGACCATCAGAGGGAGATCAGCCCCTAGGATGTCTCGAACCCTAGCTACGCGTTCGACATCCTCTGAAAGCTTCCTACGCCCGACCTTCATTTTGATGGCCTTGAAGCCCTGATCGAGAAATCCCTCCGTTTGCGTGATCAGAGCGTCGAGGGTGAACATCAGGTCTACACCGCCCGCATAGGCCCGGACACGGTTTTTGTGACCTCCCAAAAGTCTCCACCAGGGCTCACCTGCGGCCTTTCCGGCCAGATCCCACAAAGCGATGTCGATCGCTGAGATGGCGAAGATCAGAGCACCACCTCGGCCGGCGAAATGGACGTGCCACCACATCCGGTTCCAGAGCTCTTCGATTCGTCGCGGATCTTGCCCGACGATGACATCTCTGAGATCCCGGTCAACCAAGGCGTGAATGCCTGAACCTCCTGTGCCCGGTGTGAATGTGTAGCCGACACCTTCGAGTCCATCATCCGTGACGATCCGCGCGGTAACCAGATCAAAGTGCGTGATGGTGCCGTGCGAAGCATCCGACAGTGCGACGGGTAAGGGAATACGATAGAAATCGGTTTTGAGATTCTGAATAATCATGATGATAGCCGGTCTTGATTTGTTAGTGGTTAAGTAGACATGATACACGAGGAAAAAGGTAATGTCGAACGCCGAACAGCATTTGGTGTTGAACATCTGATATTCTCTTGATGTTGTTGCCACTGGGATCCTGCTTCGTGACATTCTATTTGCGAATGAAGACCAAAGAAAAAACAGAAATTACTCAGGCGATAGCACGCTTAGCAGTCCTTTTCCTAGTCTCCGGCTGCCTGCCGGCGGATCCGGGTGTGGTGGAGTCCTCTTTTGGACCTGAGCGCGAAACGTCGCAAGTCACGTTGGCACCGCTCCAGATCGATCCTGCGATTCTTGAGGAGCGTCGGTTTGGGGAGGCACCCACGCTCGCGGAGCGTGTGTCTCTAGGGGAACTGCCACCGGTGTCCAAGAGACTGCCGGAGAATCCTCTTGTGGTCGTCCCGATGGAAGAGATCGGGATCTATGGTGGGACGCTCCGTCGCGCGCTGACCGGGGATGTCGTCCAGATATGGGGACCGAACAAGTCGCA
>DPVD01000433.1:2375-2696 GCA_003526745.1 Candidatus Latescibacterota bacterium
GATATGGGGACCGAACAAGTCGCTCAGTGAGAACCTCATGGGTTATGGGCGACCGGATCACGGACTGATCGAACACAACATCGCCGAAGCGCATCGGTTCGAGGACGAGGGGCGAACGGTCTACTTCAGGATTCGGAAGGGGATGAAATGGTCAGATGGCCATCCCTACACGGTAGACGACATTCTGTTTTGGTATCACGACATGACTATGGACGACGACGCACGTCCTACCCTGCTCCCGCCTTCCGTCGGGATGATCGGGGGCGAGCCGGTCAGGATGGAGAAGATCGACGATTACTCGATCAAGATGACGGCGAAGCT
>DPVD01000078.1:0-5149 GCA_003526745.1 Candidatus Latescibacterota bacterium
CAAACCGTTACCACCTAAGCACCAGGAGAACCGTCTTGACAGATAGACCGAACATTCTCTGGATCTGTACAGATCAACAGCGTTACGACACGATTGGTGCACTTGGTAATCCGCACGTAGCAACATCGAACATAGACAAACTTGTCAAAGGCGGGATGGCGTTCACCCACGCCTACTGTCAGAGCCCGATCTGCACTCCAAGCCGAGCGAGTTTCCTGACAGGGCGGTATCCAAGCGCCGTCCACGTGAACGGGAACGGAAACGCGATCTTCCCGGATCATCCGCCTCTCGTCACCAGGATTCTGGCTGATGCCGGTTACGATTGCGGTCTCGTGGGTAAGCTGCACCTGTCGAGCGCCTTCGGTCGTGTCGAGGCGCGTGTAGACGACGGATATCGCTACTGGCAGTACAGCCACGCTCCTCGTGACGATTGGGAAATGGGTCACGACTACGCAGATTGGGTTCGAAAGAAAGGGAAGATTCTAGGAGAGCTGACGAAGAGTCCCGAAGGTGTCCCGTCTGAGTATCATCAGACGACTTGGTGTGGCGAGAAGACGACCGATTTCATTCGGGAGAATCGTGATCCTGGAACGCCATGGCTCCTGAGCGTCAATATCTATGATCCACACCCGCCTTTCAATCCTCCGCAGTCGTATCGAGAGCAGTTCGACCCGATGAAAATGCCAGGTGCTCTGTTCAAGGACAGTGATCTTGTACAGCAGGAGAAGTTTGCTGGTATCGACTTCCAGTCAAAAGGCCAGAACCCAGAAGAGCTAGACATAAAGAGTCCGATCGTCCCACACACGCAGACGAGAGGCTTGATCGAGCCTGCTGGGCCCGGAGGGAGAGACCACCGTACGCTTCAGGCAGCTTACTATGCTATGATCAAGCAGATCGATGACCAGGTCGGCGAGATGATTAAGGCGCTCGAGGAGACGGGACAACTGGAAAACACGCTCGTCATCTTCATGAGTGACCACGGGGAAACGCTGGGCGACCACGGTTTGATCCAGAAGGGTTGTCGATTCTACGAGGGACTCGTCAGAGTGCCGCTGATTCTTTCCTGGCCCGGCCGCGTCCAGGCGGGTCAGGTTCGTGACGACCTGGTCGAGCTTCACGATGTGACCGCAACGATCATGGAAGCGACGGGGCACGAGATTCCTGGCTATTTCCACGGTCGATCGTTGCTATCGATAGCCAAAGGGGAAAGCACGTGCGAACATCGCGAGTTCGTGCGCTGCGAGTTTTACGATGCTCTCGACTTGGCGGACGGCAGCCTTGCGACGATGTATCGGGATCGTCGACACAAGATCTGTGTCTACCACGGACACGGTGTCGGCGAACTCTATGATCTGCAAAATGACCCTGACGAGTTTGACAATCTGTGGGATGATTCCGACCATCAGTCTCTGAAGATGGAGCTGCTAATCAGGTGCTTCGATGCGACGATGGCAGCGATCGACAAGGGCTCTGAGCGAATTGGGCCGATGTAGAGACTGAGGAAGGCAGCGGGAGTGGGAGAGCGGGACGGCCCGCGCGTAAGGCAGAAAACCAAGAAAGCAGTTAATATCTCACCGGGCTTAATCCGGCCAGAGCAAGCAATATGGACCTCGTCGCTGGGCCACTCGGTGACGACAAACAGAAACGTGCAAAGCACGTTGGGGAGATGTCGATGGCGAAGAAGAAGGTGAAGCCGACACTAAAGGTTATGGCGGCGGATTGGTCGCTTCGTGGGTATCCCACTGAGAAGCGGCCGTGGTCGATCGACACGAAGGTGAAGAAGGTTCGGGATGCCGGGTTCGATGGAATGAGTTCAGGTTCTGATCCAAAGCTGGGAGAGGCGCTTGCCAAGCAGGGACTCGAACTCGTTGGCGGTGTGGATGTCGGCTCGATTAAGGAAGCTGCGCCAAAGATGAAGGCGTTCATGGAGGCCGGTGCCGAGCACGTGAACGTGCAGCTCTGCGATCACGACACATCGACAAAGGACGCTCTGCCCGTAGCGCGCGCGGTTATTCAGGCGGGTGACGATATTGGCATCAAGCCCGCGATTGAAGTACATCGGGATACGTGTACGGAAACGCCGGAGAAGGCGTTTGCTCTTGCAGCCGCATACGAAAAGCGATACAAGAAGAAGCTTCGCATGAACTTCGATCACTCCCATCCTGCGATTATCAAGCAGATCCGACCCGGAACATATTGGAAGCGTCTTTCTGAACGCCTCGACCTCTGGAAGATGAGCGAACTGATTCATTTTCGGCCTTTCACGGGTAGTCACTGCCAG
Source organism: Candidatus Latescibacterota bacterium (assembly GCA_003526745.1). Lineage (GTDB taxonomy): Bacteria > Latescibacterota > UBA2968 > UBA2968 > UBA2968 > UBA2968. The sequence continues at coordinate 2,282 of DPVD01000078.1, forward strand.
ACACCTATAACCGACGGTAAAGGCAAGTTGGATCGTGATTTCGTGATCTGGCGTGACGATTACCTCGAACCTTCTCTGGCTGCGTGGGTCAAGGGTGCTGGCAGCAAGACGCTCTACGCCGTCCCCGAGCTGGGACCCCAGGGCTCCGGATATGCTCTTGCGTGTTTCCCTGATATATGGCTCGACGCTATCCGCGAGAAGGACGAGATTCGCAAGGTGTGGCGGAAAGTTCTAAAGTAGCGATGCCATTCTGACGACATTTGAATCGCCTTCGGACTACGGTTCGAGGGCGATTCCTTTTGTGTCTTTCGATCCCATTGGCATTCGCGTATCATTGACTAGCAGGGAGGATGCGGATGTTCTCGGTCGGTGGAGCCGTCTCTCAGGGCTGGCAGATCTTCAAGGAAAACAAAGGGTTTCTGATTGTCGTACACGTTGTGGCGCTGCTGATTCAGACGGTGCCACAGCTGTTGTTCGACGGTCCCGGCGTGCGTGCAGCCGTCATTCTGGCCAGCATGCTTCTGTCCTTCGTGGTTGCACTGGGGCTGGTAAGAATCGGAATGAACCTCGTTGACGGTGAACCCGCTGATTTTGGGAATCTTTTTGGCTACGCTCACCTTGTGTTCAAGTATCTGCTCGCGAGTATCCTGCACGGTTTGCTGATTGTCGCGGGTCTGATCCTGCTTTTCGTCCCGGGATTGATCTGGATCGCACAGTTCAGCCAGTGGCCTTTTCTGATGGTCGAGCACGAGATGGGCCCCATCGAGGCTATGAAAACGAGCTCGCGGCTGACACGGGGAACTCGCGGACGGCTTGTCCTGTTCTATTTTGTAGTGTTTGGTTTGTTCATCCTTGGGTTCTTGGCGCTGGGTGTTGGCGTGGTCGTTTCGTATGCCGTCGTGACGGTGGCATCCGCGCACGTCTACCGCGAGATCCTTGCGCACCAGCCGGACGATCCAAAGGCATCTACGTGAGCGACCAAGAGCTGACTGCCTATAAAGACGGCGAGAAGTGGGGCTTCAGAAGGACTGACGGTGAAGTGGTGATTACGGCTACTTTCGACGCTGTCGGGAGCTTCTCGGAGGGATTCGCTCGTTTCCGGAACGGGTCATCCTGGGGGTTCCTCGACACAGCAGGGACGGTGGCGATCAGACCTCGGTTCGAGCAGGCACGCCACTTTACGGGCGGCTATGCGAAGGTAAAGTTAGATGGGAAATGGTGTATGATCGACAGTGAAGGTTTCGTGGTCGAGGATTTAGAGTTGAGAACATCGTATCTGGACAACGAAGGTCAGTTCATATCTGACCAGGAACACACGGCCTGGGAAAAACCTCCCAGGGCTGCGGATGAGACGGAGGGGGAGTGAGTTTGTATGGAAGGAAAAATCAAAGTTGCCCTAGTTGGGGCAGGTATGTTCGGGGGGGACGTTCACGCCAGAGCATATGCGGACCTCCAGAAATCGGGGATCGCCGGACTCTTGGCGCGCGTCGGTCTCGACAAGTGGGCTCGGGACCTCGCACCGATCGAGTTCGAGCTGGTGGCGATCGCTACAAGGTCAGAAGCGTCCGCAGCGCGAGCGTGCGACAACTATGAATCGTGGACGGCACGTCGGCCTAAAGCCTACCATGGTGAGACACCGTGGCGAGATGTGATCGCGGACTTTCCGGATCTGGATGTGATGTCCGTGGCGACACCCGACAATCTGCACACACAGGTGACGCTCGACTCGATCCAGCACGGGATTCACGTGCTGATGGAAAAGCCGATGTGTCTGGCGATCGATGAAGCAGACGATATCATCGCCAAGGCGAGGGAAAAGGGTGTCGTTGTCGCTGTCGACATGCACAAGCGATACGATCCCGATCATCTCCGGATCCAGCACGATATCGCTAAACAGATCGGCGATCCGCTTTACGGGCTTGCTATGCTCGAAGAGCCGCTCGAAGTCTCGACAAGCACGTTTAAGTGGGCGGAAGAAAGCGACCCCTTCAGCTATGTCGGCCCCCACTGGGTCGATCTGATCTACAACTATTATCGCAGCAAGCCCGCTGCGCTATCGGCTGTTGGCCAAAAGAAACGTCTCGTGCGTGACAACATCGACGCCTACGATGCCGTTCAGGTTCGCGTCGACTTCGAGAACGGTATGTCGATCTACTTCCACAACAACTGGATCACACCCGATGACTTTGAAGGTCCGGTCAATCAAGAGCACGAGATCATCGGGACGGACGGCAAGGTCGAGTCCGACCAGCAATACCGGGGGTTCCGGTTCTGGACGAACGGTGGCGGAAGTCGGACATCGAACAACCACTTTACGCGCAACGTCAAGCGCCCTGATGGCTCGAACGCCTATATTGGTTACGGGACGGACAGCATCCACGGCAGTCTCGTCGCGATGTGCCGTGTCAAGTTCATGGGCGAGTCACTCGATGATGTGGCTGGAATCTACCCGACTGCGGAAGATGGGCGGATCACGGTCGCAATCGTCCACGCGGCCCGGATCGTTCGTGATCTGAATTTCGCGTATCTTAGCTCGGGTAAGGGAGCACCTGTGACTGCCAGGTTCGGCGAGGATGGGATTACGATTATCGATCCCACACGAGCGTACGAGGGGCCAGAGGCCGTGTTTCATAAGATTTACGGCAAGCCACTTTAGTATCAACTGTGTCAAGGATACGGTGCCCTGTTCTGGTGGCCTACAACTGTCCACGACAACAGCTCCGTCGGAAAAAAAGCGGCTCCGGGCACTGGGTATGAACGGCTCATGCGCGCAACTGAGTTCTTGGAATCCGTCACAGAAAAAAAGGAAGGGCAAAGGGGTAGATGGGTAAGGAATTCGATATAGACCCGGTCGAAGTGGCACCGGTC
>DPVD01000069.1:0-6160 GCA_003526745.1 Candidatus Latescibacterota bacterium
AGATGTCTGGACAGAGGACACTATCTTCACCCAACCCATCCCTGGTATCTGTCCCTCGCCCACACGGAACCGGATATCGATTCGACAATCGAGGCCGTCGAGGCGTCGCTGTCCGACTAAGCCGACTTGGGAAGACGGGCAGTCCCGAACAGACGATCGTGCAGAGGCTGCTCTAACTCTAGCAGGGCCGGAAGAACCCGAGCCCGTCACTCTTCAGCTATTTCCGGTTGCGCGCCTATCATCTCCTCCGGAAATTCCCCGACCACCCAACAGTTTCTGTTTTTTTCGTGCATCAGGTACTCTTCTTGCCTTGGTAGCCCCCACCCTGGTGGGAGCCAAGATTCGCATTTCAAGGTTCTCTCTTGCCAAACATCATTTGGATATTCGGAGATCAACACAGAGGTCAGGCCCTAGGTCACGCAGGTGACCCCAATGCCAACACACCCAACCTGGACCGCATGTCCGCTCAGGGCGTGCCGTTCCGACACGCCATCTCGGGTTGTCCCTGGTGCACACCTTTTCGCGGTTCCCTGATCACCAGTCGCTACACGCATCGTGCGACACAGCGCACACCGCAGGCTCTGGACACATCGCTCCCGACGATCGCCGACGTCTTCAACAAACAGGGATATCGAACGGCCTGGTTCGGTAAATGGCATCTCGTGGGCAGCAATAAGATGGAATACGTGCCGCGGGATGCGCGTGGACGCTTCGGCACGTGGATCGGATACGAGAACAACAACGCACAGTACGATTGCTGGGTTCACGGACACGACGAAAAAGGTCGTGACGATGAGGAGCCACTGACGGAAAAGCTTGAGAGGTACGAAACCGATGCGCTGACCGACCAGATGCTCGACTACATCAAGGCCCAGAAGGCCGGTAACCCTTTCTTCGCAGTCCTCTCCGTTCAGCCGCCCCACGACCCTTATGTGGCGCCGCCTGAGTATCTTGAGAAATACACGCCAGAGGACGTTGAGCTCCGCCCGAACGTGCCCAACCTGCCTCGTATCGTCGAACCAGCTCGGAAGGACCTTGCTGGCTACTACGCAATGATCGAGAACCTGGACTGGAACGTCGGACGCATCCTAGAAGCGATCGAAAACCAGGGGCTGTCGGAGGAGACACACATCTTCTTCTTCTCCGATCACGGCGACTCACACGGATCACACGGCCATTTCCGAAAAAGCAATCCGTACGAAGAAGCACTGCGTATCCCCTGCATTGTCCTTCCCGCCGGTGGAAGACGATCGGGCAAGCACAGCGACGCCCCGTTCAACCACGTCGACTTCGCTCCGACCTCACTCGGTCTGTGCAATATCGACGTCCCGGACTGGATGGAGGGCACGGATTATTCGTCCCACATCATCCCTGACCGACCTCCTATCAAGAACGAACTGACCTCAGCTTACATTCAGCAATGTGTCCGGAAGCGATTTCAGAGCGTCAACCGTACGTGGCGTGGCATACGCACAAACGACGGCTGGAAGTACGTCTGCTTGGAAGGCCAACCACTCGTCATGTTCGACCTCAACGAGGATCCCTACGAAACCCTGAACCTCGCGTTCCTGGACACACACAACGACAAGCGGGAAGAGCTTCAAGCAGAGTTGGCAGACTGGATCGAACGTACAGGCGATGAATTCGAGTTGCCTGAGGTTTAGCGCCAGACTTCTCACAGCCTCACCCCTCTCCTGTGAAGCACGCGATTCAAACAGATGACAATCGGCCGGGATTACGGCTGTTCCTTTTGAAGCCTTGTGGGTTCTAGAGGACCTAAATGCTAGCCAATCAGGGGGCGATGGACCTGACCGAGAAGGATTGCTATGACGTCGCACTGACCAACCTTTCACTGCCAGTTGTCCCCGAAGATCTCATCGCACACCGACCCTGACGCGTCGATCCCACCGTTGTGGCTATCCTAATAACCGGATGGGACCTTAACGAGGACGATACACGTCGAGCCCCCTTCGACGACCACATATCCCCAAACCGATCTCGAGCCGCCACGAGGTGCGTGAAGTCGTCTCCTACCGTCTCCAAGTCCACGACGCCCGACGACTCAGAGCCTAGAGACTTGCACGTCCTCGATCGAGGGGATTACTTGGCCCTCGAAAGAACCGCAAATGAACTTCCTACTGATCACAGCTGACGACATGAACTGGGACGCTGTCGGCGCCTTCGGCGGCCCCGTTCCCGACGTCACGCCTAACCTGAACCACCTTGCATCTCAAGGCCTCCGTTTCCAGCACGCGCACGTCACGGCGGCGGTCTGTCAGCCCAGCCGGGAAGCCCTGATGACCGGCCGGTATCCTCACCGGAACGGCGGCATGGGCTTCGAGCCGATCTGGGATCACATCGAAACTCTCCAGGAACGCCTTCATCGGGCCGGTTATCTGAACGGCATCCTCGGCAAAGTCGCCCACCTCGCACCCGTTAAAAAGTTCAGCTGGGACGAACAGCATGACATAGGCGACCTTGGACACGGACGCGACCCATCCCTGTACAGGCACTACGCGGCAGGCTTTCTAGAACGGGCAAAGCTTGAGTCGAAGCCTTTCTTCCTGATGGCCAACGCGCACGACCCGCACCGGCCCTTTGTTGGGAGCGAACAGGAACGATCGCATTTCGGCGGTGATATCGGCTCTATACCGCCGCCATCGATGACGTTCTCGCCTGATGACGTGACCATACCCGGCTTCCTGCCGGACATCCCAGAACTCCGTCTCGAGATCTCACAGTACTACAACTCCTGCCGTCGATGCGATGATACCGTGGGAGCCGTGCTCGACGCGCTCGACGCTTCTGGGTTCGCAGAAGACACCGTTGTCATGTTCCTGTCCGACAACGGCATGGCCTTTCCCTTCGCGAAGACCAACTGCTACCTCAACAGCACGCGGACACCGTGGATCGTCCGATGGCCGTCTGTTACCGAACCGGGCAAGCTCGACGACCGGCATTTCATCTCCGGAATCGACTTCACACCGACAGTCCTGGATATCGCCGGTCTCGACCCGATCGAGCACATCGATGGCCGGTCATTCGCCAACGTCCTATCTGGCGGGGCCGATGAAGCTAGGGATCTCGTGTTCACGGTCTTTCACAAAACATCAGCCGGGAATACCTATCCGATGCGTGGCGTTCAGACGCGGCAGTATGGCTACATCTTTAACGCGTGGTCCGACGGGAAGACGGAGTTCAAAAACGAATCTCAGTCTGGTCTGACCTGGAAATCCATGGTTGCGGCGGCGAAGGAGGATGCGGGTATCGCGGAGCGAGTGAACGACTTTCAATATCGCTCACCTGAGGAGTTGTATGACTTTGAGTCGGACCCCAATGCGCTGAACAATTTGATAGATGATCCGGATCAGCAGACCCGAATCTCGGTCTTTCGATCAATCCTGCTGGATTGGATGGAGGGGAAGGAAGACCCGATCCTTGAGGACTTCCGCGGCCGGCTGTCCTGATCAGGGCGTGGCGACTGGATGCCAGCCTAGTCTAACAAACTGATATTCACACGCTTTAAGATATAGCGAGAATAGCGGCGAGGAAGAATACTGAATTCGATTGACAATCCTGTCAACCTTGACGAGTCTCTCCCCGACCGTAATACACATTATGTAGCTTATGAAGCTTTCAGGCACTAGTGCGTGGCAGTAGACATCCACAAGAGGATTCGGGATCTGAGGAAGACAAAGGGGATGTCCGCAAAGGACGTTTCCGAAAGAATGGGAATCTCCCGGCCCTTCTACACACAACTCGAGGGTGGAACGCGCAGACTCTCAGTCCAGTATCTTGAAGGTATCGCTCAAGCACTCGGAACGACGGTTGCGGATCTCTACTTCGAGGATGGCTTACCCGCCTCCCCCGATGTGGTTGCCAAAGCTATCCCATCCAACAACACCTCCAGGCTAGCGGAGAGACTGAGGCCCTATCTTGGTGAAAATTCGGACAACGCCGCCGAGAGCCTTTACAACCTCGACAAGGCAACCAAGTCACTGCGGAAATTCAAAGCCGAGAACAAGTAGACAGATCGTCGATAGAGCAAAACCTGTCGGCTGGATCCTTAGGGGAAGTCGGTTAACGGAGACGTACTGTCGAGTATCTTCTTGATTCGACATTCTTCTTTTGCCTCTCCGACCACCCCCCTAGACTGCCAGTATTACGCCCCTCGTTTCTTCCCCCGTCGCCTTCTTGACCCCTTCTACATAAAGCCGGATCTGACCCAGATAGGCGCCCATCTGCGCATCCACGTCTTCATCCGTCTTGAAATCCACCACAGTCCAGCCATCCTCTGTCTTGAACGCCATATCCACGATCCCTTCTACGAGTTCATCGGCATCGTTTATATACATCACCGGCGTCTCACGCTTCACATCCGTCGCTTCAGCGGCCTGCTGCATCACAGGATGTTTCAGAGCACGCTGGATAACGGCGTAAGCGGCTTCGCGTTCCGCGGGTGTGGCACCGAACTGACGTGTCTGTCGGTCAACAACCAGACACAGGTCGTCTACGGATCCGTTCAGGTCGACGCGAGAGAAGATCGTGTGAACGAGTGACCCGAAGCGTGATCCGCTCGGTCGATCCGGTTCGTGACCCATCCGGATGACTTCGATTGCGAGGTCGGTATCTTGCAGGTCGATTCCGGCCTCCGAGGGAGCGTGAACCCGAATCGTCGGTCGGCTCCCGGTCTCAATCGTCTTCTCTCGCTGGCTACGCCAGTCGTCGTGGCGAGTATTCGCCTTCACATCGGCATCCGCTTACAGAATTTTCTGATGCCGCAGACCTGCACGAGGCTGCCGGTCAAGCTCGAGCAGATGGGGATCCCACCACACCACCTTGTGCGCACCGAGAACCGGGTTGTGGAGCCCGGGCATCACTGCTTCGGTCGTCTTGCCATCCTGCGATCTTGGACGCATCCGAATGCTGTCCGATCCGAACTCGGGACATCCCGGCGCCGGCTTGCCGGCTCGCTTCTTGTCCGGCTTCGGATAAATCACCGGGTTGAGGACGTCGAGCCAGCCTTCCAACTGGTCATCGCCGACGGCTGGCACAACGAGAAGATCGCGCGCTCTTGTGGCCGCCACGTAAGCAACCCGCACTGCCTCTGCCACATCCCGCGTCGCTTCGAGTTCTGCGTTTTCGAGGAGATCGCGCGGCGCGGCCCCACACAGAGGCTCGGCCCATAGTCGCTTCTCCACATCCGTGTAGCGATTCGGGGCCCGTGTGGCATTGCAGGTCGGATCAGCCAGAATCACAACCGGGAACTCAAGGCCTTTGGCGCGGTGTGTTGTCATCATCCTTACGCCCTCGGTTCCCTCTTCGATCAGTGCCGCATCTTCCGCTGCCCCACTTTCGGCCTCGTTCTCCAGAAGTTCCACAAACGATCGGAAGGATGACGCACCTCGTCGTTCAAAACGGTGTGCCCGTTCGATCAACCGGAAGAGATTCGCCAGCGCCTGATCGCCGTTCGCCCCGATCGCCATCCCTGCCTGTGCACGAACACGGTCGAGAAGATCAGACAACGTCGTCGCGATCGCCTTTCGGTTCCTCCCAGCGTGCAGCCGTCCGAGCATCTCCAACACATCGGCTACTTCAATGGTTGACTCGTCGAACGCTTCGCGATCGTATTCACGCAGAGGATGAAGCGATCCCCCATTCTGGTGGCGGAACGTCAACAACAGATCATCCGGGAATGCGAAAAGCGGACCTCGGAGCGTCGCATAGACGCGCAATGTATCGTCCGGCCACTCGATAGCCGCAAGCGCGTTCCGGATCGCCTGAATCTCCTCTTGCTCGTGGAACGACCGTCCACCGACCAGCACGTGCGGTACGTGTCGCCCCTCAAGTGCACGAACGTAGTTGCGCGTTACGTCTTGGAAGAACGACTGGTATCGTCGGAAGAGAATGCAGATATGCCTCGGTTCGATCGGCTTGGGCGTATCCGGCGCATCCCTCTCTGTAACGTGCCATCCGGACTCGTTCAGCAACCAGTCGACATACGCACCAACACCGTCGGGATAGGATTGCTCGATGGCGTAGTTCCGGATCTGACCAAATGAGCTGTAAGGTCTCGGCACAGGAAGCGCGATGATGCTCGGCTGATCCGACCAGTCTTCTCGGTTGGGTTCGAGTCCCACATACTTCGCCTGACTTCCGT
>DPVD01000069.1:6463-6785 GCA_003526745.1 Candidatus Latescibacterota bacterium
TCGCCTGACTTCCGTCCTCAGCACCTCGCATTTGAGGCGAGAAAGCAGCGTTGATGCAGTCTTGAATCTGTGGCACGCTGCGAAAGCTTGTCGTCAGGTACAGCACCTCTGCTCCGTGCGATTCGAGATGCGCTTTCGTATACTCGTAAAGCATCACGTCCGCGCGACGGAACCGGTAGATCGACTGCTTCGGATCGCCGACGATGAACAGCTTCCCAGGAACGGGCTCGATCTTAGCGTAATCTGTTTCCGTCACATCCGACGATGACAGCAGCATCAGGATCTCGACCTGCAGCGGATCCGTATCCTGGAACTCGTCGAC
>DPVD01000014.1:0-4833 GCA_003526745.1 Candidatus Latescibacterota bacterium
GTGCCTGTGCTCGGACGCGTTGCGGCTGGTCAGCCTATCTTGGCGATCGAGAATGCCGATGAGACCGTGGCAGTCGACGCGAGTTTTCTATCGAGTGGTGACGTCTTCGCCCTCCTGGTGGAAGGGGATAGCATGGTTAATGTCGGGATCCTGGACGGTGACTATGTGCTCGCGCGACACCAGACGACGGCAAACCAAGGAGAGATCATCGTGGCGATTATCGACGGAGAGGCGACGGTGAAGCGCTACTATGTGGACGGAGACGGTGTGCAGTTGATCGCTGAGAACGAGTCTTATTCACCGATCGTTGTCGAACCGGATCAGGAGTTCAGGATCGCCGGGAAGATCGTCAGCCTGATGCGAAGATTCTAGTCAGACTCATAGTCGGAATATGAGGTAAGAGGGTGCATCCAAACTGGATGTGCCCTCTTTCTGTTTACCAGCGAATCCGATATTGCATAGAAGCTGTGGCATCTTGCTCGGAGAGATTTTCTCGGACAAGACCACGGAAGTCTCAGAATCATTACGCATCGGATGATCGACTGTTCGTGACGATGTCACCCAGCGTGTGGATGAGGATGTCTATGCCCTCGCCGGATACAGACGAGATGGGGATAGCTTCAAAGTCATCGATGCGCTCGACCTTCCTGCTCTCAGGTGGGAGTACGTCAATCTTTGTAGCGGCAAGGAGCGAGGGTTTCTTGAGGAGTACGGGGCTGAAGTGTTCTAGCTCGTTCCGGAGCACAAGAAGGTCCGCTTCAGGGTTGGGACTGGACACGTCTACCATGAAAAGGAGCACGCGGGTTCGTTCGATATGCCTCAAAAACTGGATTCCGAGGCCTTTCCCTTCATGTGCTCCTTTGATCAGGCCGGGGATGTCAGCAACGACAAAGTTGTTGAAGTTTTCGTATGGGACTATGCCGAGGTTGGGTTGAAGCGTGGTGAACGGGTAGTCTGCAATCTTTGGATGGGCGGCCGAGATCCGCGACAGCAGCGTCGATTTTCCAGCGTTTGGGTGCCCCACAAGACCGACGTCGGCGATTAGCTTGAGCTCGAGTTCGATCTCGAGATCTAGTCCCGGTGAGCCCGGCTCAGTTCGCTCTGGAGCCCTGTTGGTAGGGGTCGCAAATTTCGCGTTTCCGCGGCCTCCACGACCGCCGGGAGCGATCACGACCCGATCGCCTGCCTCGGTCAGGTCGGCCAGAATAGTACCTGTCTCGACGTTCTTGACGACCGTTCCGGGCGGTACGCTTAGCGTGTAGTCCTCTCCGTTGCTGCCCGTTCGGTTTTTGCCTTTGCCGTGTTCTCCACGATCCGCGTTTGCGTGTTGCTGGTACCGATGGTCTAGAAGCGTCGACAGGTGAGGTTCGACAACACAGACCACATTTCCCCCGTTGCCCCCGTCGCCACCGTCAGGACCGCCACGAGGGATGAACTTTTCCCTCCGGAAGCTCTTGCACCCGTTCCCTCCGGAACCCGATCGCACATACATTTTAACTTGATCGACAAACATGGTATCGAACTATACCTACGCAGACACTGAGTTGAAAGGCAGAGGGCGGTTACGCCTGAGGAAAGACCTCCCGCAGGCGCTTTTCGATATGCGGGGGGACGAAGGGGGATAGGTCGCCGCCGAACTGCCCGATGACCCGAACGAGCGTCGAGCTTATATGAGCGTATTGCGAGCTGGGTGGGAGGTAGATGCTCTCGAACTCGGGCAGCATAACCCGGTTGGCCGTCGTCATGGCGATCTCCGATTCGAACTCATCAAGAGTCCTGAGGCTTCGAATGACCGTGTGGATACCGCGCTTTTCGGCATAGTGAACGGTCAGTCCCTCGTACGAGTCCACCTCGAATCGGTCATCGTTCAGTGCCTCGCGGATCATGTCCGAACGTTCTTCGGCGCTGAAGATCGGGTTCTTCTGTGGGTTCACGCCGATCGCGACTACGACACGATCAAAGATCTTGAGCGCACGCTTGGCGAGATCTATGTGTCCGAAGGTCATCGGGTCGAATGTGCCCGGATAGAGAGCGATGCTCATAGCGTCTTTCCGCTAAGGATATAGAGTGCAGCCCCGTAGGCCACGGAGTGCAGCGTGTCAGAATTTGTCTCTGTGTCGGGGTGCAGGAGGTTGATCGACCCGACTTGGCTTCCCTGGATGTGGTCCAGTACGGAGGCGTCGCCGAGCACGTAGGTCTCTGCGCTGTCCGATTCCTCGAGACGGCGAACGGCTGCCTGGGTCAACTCTTCGGGTTCTCGAGGGCAATGCGCACTTGCCGACACGAGGTTTCTGTCTTCCAGATCCACGACAGAAATCCAGCCGGCATCTACGAGTATGCCTCTGGTCCTGCCTTTAGGCCTGTGTCGTCGTATCGCGTGGGCTACGGCAATTGGGCTCGCACACAGACCGGCGACGGTCAATCCACAGGCCTGCATAGCCTTGCCTAGGGCTTCTATGCAGACATTTGGGATGGCTACCCAGATCGCCGAGCTGCCTCGGACTAGATAGTCGATCGAATACTCGTCATCCGTGGCAGAAAGCGTCTGCTGTACCTCCCACGTCACCTGGCTCCGCTGGTCTACATCCTCAGCCAGTTCAAGCGGTACTCGGCGAATCTGGAATGCACCGCCTGGCAATGCGAGACATACCGGCGCATCCCGGTCAGGGATCGTTTCCGAGATCGCGGGTGCGAGGATCTCCTCGGGCGATTTTAGGTCCGTAAGGGATATCGGGCGTGCGAATTCGACGTTTTCGCTGAAATTCAAGGCTCCGTCGGTGCTGACGCCGCAGAGTCGGAGGCAATCGCCAGTTGCGTGGATCCCGACAATGCTCACTGCGCGCCTACTGTCGCAGGGTCGCTCAGCTGCTCGACCGTCATAAGGACCACCTGGGGCCGGGTAGTCAGGGCATCGGCGGCTGCCGTGTTGATGTTGATCGGCCGGGTTTTCTGGGACGCGGGGTGAGATTCTCTAGGAAAGGTATCTGGCACAGGTAGCGCGGCCTTGCGGATTCCGAATTCCTCGATGTCATCCGGCCAGAAGTAGTCGTAGGTCGAGATGGCTAAGTCCACGATCAGAGGACCGGCCAGCACGAGAATCGCGATCTGCTCATTCTGGTTGAAGGTAAACAAGGTGCACCTGCGCTTAGTTGAATTCGATCTCCCCGAAGAGTCTGAATTCGTATGTATTGTTGGTCAATTCCCTCAACAGATCCTTGCGTCGCTCGTGCCGGAAAGACAGCCCGCCCGTGAAGTTCTCGCTGAAGCGATACTGCGCACCTACCTGACCGGACCAAGTGCTTTCATTCCGGCGGATGATCTCGTCTTGCGGTTCCTCTCCGGGTTCGGGTTCGGGCACGACACGGGGGCGCTCTATCTGAGTGTTGTCCGACATCTGAAAGGTGAAGTCCATATCGATGTTGCTCTGAAGCGACTCGAATATCTTGGGTTTGATTGAATACCGCAACTGTGCGCGAAGATTACTCGTGTTCGTTACGGTCGTTCCGATTGTTCGCTCTTCGAGTGTTGGGAAGGCACCGTCTTCGTCCGCCTGCACGTTCCTCTGGAACCGGAGGTCTGTAGAATGTGACCTGTTTGTCTGGACAGTTGTCGACATGCCATTCTTCCAGCGCGTGGACAACGAGATCATTGGGCTCAACTTGCGCTCCTGAATGTCATTTGTGATCGAGGTATCACCGAGTCCGCCTTCGCCCCGTTTTGTGGTCGATAGCTGGAAGTTCGAAGTCAGGTTGGCGCTTGTCCAGAGCCACCTGAGGACGGGGCCTTTGTGAACGCCGCGCCAGCTGAACTTTAGGTCGGGGAGTGTACGACGCTTGTCTTCCGTATCGGCGTTTCCGGAGGCTCGCGTGTGGTTGAAGTTCGTGCCGGACTGGACGCTCAAGCCGAGCGGCAGCCGGATCGAGGCGTTTACGTCGATACGGTCTGTGACGTTTAACGTCGGGGTTCGCGTCAGGGATTGGCCCTCCAGCAACGGAACTCGGATCGTGTCGGAGAACCCGAACTGATACTTAAACGATGGCCGACCGGTCAGGCCGAAGTTGTTGAAGGTCTTGTTCCTGCCGACCTGTGCATTCATGTTCGAGATTGCTGAGACCGCCTTGCCAACGGTCTTGAGGGCCTTGCCCTTGCGTATCAGGGGTCTGAACAGCGCCGGCAGGTTTAATCCAAGCCTGACACTTGCTTGGTTCTGTGTGTTGACGGTCAGGCCTCTCCTCGCGTTGCCGTTTGGTGTACGTTGTCCGCCGGTCTCGAGGTTTTCTCGGTAGTTCGCGTTATACTGGCCGTTTGTCGTGAGCCAGTTGAAGATCCGCGGTGTGTAGGCTGCCGTGAACGTTTGCTGCCGTCCGTTCTCGCGGCCGAACTGGAGTCCGGTAAACGTTAGAGACTGCCTCAGGTCCCGCGTGATGTTCATCTTGAAATCGGTCGTTAAACTCCGGAAAGGCAGGAACTTTATCTCGTAGTTCTCGTTGAGATTGAAGCTCTCTGTATTTGTCCTGATGACGTCACTAGTGTCGCCGGCTACGGCCGAGAAGTCTTGCTGATCCCTGAGCTGCCTCGTGAACTGGAGACGGTATCGCATCGTGCTCGGCAGGTAGAAGAACTGGGATTCCTTTAATCTTTTCACCTTCGGCACCCAAGTGAAAAGCTTGATTCCCGTCTTCTGTGGGATAGTGACATCGTAGTTGAACGTGCCATTCAGCTGGTTCTGGTCTGAGGAACGTCTTCTGGTGATCGCGCCACTTGCGGAATTCGTTCCGACCAGGCTGAGCGAGGCGTTCACCTTATCGAAGAACAGTCGTGACACGAGCTCGG
>DPVD01000105.1:0-9150 GCA_003526745.1 Candidatus Latescibacterota bacterium
TTGATCAGGGTCGATTTGCCTGCACCGTTGTCGCCGAGGAGCGCCAAGACTTCTCCCGGAAACAATGAGAGATCGATGTCGCTCAGCGCGGTGATGTGACTAAATCGTCGGCTGATGCCGATCATTTCGACGAGTGGGTTCACGCCCGATCGCGTCTCACATACGTGTTGATGATGACGGCTGCGATCATGATCGCACCGATGGCGCCCCTAAACGCATTCGACGGGATGCTGATCAGGACAAGCCCCGTGCGTAGCATGCCCGTTAGTGCGGTCCCGATCGCAGATCCGACAACGCTGCCGAAGCCGCCTGTCAGAAGGGTTCCGCCGATCACGACAGACGCGATGATTTCAAGCTCGAGCCCTTCGCCTCTCAACGGATCGACGCTCTTAAGACGAGCGACCTGAATGATCCCGGCAAGAGCAGCCAGTCCGCCCGACAGGACGAAATTCGTGACGCGAACACGATCGATGCGGATGCCTTGAACCCGGGCGGCCTCGGCGTTCCCGCCTGTGGCAAAGACCGCGTTTCCGAAGCGAGTTCCGAGAAGGATGAAAGCGAATAGGGCTGTGAGCCCAAGCCACCAAAGGATGGAAGTACGATAGTTGGCACGCGCCCCCGTTTCGATTCGTCCGTTCATTACGCCGAAGACGTTGATATCGACGTCTGCCAGAGGCGACAAGGCATACTTGTCTAGTGTGCTAAAGAGGATTGCGAAACTGGCGATCGTGGCCACGCAGGCGATCGAGAAGGCAGGTAGCGCACGCGGTCCTCTCTTCAATGTTGGAAGAGAGGACCATAGGATGAGGACGACAACCGCACACACACTGAGTAGCAGGATGATCGCAGGAAGCGTGATGGTCGGATCTTGACGCGAGTAGTCGGTATACCGGATGATCCGGCCGCCTGAAATGCTGGTCAGTGAGAACGAACGGTAGACCAGCATGGTTCCCAGTGTGACGATAAACGAAGGGATTCGCGTCGAGACGAGTAGCAGACCGTTTATCAGTCCGAGAAGACAGCCTGAGAGGAGTCCGAGACCCGCTGCGAGCAGGATATGAACGTCGTTGACCGCCGCGAAGAGGAACACGAGGGATGAGGCGCCAAGTATTGATCCAACGGATAGGTCGAACTCTCCCGAGATCATGAGAAGCGTGATGCCGATCGCGACAATACCGGGTACAGCCTGGCTGCTCAGAATCGAAGAGAAAGAGGCGTTCGTCAGGAACGTCTCGAATGAGGCGACAGAGAAGAAGAGGAAGACGGCGAGGAATCCGATCGCAGCGCCTGATGTCGGGTTCTGGGCGAACTGCTTGCGGAGAGTGTGAGCTAGTGCCGCCACGTCGGGATTAGCGAACGCCCTGATCGACGAGCTTGAAGATTTGGTCGACGTTCTGCTTGTTGATGACGAAGGGTCCGGTGAGAATGTCGTCCGCGAGTGAGAGACCAAACTCCTTGTTCAGGTAGAGGAACGACACTGTCAGGTAACCTTGTAGGTAGGGCTGCTGATCTACGGCCTGAACGGTGTAACCTTCTCGAATGCGTTCGAAGATCGCGGGGCTGGTGTCGTGAGTCGCGTGCAGGATGTGATCGGCATGGCTCCCCGACTCGTCCATAAAGAGGTAGAAAGCATCCGCAGGGAGGGGGCCGAGCGTGGCAATCGCGTTTGTCTGCGGGTTGGCCAAGAAGTAGTCCCTGAAAAGTCCTGCCGACTGCTCAACATTGTTCGAGATCGTCAGTCCGTCCACCGGGATCCCGAGCGGTTCGAGGATGCTCCTGAACCCTTCGAACCGTGCCTCCAGACCGCTGTGTCCGATTTCTTGGATCGGGCAGACTGCGCGGTTGATTGTGACCCCCGTCTTGCCGGCTTCGATCAGAAGCCCCTTCGCGTTCGACTGCCCCCCTAGATACTCGCTGGCGCCGATGTAGAACATGGTTGGAAGCGCGTCGTCCGTGCCACTGTTTGGGTCGGCCGAGTTGAGCACGATCACGGGGATACCCGCCTGATCCGCACGTTCGATGCTCTCCCTGATCGCCTCAGGGTCCGGACAGGTGATTCCTACCCCATCCACACCGCTTGCGATAGCGTCTTCCAGAAAATTCGGCATGTCCTCGATCGAGAAAGTCGGGTTGCTCAGCCACTGCACGCCGACGTCGTAACGCTTGCCGGCGTCTTCCATGCCTTTGATCACGACGTTCCAGAAAGGGTTGCCTGGGCCGCCGTGCGTAACAAATGTGAACTTGTATTTGGCGCCCAACGTCGGAGCCGAGGGGGCCAGCACGGTGATTGCGAAAAAAGTGAGAAGAAAACGACGGACCATGGTTGCGGATTCCTCTGGATGTGGATGCGCAAGATAGACGCGAAGGTTTGATCGTACAATCAGGGCTGGACGCGAATCCTCTCAAGAATTGACCTCGTGTGATAGAGTGGAGCACCTCTAGGGTCACGAAGCACCGCATCGAGATCTTTCGGGGTGTCTATATCGGTCCAGGGAGGTATGAGACCGAGCCTTAGGTTGTGTTGCTGGATCCCTTCGGTCGCCTGTTCGAAAACTCTTTCGGTCGACCATGCCAAATCAGGAAACACATCTGGGAGGAGCGATCCGGTGCCGATTAGGTAGAAGCCGCCGTCGGTTGTGGGGCCCAGGATGACATCAGCATGGTCGAGCCGGTCGATCGCGGCGTAAATGTGGTCAGCGGGAAGGGATGGGATGTCGCTTCCGATCAGGATCGCCTTCTCTGCTCCGCTCTCGATGCTCGAGCGGAGAGAGGCAAGCATCCGCGTTCCTAGATCGCCCTCGACTTGAGGGACCTGATTCCAGCCATCTGGAATGTAGGGCTCGACATCATCGCTTGAGCCCGTGTAGGCGGCGAAGCAACGGTCCGCCTCTACGGCCTCAGCAGTGGCAAAGGTGTCCTTGATAAACGCTCCGTAGATGTCTGCTGTCTGCTGTTGCGAGAATCGTGTCTGCAGCCTCGTCTTGACCTCTCCGGCGACCGGCGCTTTCAGGAAGACGATTAGATCTATCATACACGTTCGCTCAAGACGATCATGTGTGCGCTGTCTACGGTATAGTCTCCGCCCCTGAAGTCGCCCCAGACGCTCACGGTTCTAAGACCGACTGATTCGAGTAGAATCTCGAGCTCTGTGAACGCGTAGATTCGGATAGAATGATGTAGGTGTGTCTGCCGTCCTTCCTCGAAGACGGTGACGTCTACGTGGGTCCGGCTGGAAAGAGGGTCGAATGTGCGCTCTTCGATGAGTGTCATGTTGCCGGTACGATAGACCTGCTGAGGCGACGAATGCCGGACGACAAACTCGCGGTTGACCGTCTCGAGCAGGACGCGTCCCCCTGGTCGCAGGCTGTCGGCTATACCCTTCAGCACGCGGTAGTTCTCGTCTTCCGAGTCAAAGTACCCGAGCGATGAGAACATCGAGATGATGGCATCGAAACAGCTTGAAAAGAAGGGAATAGCTCTGATGTCGGCTCTGACGAGGCGAGCAGAGGACATCGTCTCTGCCGCTTTAGCGAGCATCATTTGTGAACGGTCGAGACTGAAGATGCGGCATTTCGAAGCGAGCGGGTGCGTGTGGCGGCCGTATCCACAGCAGAGGTCGAGGACGAGCGTGTCCGATGTCAGGTGAAGGGCCTGCTCTATGAACTCTATTTCAAGGTGCGTTTCTGGGTGTTTATCGAAGGCGAGGTATTCGTGGCTGAAGAACCGGTCATACCACGGCTGTTCGGTCGATGACACGGCGGGGTCAGCCAAGCTTCTTGGAGATCAGATGAGTCGCCAGTTTGGGGTTGGCTTGTCCCCTTGTCGCCTTCATCACCTGCCCCATGAAGAACCCCATGAGTTTCTTGTTCCCTTCCTTGAACTTCTCGACCTCGTCTGAGTGGTCTGCTAGGACTTGGTCGACCGCAGACTCAAGTTCTTCCTCGTCACTGATCTGGGCGAGCCCGAGACGCTTGACAACGGCATCAGGCGTCTCGCCGGTGTCTGCCATTTCGTGGAAGACCTGGCGCCCGACGCTATTGCTGAGCGTGCCGTCGTCGATCAGGCCGATCAGGTTTGCGAGATTCTTCGATGAGACTTTCAAATTGGCTATGGAGATTTTGTTCTCGTTCAGGAGCCTCAGAATGTCGCCCTGAACCCAGTTGGCGGCTTTACGTGCGTCCGCTCCCGCGATCACGACGGATTCGAAGTAGTCGGCCGCATCACGATCGGCTGTCAGGACTTCGACGAGGTTGTCCTCGAACCCGTAATCTGTTGCGAAACGTACGCGTTTGGCGGATGGTAGCTCGGGTATCTGCTGCTTAACACGATCGATCCACTTCTGATCGACCAGAATTGGAACGAGGTCAGGGTCAGGGAAATACCTGTAGTCGTCCGACTCCTCTTTCCCACGCATGGGTCGCACGTCTTCACGGGCGGGGTCGAAGAGCATCGTTTCCTGCCGGATCTCACCGCCTCCCTCAAGCGTTTCGATCTGTCGCTCCACCTCAATTTCGAGCGCGCGCTGACAGTTCCGGATTGAATTCATGTTCTTGACCTCGACCTTGGTACCGAGCTCGGTCGAACCAACGGGTCTGATCGATACGTTTGCGTCGATTCGAACGTGGCCTTTTTCCATGTCGCCGTGGCTAACACTCGTATAGATCAGGATTTCGCGCAAGCGGGTCACATATTCGGCAGCCTCGGCTGGAGCGCGCATGTCCGGTTCTGAGACGATTTCGATCAGGGGGACGCCCGTTCGATTGTAGTCAACCATCGATTCACCCGGGGGTACGAACTCCTCGTCGTGGATGCTTTTGCCCGCATCCTCCTCCATGTGGATCCGGACGAGGCGGACAAACCGAGTGCCGCCGTCGGCTGTTGGAATCTCGATACCGCCGCCGGTGGCAAGTGGCATCTCCTCCTGAGACTGAAACTGTGAGATCTGGTAGCCCTTCGGCAGGTCCGGGTAGAAGTAGTTCTTCCGGAGGAAACGGCTTCGTGGCTGGATCGTGCAACCGACAGAGAGGGACATCCGCATCGAGAGCTCGACCACCTGTTTGTTGAGCACGGGCAGCGTGCCTGGCAACCCGAGGCATAGCGGTGTCACGTTTGTGTTCGGTTCTGCACCGAACTCTACGAGAGCACCACTGAAGATTTTGGTGTTTGTGGCGAGCTGTGCGTGGACTTCGAGCCCGATGACAGTCTCCCAGGCCATCAGGACCTCGCTTTCTCGACAACACGTGCTGCTCTGAACAGACGCTCTTCTTCGAAGGCGGGCGCGAGAAGCTGGATTCCGATCGGAAGGTTTGCTTCAGAGGCGCCGCAAGGGACGGAGATACCGGGTATACCTGCGAGATTCACTGAGACGGTGTAAATGTCCGAGAGATACATTCGGAGCGGATCGTCCATCTTTTCGCCCAGCTTGAATGCCGGCGTTGGAGCGACGGGTGTTGCCAGGATGTCGCACGACTCGAAAGCTTTCTCGAAGTCCTGCTTGATTAGTGTGCGGACTCTTTGCGCCTTGATGTAGTAGGCGTCGTAGTAGCCCGCACTCAATACATAGGTGCCGAGTATGATTCGTCGTTTGACCTCGTCACCGAATCCTTCGCTCCGCGTCTGCTCGTACATCTCGAGTAGGTCGTCGGTTTCTGCGCGGTGACCATACTTTACCCCGTCGTAGCGGGATAGGTTTGACGCTGCTTCACCCGTCGCGATGATGTAGTAGGTCGCGATCGTATATTCCGGATGGCCGGCCACAGGGAGCGAGAGATCGACGATCCGGGCACCGGCGGATTCGAGGTCGGCGATCGCGGATCGAACGGACTGATCGACCTCGGGGTCGAGACCTTCGGAGAAGAATTCGACTGGGATCCCGATACGTAAACCGTTCACACCGGTTTCCAGAGTGTCCACAACAGAAGGAACGGCGACGTCCGCCGACGTGGAATCATGTGAGTCGTGACCGGATATGACTTCGAAGAGCTGGGCAGTGTCACGGACGTCGCGACCGAGTGGACCGATCTGATCGAGCGATGAAGCGTATGCGATGAGACCGTAGCGCGAGACACGACCGTAGGTCGGTTTGAGCCCAACGACGCCGCAGAAGGAGGCTGGCTGTCGGATCGATCCCCCTGTGTCAGATCCGAGCGTCAGGATGGCCTGACCGGACGCGACGGCTGCTGCCGATCCGCCGCTCGACCCACCGGCGACGCGCTCGTGATCGTGTGGGTTTCTGACCGGGCCGGCGTGAGAGTTCTCGCTCGACGAGCCCATGGCGAACTCGTCCATGTTCAGCTTACCGACGATAACTGCATTGGCTCGCTTCAGCCGATCGGTTACCGTTGCATCATATGGGGGGATAAAGCCTTGGAGGATGCCTGATGCACAGGTAGTATGAAGGCCTTGGGTACAGATGAGGTCCTTCAGCCCGACGGGAATGCCGGCCAAAGGACCCAGATCCTCTCCCGCAGATACACGCCGGTCGACGTCGTCTGCCTGCGAACGAGCCCCGTCCGAGTCTACGGTGATGTAAGCATTGATAGTATCGTTCTGCCGGTCGATTGTGTCCAGGACGGCATCCGTCAGGTCACGCGCTTTGACCTCGCCTCGCTTGATCTCCTGAACCAACTCGTGTGCCGGACGCTCGTTCAACTCTCCTTCTACACCCACAGCCTGTCACACTCCACCGGTTTAGGACTCGACCTTTTTCTCTGCCTCGGGACTACTGGTCGGTGTCGTGTTCGGGGGCGGTTGTGACGGGGTCGACGGAGTCTCCTCCGCGCTCGTCTCGATCTCGTCCTTCACGTCCTTGACGGCACGCTTAAACTCCGTGATGCCCTTACCCAAACCCTTGGCGATTTCCGGGATACGTTTGGCGCCGAACAGCAGGAGCGCCACGAGAAAGATCAGCAGGATTTCCCAGGTGCCTATGCCCTGAAACATGAGGACCTCCAGACAAGGCTATAAGAGTCAGTGTGCGCGGTCGCTACAGCAACGACTGCGCAATCTCAATACGAGTACTTCACGTAATACCAAGCGGTTCCGATTCCGATCAGGCTAAGCAGGTTGAAGTTGATCGAAAACCCGAGCGTCAGCGTCATCACGATCAGATTCAGCCGCATCGGGTAGAACTCGTAGGCGTAGAGCGGATCGACCAAGACCGTCTGGACCACGTTGTTCTGCAGCCCGAGGGTGTCGAAGATGAGGCTCAATACCTCGCCGATGATGTTTCCTGCGAGCACCCCGACAAAGATTGCGATGACCAGGAAACCCACATTCAGTTTTCGCATACCAAGCATCTAACCACGGTGTTAGCTCAGGTCTACAGCCTCTCGGCCCATGAGTTGGTGTTTCAGCCAGCGGATCGGCCCAGAAAGGCAGAAGGCCATCGCTACGGGAAAGAAGGCTGCTTCATTATACAAGAAGACGAGGATCATCGCACCGAGAGACAGCGCGATACGGAATCGATCTTTAGCCGTCTCAAACGTGAAACGAGGGAAGGCTGGGTAGTCAAAGGGGCTGATCATCAGGAACGCGAGGAGCGCGCACAGCGAAAGGCCGACTTGAGGTTCACGTGTACTCTCCCATACTCTCTGGCTAAAGATTACGAAAGAGCAGAGCGTGGCTGCTGAGACAGGGATTGGAAGCCCGACGAAGTCGGGCTTGCTGTCCGGTTCCTCCTGACGGTCCTCCTGCTTCGTGTTGAACCGGGCAAGTCGGAATGCGCCGCTCAGCAGGAAGACAAACGCCGCTGAAAGGGCTATCCAGGAAGGATTTATCAACGGGTCAAAGTAATGGAGCATCAGGACGGCCGGCGCAACACCGAACGAGCAGACGTCAGCGAGAGAATCGAACTGAAGCCCGAACTCACCTGAATCGGCTTCAGAATCGATCAATCGTGCAAGTTTGCCGTCGAAGGCATCAAGGAAGCCCGCGAGTACGATTAGCCAGGCGGCCGGTACAAGACGTCCGCTTGCCGCGTAATGGATCGAAAGGAAACCACACGCCAAGTTGCTGACGGTAAACAGGTTTGGGATCGCACTTTTTCTCATGTCTTACAGACTCCGATGATCGTCTCACCCGCTTTGACTTGGTCTCCCAACTCGACCTTCACCTCGGAGTTGGATGGCAGGATATGGTCGATCCGGGAACCGAACCGGATCAAGCCGAACCGTTCACCAGAGGATACACTCTGGCCCGGCACCAAGCGACAGATGATCCTACGCGCTACAAAGCCGGCGATCTGTTTGAAAGCCAGCCGGAAACCGTCACCGTCAATATGAACGACGGTGTGTTCATTATCTTCGGATGCCTTGTCAAGAAAGGCCAGTCGAAACTTTCCCGGACGATGCTCAACTGCAGCGATATGTCCCGAGCAAGGGATCCTGTTGATGTGAACGTTGAAGATTGAGAGAAACACCGAGACTTGGGTCGATTTCCCGACCCACTCGTCCTCGATTTCTTCGATCGCGACAACCCTTCCATCGCCCGAGGCAATGCAGAGGGCCTCACCCTCAGGGGGGGTGCGGTCCGGGTCCCTGAAAAAAAAGGCAATAAACGCCGTAAGCACAAACAATAAGCTACCAAGGCCCGTAAGGACTGGGCCGCCACTGGAGAGACCCAAGTAGAGGAAGACAGAACTTGGCGCGCCCGTGGCCAGCAGAAATGGAATGGACTCCTTCGCGATCATCGGTCTCCCTAGCTCTGGGGGTCTCTTTCTAGGACCAGGCGGGTTCGGAATACGGTTAGCCCCCGCCGGCCCCGCAGGACGGTAAGGTCGTATGCCGCCCCAACACGCCCTTCGCGGAAGGCTTCTACCACTTCATCTGCGCTGCGGATGAAGAAGCCGTTTACTTTAACAATCACGTCCCCCGGGACGAGTCCCGCCTTCGAACTTGGACTTTCTTCGGTGACGGTCAGAATCAGAGCCCCCGAGGTTGTCGCCAAGCCAAGTGCCTTGGCCTTCCGGCGGTTCAGGTTCTGTATGACGACGCCCGTCCAAAATTCAGGGCTGCCGCCGTCGATTAACTTGTCGGCGACCTCAATGGCGCGGTTGATCGGGATGGCGAATCCGATGCCTTGCGAACCACCGCCCGACTGTGCGAAGATGAATGCATTTACTCCGACGACCTGACCACTGCTGTTAACGAG
>DPVD01000105.1:9438-18419 GCA_003526745.1 Candidatus Latescibacterota bacterium
TGACCACTGCTGTTAACGAGCGGTCCGCCGCTGTTTCCCGGGTTGATCAGGGCGTCCGTCTGAATCATGCCCCTGTAGGTTCTCCCGTCCTCGAGGGGGCGGAAGTTTCGTCCAACGGCGCTGATGACGCCGACGGTCACCGTGGGGTTTGGGTCCTCGATCGCGAGTCCGAAGGGATTTCCGATCGCGATCGCCCACTCACCAATGATCACATCGTCCGAATCTCCGAACTCGGGGACCTCCAGACCCTCCGCATCGATACGGAGGATGGCGAGGTCGTTCTCACGATCTACCAAGACGTCGTTCGCGATGTCCGTGATCTCGTATTTTCGCTCGTCCGGGAACGTGATATTGATCTCGCCCGCGTTTTCGACGACGTGACTGTTAGTCAGGACATAGCCGTCTTCGCGGAAGATGAACCCGGATCCGATCCCGGGAACTCGTTCCCGTATGATCGAGGGACTCTCGAAGAAGTAGTCAAAAAAGGGGTCCCGGTATCGCGGATACTCCTTGTAGTGGAACGTATTAACGCTCACCACGGCGGGGGAAACGCGCTGAACAGCCTCGACGATCGCGTTGGCCTTCGAGCGAGCTATAGGGTCATCCGAAGCTGCAACGCGCGCTTGGCTCGACACGAGCACCGCGCCAAGCACAACGGCCAGACCCGTCAGAAGGAGATCGTGGAATCGGCGACGATCAATCATAGTCGACGCGTGACAGGAAAAGACCGTGCGGTGGCGCCGTCGGGCCGGCGTGCGAGCGGTCTTTCGCCTCGAGTATGTCTTGCATTTCTGCCGCGATCCTAAAGCCTCGACCGATGTCGACAAACGTCCCGACAAGACTCCGAACCATCGACCGGACGAACCGGTTCGCTTCGATCGTGAGTCTCAAGCCTAGATCCTGAGGATCCCACCTGCAGACTCTGATGTCGCAGTCTCTGGACTCTCTTTCCTTAGCGGCGACGCAGAACGAGGTGAAGTCGTGGTGGCCAAGGACCGGCTGCGCCGCTTCTCGCATCGCGTTCAGATCGAGCACGTCTCTGCGCGACCAGGCATAGGCGCGTCCTACTGCGCGATCCCCATAAGCGATGTCGTAGACATACTCTCGCCCGGTAGCAGAGAAGCGCGCGTTGAAGTTGGCTGCCGCCACAGAAGCCTTTCGGACGACCGCATCTGGGGGGAGCATGCCGTTAAGGGATTTTGCTAGATCTGCGGGTTCGATCGATTTTGGTCCCGAGAAGCTCACGACCTGACCAAGTGCGTGAACTCCCGTGTCTGTTCGACCCGCCGCTGTCGTTCTGACTTCCTGTCCAAACAGGGTCTTGAGTCGACTTTCGAGCTCGGCCTGAACTGTTCTTTCCTCTGGCTGTATCTGCCAGCCTCTGAAGTCGGTCCCGTCATACTCCAGATCGAGTCTGTACTGAGGCATCAGCCGACGTCCAGGCATACTGCGGCCAAAAAAAGGCATGTTGTGGCGAATACGAAGGCGTCAACCTTCCCGAGACGTGTGACCCGGTAGCGTGTGCGGCCTTCAGAACCTCGGTAACCCCGGGCTTGCATGGCGTCGGCAAGCCGCTCTGATCGGGTGAAGGACGCTGCGAACAGAGGGACGAGCATGGCGACGAGGTCCTTGATACGTCGCTTCCACTGGCCGTGAGTCGGGGCGCCTCGGGCGAGTTGTGCCGTCCGGATCCGAGCCGCCTCATCAGCGATAAGCGGGATCAGCCGGAGTGCGATGGTCGCTGTCAATGCCATCTCGTGAACCGGGATCCTCAGTTTCAAGAGGGGGTGGAACAGTGAGGTTAACCCGTCTGCAAGGTCGAGTGGCATTGTAGTAAGGCTTAGAACCGTCGTAATCGTCACAATCCCTGCAAGCCTGAGGCAAAGATTCCCGCCACGACTCAGACCTTCAGCTGTGAGAGGCGCGTCGGTCCAGGCCGGGCGTCCCTCCGTGACTAGACCGTTTAACAGAAGCGTCAGGGCCAAGATCGGAATCAGAGGTCGCGCATTGCCCGTCAGGTATGAAACCGGTATGCCAGACGCGCTCAAAAAGAGAGTGAGGATGGCGATTAGACCGGACCAGTGGAGCCAGGCTCCGTGCAGGAAGAGCACCGTCACGAGTCCGGCCGAGCAGATGAGTTTTGTCCTCGCGTCGGTTCGGTGAAGCACCGTTTCAGCCGGGAAATAGCGCCCGATCGCGAGTCGGCTCGAGTCGATCATCTGTGAAAAGGAAAATTTTCGTAACTCAAAAACCTGAAATTAGAGCACTTTCTGGATGCGGGACTATACCATCCGCGTTAGGCGAAGTCAAAGCATTCCTTCCGGTCGGAAGTCCGGTTGAAACAACTGTTTAGATCGCTTTTGCCATTAGGAAAATAGCTTCAAACGCCTTTCCCATACAATTCTGTGCCGAGCTGAATGGGGCAGGCGCAAAGGTTGCCGATGTTCTCCGGCAAACAGTTGGAGGAGCCCGGTTCGGTATCCGTGTCTTGTCCTTTTCGTGTCGGAGTTCTGATGGAACCGGTGGATCACCACGCCCCATTGTCCTTTCTGTTGCTGCCCAGCTCACGATCGAGCCCCTGATCGTCTAGGTATTCGGTTATTTGGGTAGTTGGGCTTATGCTTGCCGGGTTTGGTGAAGCGATTGTGATCTTGCTGCATCGGGGGCCCGACGTTCTCAACAACGGATCGATTGTCCTCAAGGATCAGCTTTCGATGTAGTTCGTTACTACTCACACGGTACACCGAATACAAAACAGACGGTGCGTTTCTGGGGTGGTGAGTGCGTCTCTCTTCCAGCGTGTAGGAGTCAGCACATCACATATACAGCACCAGGTTTACGCGAGCGTATATGGCCTCCACCGACCCCGCCTATGCAGCGATTTCTTGTGGTGTAAGAAACGAGTTCGGTCATTCTGCGGCTGAGACCCTCAAGCGGGACGAGGATGCGAGGATTCTTACACTACCGACGGACACCTAGAGGGGGCTGACTTTTACGTTCTGGACGGACGGGGTTCGTGTCCAGGGGATGTTGGAAAAACGACAGGCCGTCTGCCTGGTGGCAAACGGCCTGTCGATTAAAAAGAGGGCGGAGGAAGCGACACCGACTCGGGATTCGGGATGCATCTATGAAAGCGACAACTCTGCGTGATTCGAACGGTCCCCAGTGCTATCTCCCCCAATAGCGCTGAGTATGTCCGAACAGAGTGTAACTCCCACCGAACCCATCACCGGATCGCCTCAACTCCGCCCAATAGGTAGCAGTTTTTATTCAAGGCGGACATAATTCTACCGTCCACGGTCAGACCGCCTCTGCTTCTATGTAAATGAGAATTAAGGACGACAGCTGCGTCAAAAGTTCCGATGGGGGAGGTGATTTTCAGACCACCTGGAGAGCTAAACCATTTAGTGGTTTGAAGTGCATCTGCGAAGGCGAATGTGTCTCTGAGCTAGCTCAGACGTCTTGGTTCGCCCTTCTGTCCTCCCTGAAACTCGCTCACCAATCCAGAATCGGCTGGAGGTACGCAAATCTCGACGTATCCCATTGTATATAAATAAGATACGACAACTTCTGTCATTCAAGCTGATGATGAATATAAACGGGAGAGGTAGGGTCGTCAAGCGTATTCTGAGCGATTTTAGCGCCCGTTTACGGGCTTTTTCACTAAGCTCTTGAAACACAAGAGTATCGCATCAGATTTTTTTTCGTGTGGCGTTGAGGGCTCTTCAGGCGAGATAGCTCCCTGAGAAAAATGTCCAAAAAAATTGTCGAAGAACAGGGTCTGACGTGACAAGGGTTTAGCGTTTAAATCGCCTCAAATGTAACTGAACTGTCGGCTTTTGCGTGTTGCTGGTGGCGTGACAATTGCTGCACGTGAGTAAGCCAACTTATTCTTCCCAGACACCCATCTTCGAGAACTTTTCGATCCGCTCCGGTGAAAGGGATCCGACCGGGATCGCGGCGAGCTCATCGAGGGTCTCAACGATCGCTCGCTTCAGGTTGTCCGATGCCTGGATGGGATCCTTGTGGGCGCCTCCCATGGGTTCCCTAACGATTCGATCGACGATTCCGTATTCGGTCAGGTCGTCGGCCGTGATCTTCATAGCGTCAGCCGCCTCTTCCTTCTTGTCGCGATTTCGCCATAGGATAAGCGAGCACGAATCCGGGTTGATCACGGAGTACCACGCGTTCTCTAGCATCAATATGCGGTCGCCAACTCCGATTCCGAGTGCTCCACCGCTCGCGCCTTCCCCGATGATTACGACGATGATCGGGACGGGGAGCTTCGCCATTTCGAACAGATTCCTTCCGATCGCCTCTGATACGTTTCGCTCCTCGGAGCCGAGTCCCGGGAACGCGCCGGGTGTGTCGACCAGACAGACCACCGGGCGCGCGAATTTTGCTGCCATATGCATTAGGCGCAGCGCCTTCCGGTAGCCTTCAGGATAGGGCATCCCGAAATTTCGGTGGAGGTTCTCCTTGGTGTTTCGACCCTTCTGCTGACCGATCAGCATAATCGGTCGGCCGTCGATTCGTCCAAGCCCTCCGACGATCGCGGGATCGTCGCGATACTGGCGGTCACCGTGGAGTTCCACGAAATCCGTAAGCATCGTGTCGATGTAGTCCATTGTGTAGGGGCGTTGTGGATGTCTGGCGACCTGAACGCGCTGCCATCGAGTCAGGTTCCTGTATGTCTCCCGCTCGAGGTCCCTTGCGCGCTTCTTTAGGGCCCCAATCTCAGTCGTCATGTCGAGATTTTCGGAGTCCGCACGTGCGATCATTTCCTCGATCTTCTGGTCGATCTCCTTGATCGGCTTTTCAAATTCCAGGTATGTCTTGCTGGTGTTCATGTCGATGTCCTAGCCGAGCGCCCCAAGCGTGTTCTCAACCCGGGTGATGGCTTCTTCAAGACGGTCCTCCGGCAATGTATACGAGAACCGAATGTATCCGGGGGTGCCGAACCCAATACCGGGGACGGCTGCGACTTTTGCCTTTTCAAGGATGTGGCCACAGAGCGCCACATCATCTTTGATTCCAGAGCTGTCGAGTAGTTCTCGCACATCCGGGAACACGTAGAAAGCGCCGTCCGGTTTGGGGCAAGAAACACCGGAGATGCGATCAAAGCGCTGTGCGATCTTATCCCGTCGCATCCGGAACAGATCGCGCATCCGACTGATGCTGTCCTGTGGGCCTTCGAGCGCCTCGACTGCCGCGTACTGTGAGATCGTGCACGTATTCGTCGTTTCCTGACTCTGAACCTTGGCGATGTGCGTCATCCACTCTTCGGGACCCGCCCCGTAGCCCACCCGCCAGCCTGTCATCGCGTAGGCCTTAGAAAAGCCGTTTACGACGATCGTTCTTGTCCTGAGTTCGTCGTTCTGCGTCGCGATCGAGTGATGCTCCCCTTCGTAGATGAATTTCTCGTAGATCTCATCAGTGATCAGGTGAACCGGAGTGTCGGCCAGCCGATCTGCGAGCGCAGACCATCGCTCGACGGAGTAGGTTGCCCCGGTCGGGTTCGACGGGCTATTGAAGATGATCAGTTTGGATTTGTTGCTTAAAACCGATTCTAGCTGATCCACAGAAAGGCTGAAGTTGTCTCGCGGGTCAGTCTGGACGATGATCGGGACCCCACCCATAAGCTTGACCTGATCGGCATAGCTTACATAGAGAGGCGCCGGAAGGATAGCCTCGTCACCCGGGTTGATCAAAGCTGCTATCGCGTCGAAGATGACCTGCTTCGCACCACACGTTACGACGATCTGGTTGGGTTCGTATTCGAGACCGTTCTCCCGGATGAGTTTGGCGCAGATGGCCTCTTTGAGTTCGGGCAGCCCCGATGCCG
This sequence comes from Candidatus Latescibacterota bacterium, assembly GCA_003526745.1. Lineage (GTDB taxonomy): Bacteria > Latescibacterota > UBA2968 > UBA2968 > UBA2968 > UBA2968. The sequence continues at coordinate 15,284 of DPVD01000105.1, forward strand.
GGTTGGTGTACTTTGTTCGGTCGTCGCGTATGGCGGCGATCCCGGCTTCTTTGATGTTGTCCGGCGTGCCGACATCCGGTTCGCCGGCACTCATGGTGATCACGTCGTCGCCCTGAAGACGCAGATCGGCAGCCTTTGCGGTTGTTGCGATCGTGACCGATGCCTCCATGCTTAGGACGCGGTCGGAGTAGGGCGAAGCCACTTCAGGTCGTGTATTCTGCGTTGATTCGGACATAGTCATAGGTCAGGTCGCAGGTGTATACGGTCGCTTCCGCGGATCCTGCATTCAGGTCGATGTCGATCTCGATTTCCTCCGCCCCGAGCGCCTTTACAGCAGCGTCGTGGTCGAACTTGAGTCCTCCGCCGTCGCCACCGTAGATCGGGATTCCAGCCATCGAAACTCGCGCGCGATCCGGGTCGAAGTCGACGCCTGCGTAGCCCATGGCGCAGAGAATCCGGCCCCAGTTAGGATCCCGGCCGAACACGGCCGTTTTGACGAGGTTTGAGTTCGCGACAGAAAGCCCGACGGTTCTGCCCGAAGTTTCGTCCGCTGCCCCGGCCACTCGAATTGTGATTAGTTTGGTTGCCCCCTCACCGTCTCTGGCAACCTGCTTTGACAGGCTGACAAGGACTTCCTCCATGGAGTCGGTGAACGCGGCGAGGTCTGTTCCTGCAAGCTCGCCCGTTTCTGCCGCATTGTTGGCGAGGACGATGATCGTGTCGTTCGTGCTCATGTCGCCGTCGATGGTGATGCAGTTGAAGGATCGCTTTGAGGCCTGTGACAGGGCCTGCTGTAGGTCATCTGAGGAGACGCCGGCATCGGTTACAACGTAGCAGAGCATGGTGGCCATGTTGGGGGCAATCATGCCAGCCCCCTTAGCCATCCCTGTGATCGTGACCGTCTTGTCATTGACCTTAAAGGTTGCCGTAGCTTTCTTCGGGACCGTGTCCGTTGTCATGATAGCTTCGGCAGCGTCATTCCAGCCGTCGCCGACCGAGTCGAGGCAGCGGGCGATGCCGGACTCGATTGCATCCATCGGGAGCTGTTCACCGATCACGCCTGTCGAGTTAACTGACACGGCTTGGGGCGAGAGGGACAGGCCGTCTGCGATCAGTTGTGCTTCGTGACGGGCATTCGCCAAGCCCGTTTCACCTGTACAGGCGTTGGCGTTACCACTGTTCACGAGGATCGCTTGAGCCGAGCCATCTGAGAGATGCTCTCGATTCAGTTGAACGGGGGCAGCCTGGACGAGGTTGGTCGTGTAGACGCCAGCAGCAGATGCAGGGCGCTCTGAGACGATTAAGGCCATGTCCTTGATCCCGTCATCCTTGATGCCGCAGGACAGTCCGCAGGCCCTGTAACCCTTGGGCGGCAGCAGTTTACCGTTGTAGAATGCCAATGTCGAATCTCCGTTAGAACAGCGCTCGCTTGATGTTGCGGATGGCCTGTCGTATCCGGTGATCGTTTTCGACCAGCGATATGCGCACGTAGCCCTCTCCGTTTTCCCCGAACCCGACGCCCGGTGATACGGCGACTTCCGCCTCTTTCATCAACTTCATCGCGAAGTTCATCGAGCCCATCTCCTGATACTGCGGCGGGATCGGCGCCCAGAGGAACATCGAAGCCTTGGGTTTAGGGACATCCCAGCCGATCCGGTTCAGCCCGTCAACGAGGGTGTCCCGTCTGTGCTCATACTGTTCCCGCGCTATCCGAACGCAATCCTGCGGCCCGTCGAGGGCGGCGATCGCAGAGACCTGAATCGGTGTGTAGACACCGTAGTCGTAATAGTTCTTGATCACGGATAGCGCGTGGATAATTTCCGGATTTCCGAGGCAGAATCCGACACGCGCTCCCGCCATATTGTACGATTTCGACATGGTGTAAAATTCGACACCCACATCCTTGGCCCCCTTGGCCTGTAGCATGCTGGGGACCTCGAACCCGTCGAAGGCGATGTCCGAATAAGCCATGTCGTGGATGACGATGATATTCTGACGTTTGGCGAAGTCGACGATCTCTTCGAAGAAGCCGATGTCTACCGTGGCGGTCGTCGGGTTGTGTGGAAAGTTGAAGATCATGAGCTTCGGCCTCGGCCAGAGCTCTCGAGTCACCATCTCGATGTCGGGGACGAAGTCCTTTTCAGCCCGAAGAGGGAGGCTGACCACATTTCCGTTCGCGATAGCCACCCCGTAGAGATGCAGCGGATATGCAGGGTTCGGCACGATCGCTTGGTCCCCAGGGTCGAGCAGCGCGAGGAGGATATGGGCTATGCCCTCCTTCGAGCCGATTGTAACGATGGCCTCGGACTCCGGGTCAAGGGGGACTCCGAAACGGCGGTCGTAGTGGCGGCAAATTGCGCGTTTCAGCGCCGGCAGACCCGCGGAAGGGGAGTAGCCGTGTGCTTTAGGGTCGTGCGCGACCTCGACCATTTTGTCGATAATGTGGTCCGGTGTCGGCTGATCCGGGTTGCCCATGCCGAGGTCGATGATGTCGACGCCTTGGCGGCGGAGCTGCATCTTGAGCGCGTTCACCTCGTGGAAAACGTAGGGCGGAAGGCGCTCAAGTCTTCGGGATAGCACGCGCATGTCAGGCTATCGCCTTATGCTCGTCGGGGTCTTCATCGGAGAGGGCGTCCTCTCCGACGATTACCCCGTCGATCAGGAGCTTGTAGGTCAGGCTGTCAACGAGGGCGAGCCAACTTGCATCTATGATGTTCTCCGAGACACCTATTGTGCTCCACATCCGGTGCCGGTCTGACGACTCGATAAGGACGCGTACCTTCGCGGCTGTACCATCACCACTGCTGAGGACTCGGACCTTGTAATCCTCAAGCCTGACTGTATTCAGGACGGGGTATTCGGACTCGAGAGCTTGGCGGAGCGCGCCGTCCAGCGCGTTCACAGGACCATCTCCCTCAGCTACGGTATAGCACTTCTCTCCCTTCACCTCAATTTTTACTATTGCCTCGACTTCTGTACCGTTGTCCGCAGTCTTGCGGTTGATTGTTCGGAATCCGATCAGCTTGAAGGGGTCCTCAAAGCCTTGGAGCGCACGACGGGCTAGGATGTCGAAGGAGGCTTCCGCCCCCTCGTAGATATAGCCGTCGTTCTCTCGGTTCTTGACCTCCTCAAGTAA
>DPVD01000105.1:18719-31081 GCA_003526745.1 Candidatus Latescibacterota bacterium
TTGACTTCCTCGAGTAGGGCAATGACGCGCGGGTCTCGCTTGTCAACACCCGGAAGCAGGTGGTCCAGCTTGGCTGCGACCGTGGCCGTGCCGGACTGCTCGGACAGCAGGAACCGGCTCTGGTTGCCGACGCTCCCCGGTTCGACGTGCTCGTAAGACGCGGGTGACTTGCTCATCGCATCGATGTGCACCCCTCCCTTGTGCGCGAAGGCGCTCTCCCCGACGTATGGCTGTCTATGGTCGTGGTAGACGTTCGCGACCTCGCTGATGAACCGAGAGAATTCCATCAGCTCGTCAAGGTTCTCGCCCGACTTGAGCTGCTTGTTCAGCTTCAACTTGATGTTCGGGATGACTGTGCAGAGGTTGGCGTTACCGCAACGCTCACCATATCCGTTGAAAGATCCCTGAACCTGAATCGCGCCTTCCTCGACGGCGATGAGCGCATTCGCCACACCGACGCCCGCATCGTTGTGAGAATGGATGCCGAACGAGCAGGAGACCTGTTTCTTGACGTCTGCCAGGATATCCACCATCTCGAGAGGGAGCGTTCCACCGTTCGTGTCACACAGGACGACGCAGGAAGCGCCACCCGCCTCAGCTGCCTTGAGCGTCCGGATCGCGTAATCCGGGTCTGCCTTGTAGCCATCGAAGAAATGCTCAGCGTCGTAGATGACCTCGCGGTCTTTCGACCGCAGGTAGGCTACGGAGTCCTCGATCATCCGCACGTTTTCTGCAAGGTCGATCTTTAGGACGTCGGTGACGTGGAGTATCCACGATTTCCCGAAGATGCAGACCGTTTCCGTCTCCGATCCAAGGAGGGTGTTGAGCGTGGCGTCCTCCTCCGGCTTGTTCGCAGCGCGCCGTGTGCTTCCGAAAGAGGAGATCCGAGCATTTTTCCACGTTTCTTGGCTGGCTCTTGAAAAGAACTCTTGATCCTTAGGGTTGGTCGGGTTCGGCCAGCCACCTTCGATGTAGTCCACACCGAATTCGTCGAGGCGCTGGGCGATCAGCAGCTTGTCCTCAAGCGAGAACGAGATGTCCTCGGCCTGAGAGCCGTCTCGCAAGGTAGTGTCGTAGATCTGTATGACGTTAGCCATGTGTCGCTCCTGGGGGTAGTGGGGTTCCGGGGTGCTCGCTGGCTGGCGGCTTACCCCAGAATGCCGACCTTGCGGGAAACTCCGCCCGGATGGTCCCACCTCATTCTGTCAGATCTTACGACGCTGTGGTTCCTGAAGTCCATCTGTTTGCTGCGTCAGTCCAGAATCTGCTCGATCAGCTCTGCCGGTCTTGCGATCACGGCTCTGTCACCCCTGACACAAACCGGCCGGTTCATGACATGAGGGTGTTCGACAATCAAGTCGATCGCTTTGTCGAAGGTGTCGAACTCGTCCAAGCTTCGACAAAGCTTCTCAAACGACCCGGGGTGAAAGAGCTCCGTTGGCTCAACATTGAGCTTCCCGAGGAATCCTCTGAGTTCTTCTTCTGTCGGGGGTGTCTTGATGTATTCGATGACGTCGAACTCGACGTTGCGTTCGCGAAGGATGTCCATCGCGCCCCGGGACTTGCTTCACTGAGGGTTGTGGTAGATGGTGATTTTCATCGTATGGCTCCTATAATGGGGCAGGATAGCCACTTCCTATCCTGATCTCTATGGACAGCAGTCGCTAGTTGGTCGGGAACCTAGGCGGCGATGGTTTCGGCTACGAGGTCACCGACTTCGGATGTGGTGTAGCCCATGCGGCCGGCTGACATGCTTTCGAGCTTTTTTCCGACGACTTCGATGATCGCTTCGCCGACGCATTTGGCGGCGTCATCTTCGCCCAAAGTCTCAAGCATCATCTGCAGGGCGGCGATGCTGGCGATCGGGTTGATCACGCCCTGGCCGGTGTACTTCGGGGCGGAGCCACCGATCGGCTCGAACATCGAGACGCCTTCGGGATTTATGTTTCCGCCGGCAGCGACACCCATACCGCCTTGTACCATCGCGCCCAGGTCTGTGATGATGTCACCGAACATGTTGTCCGTGACGATGACATCGAACCATTCAGGGTTCTTGACCATCCACATGACCGTTGCGTCCACGTGTGCATAATCCCGTTTGATGTCCGGAAACTCGGCCTCACCGATCTCGTGGAAGGCGCGCTCCCACATGTCGAAGGCGAATGTCAAGACGTTTGTCTTGCCGCAGAGCGTAAGCGTCTTGTCCTTATTTCGCTTCTGCGTTAGTTCGAAGGCATAGCGAAGGCAGCGCTCGACGCCCTTGCGCGTGTTGATCGACTCCTGGACTGCGATTTCGTCTGGTGTTCCCTTTTTTAGGTAGCCACCCGCGCCGGCATACAGCCCTTCAGTGTTCTCGCGCACGACGACGAAGTCGATGTCTTCGGGGTCCTTGTCCTTGAGCGGGCAGTCGACATTCGGGTAGAGCTTCACCGGGCGCAGGTTGATGTACTGGTCGAGTTCGAACCGCGCTCGAAGCAGGATGCCTTTCTCCAGGATCCCAGGTTGGACGTCCGGATGCCCAATTGCGCCGAGCATGATTGTATTGAATTGACGCAACTCATCGACGGCTCCGTCCGGAAGGGTCTCTCCGGTTCGCTTGTAGCGTTCACCGCCAAAGTCGAACTCGGTCGTCTCGTATTTGAACCCGAACTTGCCGGCAGCGGCTTCGAGACACTTGAGCGATTCGACGACGACTTCTGGCCCCGTACCGTCACCGGGGATGCAGGCGATCTTGTAGGACAAAGTTTCCTCCCGTCTAAATGCTGTTTCTATGCTTCGTCAAACCCCTTCACGTAGGGTAGACTTTCTGCGGTCTTCTTTACGGCGCCAGCCCCTTCGAGGAGCATGCCTGTCGCATCCCACGCGCCTTCGAGAAGCGACTTGCGGTTTCCTTCGGGTAGTGAGACTTCGATCGTTAAGGCGCCGGAAGAGAGCGTCTTCTTGGCGAGATCAAGTGTCATCGATTCCGTCGGGTTCACCTCAACGTGATCCTGCATCTTCGCGACATCAGCAGGAGAGGCGATGACACACGGGATTCCCATGGCTGTGCAGTTCCCTTGGAAGATCTCGGCGAATGATTCTGCCAGGATCGCTTGGATTCCCCACCTGTTGAGTGCTTGGGGGGCGTGTTCTCTGCTGGAGCCACACCCGAAATTCCCGTTGGCGAGCAGCAACGACGCGCCCTTATACCTGTCATTGTTGAATGGGTGGTCAGGGCTGGACTTTCGGTCGTCCTCGAAGGCATACTCCCCGAGTCCATCGAAGGTGATCATCCTCAGGAATCGTGCCGGGATAATTCTGTCAGTATCGATGTCGTTCCCGCGGATGGCGATCCCTGTTCCCTTTACGCTTGTCACTGAGCTGGCTGGCATAGAGCCTCCTACATCATCGTGCGAACGTCGACGACCTCGCCGGCGATCGCTGCGGCCGCTACCATGGCGGGGCTCATCAGGAGCGTACGTCCTGTCGGGCTGCCTTGTCGGCCTTTGAAGTTTCGGTTGCTGGAAGACGCACAGACCTGACGTCCCTGGAGCTTGTCCGGGTTCATGGCCAAGCACATCGAACAGCCCGCACCGCGCCACTCGAAGCCGGCTTCTTCGAAGATTTCGTGAAGGCCCTCCGCTTCAGCTGTCTTCAGGATCTCCCGCGAACCCGGCACGACGAGCGGCTTGACCTTGCTCGAAACCTTATGGCCTTGAACGACCTTTGCGGCTTCGCGGAGGTCGGAGATGCGGCTATTCGTGCAGGAACCGATAAACGCTACGTCGATAGGCGTTCCGGCGATAGGTTGACCTGGTTGGAGGCCCATGTATGCGTAGGCCTCGTTCGCCACATCGCGGTCCTCTTCGTTCAGGTCGGCAGGAGCCGGCACCTGTTCCGTCACGTAGAGCGACTGACCCGGGGTGATGCCCCAAGTGACAGTGGGCTCGAGAGAAGAGCCGTCGAGATCGTAGATATCGTCGTAATGGGCGTCCTCGTCCGAGGCCATCGATTTCCACCAGTCGACAGCTCGATCGAACGCGTCTCCCTGGGGGGCATACTTTCGGCCCTTCAGATACTCGTATGTCTTATCGTCCGGGTTGATGTAACCTGCACGAGCGCCACCTTCGATGGCCATGTTGCAGACGGTCATGCGTTCTTCCATTGTCAAGTTCTCGATCGCTGCGCCTGCGAACTCGTAAGCGTATCCAACACCGCCCTTGACACCGAGCTGCCGGATGATGTTAAGGATGACGTCCTTCGCATACACACCCTTGCCGAGCAAGCCGTTGACTCTGACCTGCCGAACCTTGAGCGGGTCCATGGCCAGACACTGCGTGGCGAGGACGTCTCTCACCTGAGAGGTGCCGATTCCGAACGCGATGGCGCCGAAGGCCCCGTGTGTGGAGGTATGGCTGTCGCCGCAGGCGACGGTCATACCGGGCTGGGTGAGCCCGAGTTCGGGGCCAATGACGTGAACAATGCCCTGATTCTGGTTGTGCATGTCGAAGAGTGGGATGTCGAACTCTTCTGTGTTCTCTTCGATGGCCTGCATCATCTGCTCGGCCATTTCGTCCGCAAAGGGCCGCGTCCGAACATCGGTCGGGACGATGTGATCCACTGTGGCGAATGTTCGATTGGGGTAGGCGACTTCCAGAGCGAGCTCGCGCATCATCTGAAAAGCCTGAGGACTCGTGACCTCGTGTATCAGGTGGAGGCCGATAAACAGCTGGGTCTGCCCAGACGGCAACGTCCTGACCGAATGGGCATCCCAGACTTTCTCAAACAAGCTCTGACCCATCTACTGTTCTCCTTACGTCGTTCCCGCGTAAGCGGGAGTCCAATCATGCCTTGGAGTGACGCCTACACCGCTTCTGCACGCTGCTTCTCGATCCCAGCCTGAACGGCCAGACGGTTGAGCCCGTCCAGATAGGCCTTGCAGCTGGCCTCGATTACGTCGGTCGAGACGCCGCGTCCCGTGGCGACATTACCCTCGTGGCTGAGTCGGACCGTGACTTCACCGAGCGCCTCGGCGCCACTGGTTACCGCTCGGATCGAGTATTCCTCGACGCGAGCCTGCGCGTCGGCGGCCTTTTTGATGGCCTTGTAGGACGCGTCGACAGGACCGTCACCCCAAGCCGATTCCTGTGACTCTTTGTCACCGACCGTCAGTCGCACCGTTGCGGACGGGACGGTCCCGGTACCGCTGACCGTGTGTAGATAGTCCAGCTTGTATTTCTCGGGAATATCCGTCAGTTCATCACTTACGATTGCGACCAGGTCTTCGTCGAAGACCTCCTTCTTCTTGTCGGCGACGGCAATGAACCGGTCGTAGGCCGTGTTCAGGTCCTCGTCGGACAGGTTGTAACCCAGGATTTCGAGCCGGTGCTTCAGGGCGTGGCGACCCGATCGTGCAGTCAGGACGATCTTTGTCTTTTCCAGTCCGACGTCTTCCGGGGCCATGATCTCGAAGGTGTCACGGTTCTTGAGTACACCGTCCTGATGGATGCCCGAGCTGTGGGCAAAGGCGTTCGCGCCGACGATCGCCTTGTTCGGCGGAACGGCGACGTTCATGAGCCTTGAGACTAAGCGACTGGTATGGACGATTTCGGTTGGGACGACACGAGTCTGGACGCCGAAGTAGTCGCCACGCGTCTTGATTGCCATGACGACCTCTTCCAGCGACGCGTTCCCGGCGCGTTCGCCAAGTCCGTTGATCGTACACTCGGCCTGACGGGCCCCATACTTGATGGCGGACAAAGTGTTGGTAACGGCCATCCCCAGATCATCGTGGCAGTGGACACTGATTACTGCATCCTGGATGTTCGGGACGTTTGCGAATAGATCTGCGATCAGCTTCCCGAATTCCTCCGGAATTGCGTAGCCGACAGTATCCGGGATGTTGATCGTGCCGGCACCAGCAGCGATCGTGGCTTCGACGACGTCATACAAGAATTGACGCTCGGTACGAGCTGCGTCCATGGGGGAGAACTCGACGTCTTCACAATGGCTGCGAGCACGCTCCACCGCAGCCTCAGCCATCTTCAAGACGTCGTCGTTCCCCTTGGCCTTTCGCAGCATGGCGATGTGCTGGGGTGAGGTCCCGATGAACGTGTGGAGACGAGTCCGAGGGGCATCCTTCAAGGCTTCGCCCGCACGGTCTATGTCCAGGTTGACCGCACGTGCGAGCCCGCAGATTCGGGGACCTTCGACTTCCATGGCGATACGTCGTACAGCGTCGAAGTCTTCATTCGAGGAGACCGGGAACCCGGCCTCAATGATGTCGACATTCAGGCGCGCCAACTGCTGCGCGACTTCCATTTTCTCTCGAGGTGTGAGGGAGCATCCGGGTGTCTGTTCTGCGTCCCTCAATGTGGTGTCGAATATGAATACGCGATCTACGTCGGATTCTGACATCACAGTACTCCTTGCCCGCCGGATTCGAGGTTACGCAGATGGATCCATCCGGCACGGTCTGCCATCTGCTCATTCAGTTCCAAGTGTAGGATGTTTTGGGCTTGAAGCTCAAGGTCTCCAAGGTCAAGATCCACTCTGCATCACCCCCTTTCGTATTCCTCGCGGATTACTGGTTCCCGTCGAGCCAGGACATCATGCCTCGCAGCTTGCCGCCGACTTCCTCGATCAGGTGTTCGCTATCCTGCCGCTTGCGTGCGTTGTAGAGCGGGCGACCCACCTGGTTCTCGACTAGCCATTCGCGCGGGAACTGGCCGGACTGGATGTCTCCCAAGATTCGTTTCATCTCCGCGCGGGTCTCGTCCGTGATGATCCGCTTCCCGCGGGTCAGATCGCCATACTCGGCAGTATCCGAGATGGAGGATCGCATGTTTGCGATTCCACCTTCGTATATGAGGTCGACGATTAGCTTGACCTCGTGCAGGCACTCGAAATAGGCGATCTCGGGCTGGTATCCCGCCTCGACAAGCGTGTCGAACCCGGCGCGAATCAGCTCGGTTATGCCGCCACAGAGGACCGACTGCTCGCCGAAGAGGTCGGTCTCCGTCTCTTCGCGGAAGGTTGTTTCGATGATTCCGGCGCGTGCGCCTCCCACGCCCTTCCCGTAGGCGAGACCGATCTCTTTTGCCTGACCTGTCGCGTCCTGATGGACCGCGATCAGACAGGGGACGCCACCGCCCTGTGAGAACACACGTCGAACAAGGTGCCCCGGGCCCTTCGGTGCGATCATGAACACGTCCACATCGGCGGCTGGCACTACCTGACCATAGTGGATGTTGAAACCGTGAGCGAAGGCGAGAGCGTTACCGGTGTTTAGGCCCGGTTCAATCTGCTCGTTGAACACGGCGCGCTGATGCTCGTCAGGGACGAGCATCATGATGATGTCGCCTTGCGCGGCGGCATCTTCGACCGACGTGACTTCGAGCCCCTCGTCGGCCGCCTCTTTGCGGGAGGCGCTGCCTTCGCGGAGACCGACGACAACCTTGACACCGCTGTCGTGAAGGTTGAGCGCGTGGGCGTGTCCTTGGCTCCCGTATCCGATTACAGCGACCGTTTTGTCGCTGAGCAGCCCGAGATCGGCGTCCTTGTCGTAATACATCTGCATCGTGTCCCTCCCTTAGCGCTGTTCGGTGTCTGCTTTAGCTTGTGAGTCGCGGAGGAGGGCCACATTGCCCGTCCTCGCCATTTCCGTGATTCCGTATTGAGACAGCATCGTGATCATAGCGTTGATCTTGTCGACTTTTCCGGTCGCCTCAATCGTCATCGAATGCGTGCTGACATCGACGATGTTTGCCCTGAAGACTTCCGTTATCTGGATCACCTCCGAACGCGTTAAGGTGTCCGTCTTTACCTTGATGAGCGCAAGCTCCCGCTCAATAAATGTTCCGTGTGTGATGTCGATGACCTTGATCACGTCGATCAGCCGGTTCAGCTGCTTGACGACCTGCTCCAGCACACGATCGTCTCCCTTGACGACGATTGTCATCCGGGAGATCTCGGGATCTTCGGTCTCTCCGACACTGAGGCTGTCGATGTTGAAGCCCCGGCTCGAGAACAGACCGGCTATACGGCAAAGTACACCGAAGTGGTTCTCGACAAGTGCGGAAATGGTATGTCGTTTCAACATGGTTCGTCCCTTAGCAGGCGTACATCACGAAAGCGACCTTTGGGTTGTCCAGAGGCTCAATTCACTGTGACTGAAAGTGTGGGGCCGTCGGAATTGAGCCTAGAGTAGGGCTAGAAGGCTTGAAATAATGAGCGAGGCGAGTACTACGGGTGCGCTCAGTATGACTGAAACAGGAAGAATCGCGCGTGCGGATTTCTGTGCCGACGCGGGAGCGAGGCTGAGATTCCGGAAAGAATCGATCGACTTTTTCAAGAAATCGCGCATTGTTTCAACTCTACTTATGTATCAACAGAGGTTTAGATTCTTTCTAACATTAAGTAAAATATCTAATGGACTGATGGGTGTCAACAAAAAAGGTCTTGTAAACTCAGGCGTTGCGGGGCCGTGAGCACCTCTGAGACTATAGTCTAGGAATCGTCTTATTTCATTGATAACCTTGACATTACGTCAGGCCGCTCGTACTTTTTTGGCCAGCTAATTTCTGCCGAAACGAGCCGCGGAGTACTTATGTCAAGGCCAGACTACACTAACATCGGCAATGCTCATTATATCGACGAGATGTACGAGAGGTTTAGATCCGATCCGGACAGCGTCACCGACGACTGGCGGGTCTTTTTTCAGGGGTTCGAGCTTGGGATTGCACGAAGTATAGATGATCCCGGCCAGGATTCCCAACCCGCCGCTATGCCGTTCGAAGACGATCCGAAGGGAGCAAATGCCCTGGTGACGGCGTATCGACGTATGGGACACCTCGTCGCAGATCTGGCACCTATCAGCTACGAGCGTCCACCTCATCCACTACTCGAGATTTCGGAATACGGCTTTACCGAGGAAGATCTGGACAAGGTCGTCGGAACAGGTGGCTTTTTGGGGCAGGCTGACGGCACGCTTGGAAATCTGATCAAGGGCTTGAAAGCGACCTACTGTCGTAGCATCGGGGTAGAGTTTCTCGAGATTCCCTACAAAAGTCAGCAGGATTGGTTACTCCAGCAGATGGAACCGGTGCTTAATCGACCGAAATTCACGAGAGAGCAATCCGAGAATACTTTCCGTCATGTTGTTTCGGCACAGTCGTTTGAGAATTTTCTGCATACCAAGTTCTTAGGGCACAAGCGATTCAGCATCGAAGGAGGAGAAAGCCTGATTCCACTGCTGGCTACGCTAGCCGACACCGGGGCAGCCCTTGGTGTGGATGAGATGGTTCTCGGCATGGCGCATCGAGGTCGGCTGAATGTCCTAGCCCATACTATGGCCAAGCCGTATACGCAGATCTTCAGCGAATTCGAGGGCACGATCCCGGATCAGGGCATCCACGGATCAGGTGACGTGAAGTATCATCTAGGCTACTCGAACGATCACAGGACCCCCGACGGTCAGACGATCCACATCTCGCTTAGCCCGAATCCGAGCCATCTGGAGCTAGTGAACCCTGTCGTCGAGGGGCTCGTGTTCGCGAAGCAAGCCGCCAAGAGAGACGTCCAGTGCGGTCAGGTCGTGCCTGTGCTAATTCACGGAGACGCCTCCTTCACGGGGCAGGGGATCATCACTGAAACGCTCTGTTTGTGTCAGTTAAACGGATACGACACAGGCGGAACCGTGCATGTGATCGTGAACAATCAGATCGGTTTTACGGCGACGCCCAGACAAACGCGCTTCACCTCCTACCCCTCGGATGTGGCCAAGATCATTCACGCACCGATCATCCACGTGAACGGGGACGATCCGGAGGCGGTCGTTCACGCGGCCAGAATGGCCATGGCCTTCCGCCAAGCTTTCAAGGCGGACGTGATTATCGATCTCTGGTGCTACCGTCGACACGGGCATAACGAAGGTGACGATCCCGTCTTTACCCAGCCTCTCCGCTACAAGGAGATCGCAGGTCATCCTACCGTCGACAAGCTCTACGAGAAGGATCTGATCGATCACGGGGTGCTCAGCCAAGACGAAGTCGATACGATCAGGGCAGAAGTTCGACGGTTGCTTGAGGATGCGCTCGAGGAAGCACATGAAAAGCCTCAGGAGGAGAGCATGCACGCTCTCGGCGGTGTCTGGCAGGGACTCGAGTGGGCGGGGGATGACTGGTCCGCCGACACGAGTGTCGACAAGGAGACGTTGACCCTTATCGCAGAGAAGGCGACCACGGCTCCTGCGGACTTCAAGATCTACCGCAAGCTGGACCGTCTTCTGCAAACCCGTCGGGATATGGTTCTCGGCGAGACTCCGATGGATTGGGGTTGTGCGGAGATGCTCAGCTTTGGCAGCCTGCTTCTGGAAGGGACATCCGTCAGGTTGTCCGGGCAGGACTGTCAGCGAGGCACCTTCAGCCATCGACACGGTGTCTGGCACGACAACGAGGATGGGAGCCAATACTGGCCGCTCGCGAATTTGTCGGAGGATCAGGGCGAGTTCACACTGCTGAACTCGATGCTGAGCGAGTTAGCCGTGCTCGGGTTCGAGTACGGTATCAGTTCAGCGGATCCCTGGCGACTGACGATGTGGGAAGCCCAGTTCGGCGACTTTTCGAACATGGCCCAGCCGATCATCGACCAATTCATCTCGTCGGCTGAGCAGAAATGGCGGCGTATGTGCGGTCTGGTCATGCTGCTGCCACACGGTTACGAGGGGCAGGGGCCGGAGCACTCGAGCGCACGAATCGAGCGGTATCTTGCGCTTTGCTCCCAGAACAACATTCAGGTCGCCATCCCGACGCTGCCCTCGCAGTATTTCCACATCCTCAGGCGTCAGATGAAACGGGCTTTCCGGAAGCCGCTGATTCTCGTGATGCCTAAAAGCCTGCTCAGACACAAGGATTCTGTCAGCCGTCTGGAAGACCTGACCGACGGGCAGTTCCAGCCGGTCCTAGATGATCCGAAGGTTCAGAACGTCGGGACCGTGAAGCGAATCCTGTTCTGCTCAGGGAAGGCGTACTTCGACCTGCAAGAAGAGCGTATGAAGCGGGGGGAGCAGGGCGTAGCGATCGTGCGGATTGAGCAACTGAACCCGTTCCCAGGGGATGAGGCCAGAGGGATCCTCGCTCGTTATGCTGGCGCAGAGGAGGTCTTTTGGGTGCAGGAAGAGCCGATCAACATGGGCAGTTGGGATTTCACCGAGCCGAAGCTCAGGAAGTGCCTCGACGATCGGCTGCCTGTCCAATATGCTGGCAGGCCGCCATCGGCGAGCACGGCGACCGGTGTGACGCAGATCCATCTAAAGGAACTCGCCACCTTCGTCAACGAAGCCTTGAGTGTTTAGGGAGGCAGCATGGCCATCAATGTCGACATTCCCGAGTTGGGTGAATCCGTCACTGAAGCGATCCTTGTAGAGTGGTTGAAACAAGACGGGGAATACGTGGAGGTGGATGAGCCGGTCTGTCTGATCGAGACGGATAAGGCCGATGCGGAGCTGCCTGCTCCGGCGGCCGGTTTGCTCAAAACGTTGAACTCGGACGGTGATATGATCCGGGTCGGGCAAACGGTGGCTGAGATCGATCCGGAAGGTAAACCCGGTTTGGAGAGAGGGGGATCTAGAGAGCAGGTGAAAGAGCCCACCGAGGTTGCGGCGGAAGGTGCTGAAGATCAGGTGGGTGAGGATGGGCTTAGCCCGGCGGTCAGGCGGCTTGTGACTGAGAATGACCTGGATCCATCGGCGATCTTGGGGACCGGTAAGGATGGGCGGATTACGAAGGATGATGTGCTTGAAGTCCTTTCGAATGAGGCCTCGCAATCTGCAGTCCTGGAGCCGGTTGGAGAACCGAATCCAGCTCATTTGTCATCGACGCCAGTGGTGAAGGAATCCGTTGGCGGCGTCCGTCGAGAGCCCTTGACCCGGATCCGGAAGCGGATCGCCAAGACCTTAGTGAAAGCTCAGCAGACGGCTGCTATGCTCACGACTTTCAACGAAGTCGATATGACAGGCATCTATGAGCTTCGGAAGCTCTACAAGGAACCTTTCACAGAGAAGCACGGTATTTCACTGGGTCTGATGTCCTTCTTTGTTCGGGCAGCCGTCATCGCTCTGCAGGACTACCCGGCCGTGAACGCAAGCCTCGAAGAAGAAGACGTTGTCTACCACGACTACGTCCACATGGGCATCGCCGTGAGCACGGAGCGGGGGCTCGTAGTTCCGGTGCTCAAGAATGCGGATCAGATGTCGTTTGCCGAGATCGAGTCCGAGATCAAACGAGTTGCTTTTGAGGCTCGCGATGCTAACCTGAGCATCAATGACCTCAGTGGTGGGACGTTCTCGATCACGAACGGCGGGGGCTTTGGGTCGATGCTGTCGA